>JBARAD010000060.1:0-3223 GCA_049791675.1 Chryseosolibacter sp.
TCCCACTTCATTAAATATATTGTTGCGGAAAGCCATGTTCGCCCCTGCACCAATTTCCCAGACCGGAGGTCCGGTCTTCAGGGAAGCGCGAAAGAATCTATCATCGAAGATTCTTTTGAGATATCCCCTGTTGAAGGGCCAGAATTTTTCGAAAATAACCTCCGCTTCAGTTTCTAAGGAAGCTGCGATGACCAACCCAGTCATCGCAGCGATGGCCGGATTCCGGAACGTTTCGGCAATCCGGTAAACCCAATAGGTATCGGGTTGTGTATCGTCATCTGTATAGGCAACAATGGAACTGACCGCTGCGCGCGCTCCTGTATTGCGCGCGACATCCAGTCCGGGTCTGTCTTCCCGGATATAACGAACCTGAAAATCATTTGCTACACGGAGGGTTTCATCGGTAATGGATGCATTGTCAACCACAATGATCTCCGCAGGCTTACAACGCTGGCGCTGGAGGCTTTCGAGACAGCTTTTCAGGTATCCGGGACGGTTGCGCGTGCAGATCACTACCGAAACATCACAGGTTGCTGAACAATCACCCGCATGGACCTCATCCAGTACCTGTGCACACACCTTGCGTATACACGAAAGATCGGCTTCCGGAAAGGCAATGTCCTCCGTAAAGAATATTTTTTCTGCAGCATGCGCCCTGAGTGCCGGGGTAATGGCTTTGATGCATTCTTCCCAGAACTGACCAGGGGAAATGGGCTCTCTGAAAAACAGATACGCCTCCCCCAACGGTATTGACTTATACCAGAATACACAATAATGCGCGGGATCACTGACAACCTGAACGGGTTCAAGGTCAGTGGACAGATCCAGATGATGAATGATATATTTAGAAAAAGTCATGCTCCTTAAACCATCTCCTTTTCAAGGGCAAACTGCCTCATACGAAAAGGAAACTTCGGGCGAACGTAACCTGACCACTTCCCATACCAATTCATGTTTACCCGGTAATCCTGAACTTCCACTGAAAGACACTCTTCAAAATAGAACAGCTCCACGGATGTGTCTTTTACAAAAATCAACGAGAAATAATAACTTCCATCGTTCAGAAAATTTCCGGGTATATCACATTGGCCTTCCACCAAACCTTTGTTATACTCCTGTGGCGTACTGCTGATATCAAAAACGCATTCCCGTCCTGTCGTAAATAAATGCAGTCCAACGCAAATGTTTTGTTCTGCTATTAAATTCCAGAATTTAAATCGAACGCTTAACGGCGTGCGTATATCGATCGGATCGCCTTCGTTTTTTAATTGGGGAATTAGCTCTACGAAATGCATGCGGATGAAATTATTTCCCGGAGCTTCTGTGATATCATCCCATTGTTGGAAGTGAATCCTCTGTTGATGTTTGCAGAGGTATTGGTTCACAACCTTCGACGCATTTCCAATGTCAACCATCTTTCCATTTTCCAGGTGTAGCGCACGCTGACAGAGATTCACTACCGAAGGAAGATTATGACTGACATACAAAATGGTTCGGCCCTGTTTGGAAGAAACATCATGCATTTTTCCCAGGCATTTTTTCTGGAATTCAGCATCCCCTACGGCCAGCACTTCATCCACGATGAGGATATCGGGCTCAAGGTGCGCGGCCACGGCAAAGGCCAGGCGCATATACATGCCGGAGGAGTATCGCTTCACAGGCGTATCCAGAAATTTTGCCACCCCTGAAAACTCAACGATCTCGTCAAATTTTTTTCTGATCTCCAGGCGTTGCATCCCCAGAAAGTACCCATTGAGATAGATGTTTTCCCTTCCGGAAAGTTCATCGTGAAACCCGGTTCCGATCTCCAGCAGGCTGTTGATGCGGCCACGGCCACGAATCGTTCCTCCCGTGGGCCGGATGATGTTGGAGAGTATCTTTAATAACGTGGATTTACCTGCGCCATTCTTTCCGATGATACCGAAAACCTCTCCTTCTTTCACGTCAAAAGAAATATCGCGGAGGGCCCAGAGTTGAGACGCATCGTTGTCCTGGGCTTCCAGAAAGAACGGATCCTGTTTTCTTTGCACTGCCGAAAGCCACCACCGTTTCAGATCCTGACGAAAGGAACCCGTTCCAACCTGCCCCAGGGAATAGCGTTTCGATAAATTTTCAACCTGAATGATCGCCTGTGCCATATTAAATCACATCCTGTAATTTGTTTCCAAACTTGTTGAACAACAGCGACCCCGCCAGGATCAAGAGCACCATGCACAGGAAGCTGTATAATAACTGCCATTCTGTAAAGGTGCCTGCGCCTAAAAAACCATAACGAAAGACCTCAACCACAGAACACAATGGATTCAGATTCACCCAGCTGCGAACATCGGGATGAACGATACTGAGGGGATAGATGACGGGCGTTGCGAACATCAGCAAACGCACAATCAAATGAATGACATTCACCAGGTCGCGGTATTTGGCCGTGAGGATCGAGAACACCAGGCCCAGGCCAAGCCCCAGCCCGGCAACCACGATCACGGAAAATAACATACAGGAGAGCCAGCGAAGCGGGTCGGCCAGGATCCGGGATGGATCGATCGCGATCAGCATCAGAAAAAAAATACTGAACTGGATACCAAAGCGGATAAAATTCACCAATACGGAAGAGAGGGGTATGACCAGACGCGGGAAATATACCTTCCCGAAAAGGGTTCCATTCTGGATGAAGGTGAAGGCCGTACCGGTAAAACATTCGGCGAAAAGTGTCCACAGAATAATCCCCGATAGATAAAACAAGGTGGGCGGTACACCATCCGTTGACAGGCCCACGGCCTTTTCAAAGATCAACAGGTAGATCACCAGAATGATAATAGGCTGAAACACAATCCACAACGGCCCCAGCAAGGTCTGCTGATGGTGTATGAGGAAGTCGCGGCGGACGATCCTGAACAAAAGGTGACGGTAGCTCCACAGCTGTGGCAATTGCCACTGGAACCAGTACGATTCAGGCTTGATTTCCCAGGTCCAGTCCTTCTTCGGGTGTGTAAGGTCGTTCAATGGTAAATGCTTTCCATACCTCCCTAATAATATAATGCCGAACCGGCTGTGAGGCCGGAAGTGGGGAATTGGGGCGGGGCTCCCGGTGCATGTTCCCGGGAGCCGGTTTACAAGTGTGGTATCCCGGTGCGCCAATGGGCATGGACAGGCCATGTGTTGCCAGGTTTGGGAAGATATCCGGGGCTGAAGGCGAGGGCCGGAAAGGTTTGAATGTGTGGAAGGG
>JBARAD010000061.1:0-7792 GCA_049791675.1 Chryseosolibacter sp.
GCTGCTGCAACAGCCACATTTCTCCAGGAGGTACGACGCATTCCTGCTGTACGGCAAGCTTCCGCGTCTTCCTCTTTACCGGGCAGGGGGTTCAACTGGAACGGAGCGGCAATCCGCAAGGCCACCGATGATCCCAGCAACGCTATACGCGGTGTAGCAACTTATATCGACTCCGCTTTTTCCTCGTTATATGGTCTTGAGCTGCTGGCGGGAAAAGAGTTTGGCGACATTACGCAATCAGATGATGAGAACGCTCCATGGACGGTCATCATTAACGAGACAGCAGTGAAAGCCCTCGGCTTTCCATCTCCTGTGGAAGCAGTAGACGAAGCGTTGAATATTGGAGGATACGATGCCCGTATCATCGGCGTATACAAAGACTTCAGGTGGTCGTCCGCTCATCAGGAACAGCAGAGTATCGTTTTGGGCCCGACAACAGGAGGCCAGCACATATCCCTTCTGCTTGCTACCTCCGATTTACCTGGCGCCATCAGCAGTGTGCAGGCCATCTATGACCGGTTATTCCCCGGAAATGTTTTCCGTTATGCGTTTGCAGATGAGGCTTTCGATCAGCAATACAGGAATGACCAGCGCTTTGCAACCCTCTTCACAATTTCTGCCGGAATGGCGATCTTCATCGCCTGTCTCGGTTTGCTGGGTCTTGTTGCATTCACCGCGCAACAGCGAACGAAGGAGATCGGTATGCGAAAAGTATTGGGCGCAACGGTTGCCAACATTGTCACTTTGCTCAGCAAGGATTTCCTGAAGCTTGTCATCATCGGCTTTCTCATCGCTGTGCCCGTCGCATGGTATACGATGAGTGAGTGGTTGGAGAACTTCGCCTACCGTACCGAGATCGGTGCAGGGATATTTCTGATATCGGGAGTGGTGGCATTATTAATCGCATTTGTGACGGTAAGCTGGCAATCCGTAAGGGCAGCCCTGGCGAATCCCGTGAACAGTTTGCGAAGCGAATAGATTTTCGTTCGGATCCCGTCGGACACTGGACGGCTGGTCTTGCCCGTCCGCCGTTCTATTGCGGGCGATCGCTGTCAGCTCATGTCAGAATTCATTTGAGATTACTCCTTCAAGAATTTTAAATAATATATTTTTCGATTTATCTCGGCCCGGATGTAATATAAACCGGGGGTCAAAAAAGAAATATCTATATAAGGATCGTCCGCTTCATCCAGCCTTTGCGTCAAAACCTGCCTCCCTGTATTGTTATACACCGAGACATTGATATCATTGGCTTGTATGTCCTTAATCAGGAGTCTTACTTTAAGACCAGACGGGTTGGGAAACAATTGCAAATCATCCGACTCCGTCGCCACAGCGAACACATCGTTAGATTCGAACCCCTGTTGTTCAAACCAGACAACCTTGTAATATCCCTGTAGCAGAGGGTAAACATCGACAAAGTCATAGTTACCTGAACTATTAACAGGCATGAAACCGATGTTTTTAAATGCACTCCCGTTAATACTCCGTTGGATGAAGAAACCTCTGGTTTGACGTTCGGATGGCAATTGCCACGCTAGCCTTACCGAATTGCTTACTTCAACATACTCGGCAGATAAGGACACAGCTTCAGTGGTCACCGAACACAGTGTACTTGCATCAATAACGGAGCAATCGCTGACGTAGCCAACGAAGAAAGCATTCGCTCCGCTTCCCATGCAATTGACCGCATTCACGTTCGGACCACACGTCACCATCTCGCCATTTTCTCCCGTAAAGCAACATACACCGTTTCTCTGCGTTGCCACTTCATACTTCCACAGATCATTGAAGACCCCATATGCCTCCGAAGAATATCTACCCCCAAACATCCAGACGTCACCATCTTTGTCTGCCCATAACACGGGCTCGTCTCTTGCTCCTGGTTTATTATCAGGATCCGCTTTTCCTTTGGTGCCATAGATACCTTCCTGCCACCCGGTTTGATCTCCACTTATCCATGTCCATAAGTTAGTTGCAGGCTCGTACTTCCATAGATCATTGATCCGTCCTCCGGCACTGGGATCATATCCGCCAAACATCCAAAATTCCCCGTTCTTGCCAACCGAGGCAGATGAACTCGATCTTGCTCCTGGCTTATTAGCTGCGTCCGGCATGCCCTGGGTTCCGTAAACACCCGCCTGATTAGGGATATCATCCCCACTCATCCAGGTCCATAAATTAGTGGCAGGCTCATACTTCCACAGGTCATTCATATATCCTCCGTTGCCAAATCCGCCGAACAGCCAAAGGTTACCATCCATATCAGTCCAGCCAATCAGCGCCCCTCTTGCACCTGGTTCATTACTCTCATGAGCCATCCCTTTAGTCCCGTAAACACCGTCATCGCTTATCCGATCATCGCCACGCATCCACGTCCATTCATTCGTACCAATGTTGTATTTCCACAAGTCATTCAATAGTCCAAATTCTCCATTGAATGCATAACCAAGGCCTCCGAAGATCCAGAAGTTGCCATCATTATCCATCCAGGAAACGCCTGTTGCTCTCGCCCCGGGCTGGTTCGTTGCATTTGCTACGCCCCTGGTTCCATAAACACCTGCTTTGTTAACTTCTGCGTCGCCGCTCATCCATGTCCATGCCTCGTTGGAAATATTGTACTTCCAAAGATCATTTTGATATCCGAAAACGCCCGATGCAAAACCACCTCCCCCAAACATCCAAAGGTTACCCTCCTCGTCCTTTGCCACAAGCGTTGCTGCGTTTGCCCCCGGTTTGTTGTCTGCATTTTCCACTCCTTCAATTCCGTAAACAGCCGACTGATCAATAATAGTATCTCCACTCATCCATGTCCATTGCTTCAGGGAAACACTATATCTCCAGAGGTCATTCCGGAAGCCTTGTTCTGCATCCTGATGTTCCTCCTGTCCACCAAACAACCATAAGTCGCCGCTGTCATCGGTCCAACCGCGGGCTGCCCATCTTCCACCCGGCACGTTGCTGAAGGCTGACACTCCTTTCGTTCCGTAGACACCTTCCTGAAAAGGTGAGTCTGACCCGCTCATCCAGGTCCATTGATTCTCTTGCGCGACAACATTGTTGTTGGAAATGAATAACGTAATAAGCAGCGCTATGCATGTTAGAACATGTGAAGGTGATGTACATTTCATATTAATTCCGGACTGAAGGCTTTTATTACTGAATGATATCAGGAGGAGTGCGATAATACCTCGTGCTAAAGAACAGGTGTAATTTAACTTTCCTGTCTTTCCTGTCTTTCCTGTCTTCTCTTTCATTTGTTCATGATATCGATGAATCATGTCCCGGCATTTCGGACGAATTCCATCGCGGGAGAATAACTTTCCCTTCGGCTTATGAAACCAACCAGGCGTCATACTGCGGATAGTGTGCTGACGACCCCGCCATAGAGCTATCTCAATGGCGGAGTAACATCGCTTGTAAGCATAATAAAAAGAGTTTGACGTTTTGAAGAATGAAAGGCAGTAACGAGGAAAATCGTTTTGTCCACATCTTACAAGTAAATAAATCCTTGTCAGATGCAGTATTAGCCGATTGCTAATAAATCTACTTTATTCTCTTGTTATTCCCAGCGCCAGTAGTAAAACAAAAAACAGCAAAGCACTTAAAGTTTGATTAACTTCAATGGAACTTCATTACGAAGTTATGAAAGTAAGAATACTTATTTTATTGTTTGCGTTTTCATTGGTCCGCTGTGAAGATCAGGATCTCAACACTGGCGATATTGAAACTGAGCCACCAATCCTGAATGCAAATTTTTTCCTGGTAAATGAAGTAGTAGGAGGATATTATAGTGGACTCCCTGCTCATTATCATGAGACTTCAAGGCAATACCCCACAATCATATTTATTCATGGAGCCGGACAGCATGGCGATGGTGATGGCCAGCTCCACCACGTCTTAAATGAAGCTATACCTGAGCTCTTGCAGCAAAAGCGATTCCCGGCGAGTTTTACAGTACACGGAAGTAATTACTCATTCATTATTCTCGCTCCGCAATTCTCAATACCTCCCACGGATACACAAGTCCTTTCATTTATCAATTATGCAAAAGATACATATCGCATTGATACCGCACGTATCTTCCTTGTCGGATTCAGCGAAGGCGGAACTACAGCAAGCGATGTGGCTGCAGCACACCCAGGACTGTTTGCTGCGCTGGTAGCCATTGCAGGGGTTTCAAAGTCAGGGGATGTCGAGTCAAAATGCAAAAGCATTGCAGACAATCATCTGCCTGTCTGGCTATTCCATAATGACATGGACCAGCTAATGGATGTGAACCTGACCCGGAATTTCGCTTCATTAATCAACAGTTTTCATCCCCCGATCCCACCAAAGTACACGGAATTTCTTCCTTATGGTTTATGGAACCACGACGCATGGACAAAAGCCACAGATCCGGCATTCAAGGAAAACGGTATGAATATTTATGAATGGATGTTGCAGTATAGGCGGTAAGGATGTTTCGTAT
This sequence comes from Chryseosolibacter sp., assembly GCA_049791675.1. GTDB lineage: Bacteria > Bacteroidota > Bacteroidia > Cytophagales > Cyclobacteriaceae > Chryseosolibacter. The sequence goes on from JBARAD010000061.1 coordinate 4,472, forward strand.
GGAACGAACCCAGGAATTGCTTTCAATTTCCGATTCAATGGTCGTTCGCTTCCTTTCTTAAAGCGTTGTTTTTGTAATATCATATGCGAATCAGAAGTGTGTCTTGCGTTGCACTCTTTGAGTTGTGCTCTTCGTACTGCGTAAAGGATCCTGTCGCGTCTCGCATACACAATCGTGCGAGCGCGATCTACATTCATTAGTCAGATTTATCAGTTATTTGCTTTTGTGTAGTTCAGGGCTAACAATTCCGCGGAAGTAACTTGCCCTTTCGCATACATCTTCCCGAACGGAAAGAGGCCGGAACTACGACACAAAATCGATGCGTTGATTTACTTCTCACAATCTCTACCATCCAAACTTATTATGAAAACCTCTACATGTCGTCGTCAGGTCTTCGCCATCGTACTATTCTTATGCCCTCATTTGCTGATCGCTCAAACAGGAAACTACTTTAGCGGAACGTCTGCAGGAGCAAACAACACCACCGGAGACTACAATGCATTTGCCGGCTACGGAGCCGGAGTAAATAACACCGCGGGAAGCCTGAACACCTCGTTCGGATTTTACGCCGGGGCCTCTAACCAGGTAACGTCCTACAATACATCCATTGGTGCATACGCCGGGTATTTCACTTCAAGCGGACTGGGTGAAAATGTCTTCGCCGGTTACAGAGCCGGTTTCTATAATTCAAGTGGAGCTTACAATGTTTTTTTAGGGGCTAATTCCGGCTATGTCAATAACGCGGGAAGCTACAATATCTTTGTTGGCGCGGCCGCAGGATATGACAACACCTCCGGAGCGAATAACACCTTCGTTGGATATACCTCCGGTACAAATAACACCACTGCAGCGAGCAATACGTTTGTCGGGGCCGGCTCAGGGTTCACCAATACAACCGGGAACCAAAACAGTTTTGTAGGTGCAGAGGCGGGTTACTCCACAACAAGTGCTTCGAATAACACCTTTTTTGGATTTCGGTCCGGTAGAGCAGTTACCACCGGTGCCGGCAACACTGTCCTCGGAAATTATGCCGGACTGAAAACAACCACTGGCAACCATAATGTGTTTGGGGGACTAAGCGCTGGTGAAAATAACACCACCGGAAGGGAGAATACCTTTCTTGGCCGGGCCGCAGGAGTAACAAACACAACCGGAAACGGAAACACGTCGCTGGGCTTTTTCGCAGGTCCGGCAACGGGAAGCCTCATCAACGCCGCGGCTATTGGTTACCGGGCACATGTCAGAGTGTCGAACGCCATCGTGCTGGGATCTGTAAATGGGGTGAACGGCGCAACGGCAACGATCAAGGTAGGAATAGGAACAAACTCCCCTGCATATCTCCTCCACGTTAACGGCGTGGCTGCAAAGCCGGGAGGCGGATCCTGGGCGGTAGCTTCTGATCGAAGGCTGAAGCAACAAGTCGAACCTTACAAGGAGGGCTTAAGCCACGTTCTGCAGATCAACCCTGTATGGTTCCGTTACAATGGTAAGGCCGGACTTCCGACGGAAAAGCGATTTGTTGGTGTGATCGCCCAGGAAATGCAGAAGATTGCCCCGCATACTGTTGGGGAGTTCCCGTATGCGGATTCCGCAGGCAGAGAAGAAAAGTACCTCGACTATGATGCGAACGCGGTAATGTACATGCTCGTCAATGCTGTCAAAGAACTTAATGCACAGTTTGAGGTGAAGGATACGCAGATCCAGCTGCTGCAGGAAGAGATTGCAAACCTTAGAGCGATGTTGGCGGGATCTCAACAACCAGGCAACATGGGAGCATATCTTGGACAGAATCGTCCGAACCCGTTCACAGGCTCAACAGTGATCCCATATTCCCTTCCTGACACTTACACCTCAGCGCAGTTGAAGATCTATTCTCTGGCAGGGCAGGAAGTTCACAGCGTCGAGCTCACAAACACAGGTCCGGGCGAAATTGAGATTCCCGGTCAGATACTTGCCACGGGCAGCTATGTGTATCAACTGATCGTTGATGGCAAAAGCGTTGCAAATAAAAAGATGCTGTTGTCCAGATAGGTCGCCAAACCCTTGCCTTTTCAAACTCAAACGCATGGGCCGGAGCCTTTTGGATTCGTCCCGACGTTATATGAAGAATTTCCGGCGCAGCGGAAGATTTCGCTGTTGTAACGTTGGATGTGGAATTCTGATGCGTGCATTTTATGAGTTACAATACAACTCCAGGATTAAAAAAAATGGGACGCACTATGCGTCCCATTTTGTATAGCATCAGCCAATAATCAGGCCTTCAAAACCTTGATCAACCACGCGGCTACACCTCCCAGCCCTTGCGATACGTCCTGCCCACAAACTGATTGGCGTCTTCAAAGTTGGTGATCTTCATGTTCTCTCCATCCCACAACAACTTCCTGCGACCGTAAAACTCCGTTTTGTCGCCAGCTTGTCTTCTCAGCATGTAGCTTCGGATGGCCAGGTTACCCATCAACACGGTTTCGGTCATCGGCCCGGCGTAGTCGAATGATGAAGTCAACGCCTTATGCTCTTTGCTGCCGAAGCCGGCCTTACAGGCATCAACCCATTTCCGCTGGTGACCGTATTCAGGCTCATCGGTAGCGCCGGTTTCCGGACCGAAATCTGTCGTGCCATCGTTCAGATAAAGCTTCGGCATCATCGGTGAGCTGTCGTTGATGTTCGTGGTGATCACACCCTTCTCACCGATAATGAGGACTCCGTTGGCACTACCGGCGCCACCAAAGTCTTTGTCGGCAGGAATGATCTCCGGACGCGATGGCCGGATGCCACCGTCGCTCCACGTCATTTCAATCGGAGCCTTGCTCTTATCTGTAGCAGCAAAGTGGAGCGTTATGAAAGAGGAAGGCGGACATCCTTCAGGATGATAATCCGGTGACCACATTTGTGAATATATAGAGCTCACACTGCACTCAGCATCCGTAGGATATTTTAATCCAAGTGTACGGAAAGGAATGTCGATCAGGTGACAACCTACATCACCCAAAGCCCCGGTTCCGTAATCCCACCACCCGCGCCAGTTGAATGGATGAAGATTAGGCGTATACGGTTTGTTCTCAGCCGGACCGAGCCAAAGATCCCAATACAAGTCCTTGGGCTTTTTACTTTCGTCAGGCGCTGGCATAGCAAAACCTTGCGGCCACACGGGGCGGTTAGTCCAGATCTGCACCTTTGAAATCTTACCCAGCTTTCCGGAATCGACCCAGCCCTGAACCATTTTCAACAGCGGATTGGATGCGCCCTGGTTTCCCATCTGGGTAACGACTTTCTTCTGCCGGGCCATCTGCGTGAGCATGCGCGCCTCCCGGATGTTGTGGG
>JBARAD010000062.1:0-94664 GCA_049791675.1 Chryseosolibacter sp.
CAATCGATTGCACCAACGCAATCGCCAGGATAAAATAACGATTGTGGTAACGATCGCGACCTCGACGATTTCATTACATGTACCTAAGAATGATGCCGCTTGGGAGTTTTTGCCGTAGATTTAGCCAGACGATGAACGCAGGAATTTTCAGTATTGGTGTAAACACGCGCTTCTTTTGGTTATCCATACTAATGTCACTCGGTCTGCCCTCGTGTGGCAACGACCATAACGACGGTGAAACGCTCGCAAAACGGTATTGTGCCACTTGTCACGGATTTGTAGACCCTGGGCTCCTGGATAAGAAAATATGGGATGCAAGCGTCCTGCCTGAAATGAAGTTCCGGATGGGGCTTGACTTCTCAAAACTTCAGTTTGTGAACGAAGTTGAACTCAATGAAATCCTCCGGACCCTCCCGGATGCTCCGCTGGTGTCTGAAGAAGAGTGGAACCTGATCCGGGACTATTATCTGAGCGTTGCTCCAGATACCTTAATGGCTTCCAACAAAATCACTCCATCACCTTTACACCAATTTGCTGTATCCACGCTAAATCTGCCTATCACCGGCAAAACGCTGCTAACCATGACGAAATATGATGCGGCCAGCGGATCCTTATTTATCAGTACCAGAAGAAGCAATTTGTATCGCCTTACCTCAAAGCTGACCTTAGCGGATTCCTTTCAGCTTGAAAGTCCTGCATCTGATATTGTTTTCGGGCCTTCCGCCAGGCACCTCGTGTCATGTATGGGCATCATGGATCCGAATGACCAGGCGGCAGGATCCGTTGTTCAATTAGCGGCTGGTCAGGAGAAGCCTGCAACCTTGATTGACTCGTTGAAGCGCCCCGTGGATCTTCAAAAAGCGGATCTGAACAACGACGGGCAGGAGGATCTGGTCGTATCGGCTTTCGGTAATTTCACGGGTGGGCTATATGTCCAAGAGAAAAAGGAAGATCGCTATGTTCCCCATCTGATCCATGCGTTCCCCGGAACCAGGAAGACGATCATTCAGGATCTGAACAACGATGGTTTGCCAGATATCCTGGCGCTCATGAGCCAGGGCGACGAACAAATATCCCTGTTTACCAACCGCGGCAATTTCCGCTTCGCCTACAGGGTCCTTTTGAAATTCCCCCCGGTGTACGGATCAAGTTATTTTGATTTGGTAGACCTGAACAGCGATGGACATCGGGACATTCTCTATACGAACGGGGATAACGCTGATTTCTCCACCATCCTGAAGCCCTACCATGGCATCAGAATATTTCTCAACGACGGGAAAAATCATTTTGAAGAATCCTGGTTCTACCCGATGTACGGAGCATCGATGGCGCGCGCCGTCGATTTTGATGAGGACGGCGACCCTGACATCGCCGCCATTTCATTTTTTCCGGATTTTGAAAAAGCTCCCCAGGGCGGCTTCGTCTACCTCCAGAACAACGGAGGAAAATTTACGCCTTTCGAAACCCCGCTGGCGGCGAGCTCGCGCTGGATCACCATGGAAACAGCAGACATCGATGACGATCGCGATGTGGACATCGTCCTGGCGGCCCTCGCCTTCCCCACTGCGGTGCCGGACAGCCTCTATCAGCGATGGGAGAAAAGCGGAACGTCTTTGCTCGTGCTGAGGAATAAGCTGAGACCTTGAGGGATCGGGGTTGAGCGGATGGGCTCGGATCCGCGGTCCGTGGCTTGTGGCTTGTGGCTTGTGGTCTGTGGTCCGGGAACGGTGGTGGCCCGCAATTGTGAGTGGTGAGTGGTGAGTAGTGAATCGTGAGTAGTGAGTTGTGAATCGTGAGTAGTGAGTTGTGAGTTGTGAGGACAGTATGTGCGATAACTTCGTTATCCGATTCACACGCGCGGTGGCGTTCAACGGAGGTCAGGGTTGATATTCAAACAAACTGTTGAGCACAAAGTCCCCTACCTTCTTTCCCTGCACAAGACCTTGTTCGCAGGCGTCGCGGAAATGAATTCCGCCGTATAGTCTCGACATCGCCGCCTCGCTGGCTGCCTCATTGAAAGAATTGAAGTCCCTTTCCGGCAGTCCGAAATACACTTCGGAGGTGTCGGTGAAGCTGAAATTATCACCCAGAAAATGTGTGAGGACCACGGCAACAGCAGCGGAAACAACGCTGTGGCCACTGCTGTATTCAGGGAAAGGCGGTGTCTGAAGCAAAGGCCTCCATTCAGGATCAAGGTACTTGTTAATGGCCGTCTCGGGGCGGATGCGGTCACTTTTGAATTTTTCCTGCCAGCAACTGATAAAGGCGTCGTGCAGCGTAGTGGCCACGATTGTGTGGATGAGTATGGCGGAATCCAGGGGCAAGGCAGCTTTTTTACAGGCAATGCCAGTGATGCCCATCCAGTGGCCGCCGGGTGATATCTTCTTCAAGCCGATGGCCATATGTCCTGAAAAAGAAACCGCAAACGGGTTGCAATCCCAGAAGCTTGCAATCTCGCGCTGTGATTCAGAGACGTTGTTCCTGATCAGGTAGACTTCTTTCATCTGGCGGTGAAAGGAGCTTGTCGTGTCCCTGCTGAAAGGGGCCGGCGGCGGTGGCGAAAACTGGGAGGCCGAATCCAGATAGAACGGTCTGATCGTCCTCCATTCGGGCTCAACGGCGCCCATATACGCTGGCGGCGTCGGATACCAGTATCCCTCTCCTTTCCGGGGCGTATAGCGTTTATACGTACTCAGTTTATTGTAGGAGTCTGCCCGCGCATAAGCAATTACCTGCCGCGCGACTTCGAGCGCATAACGTACGTTCTGGGTAACATCTTTTTCAGACAGTTTTTTATGCTTCCTGAAATGTTGGATCAGCGCCTGTTTCTTTTCGTCCAACAGATATCCGGAAGGCATCAGGTTTCTGCCTACTTCAAGCATCGCATAGATGCTGCAAAAAGAAACGTCAATCTTTTTTGGCGGCACGATCGACTTCATCTGAGGATCCTGAAACAATTTCTTATTGAGATCAGGGAGTCCGCCCTTCGCCAGGAACACAGTCTCATAGGCGCCTAAAAGTGAATACGCATAGACCCTGCTCGCAGCCGGCGGGCTGGCGGCATCATGCAACATCACTTCCGACAAGTGAAAAACATTATCCGCAAGCAATTGAATCTCCTCTTGGGGCCCCTCCCCCGCCTGCGGAAATGCATTCGCGCCCATGGCCAGCACCAGACAGGTCAGCCACAATCCTTTTATCCCAGCCTTCATGATCCTTTTTTTTAACTTTTCGTGCATGACTTACTGCTCACCAAACCGCTCAAAGACCTAATCGTTTATCGATTCATTTGCATTCAATTGATACGCATGAATGCCTACGTTATTCGTACCTACCATCAGGTAAACTTCACCGTCGGCTGAAAGCATCTGCAGCGACTTCGTATCACCGGTGAGTCGCAAACCTGAGGCTGGCTGCCCAACATAGCGGAAGTTTCCCTTGCCGTCGCCCTCATATAACTGGCCGAAGTTCGCGTCGATGACACCCATGCGGATGCGGATGGAGCTTTGGTTTCCGGCGACAACCAGATCCATCTTTCCGTCTTTATTATAGTCGACCAGTGTCATGGCGTAAATGGGTGCGAACTGCGCAGTCTTGGGAAGGGCGCGCACCATAAAATGTCCACCCTGGTTCTCGATGTAGACGCTTTCAAGCATGGAAGCTTTCAATACGCCCGCATCTTTCAGATCCTCAGACGAAAAGATATCGTTGATCCGCGCCCTGGCATACGACGCATAGTTGGTGTATTTGCTGCGCATGCCGTACATCTGATCCAGCAACTCATCACGACCGGCAAAGGGATAGGAGGTTCCCTGTATATAATAGGTCAGGATCGGATCGACAGAGCCATTCCCGTCGAAATCTTTATAGACGAGTTCCAGAGGTTCCTGATTACTGGCTTTGAGCTGCGTATTCAATCCGAGATTACCGGCAACAATGTCTTTATCACCATCATTGTCAAAATCATGAACAATCATCTTGTTCCACAAACCTGTCAGGGGCTGATCGAAGAACTTCTTCGTTGCCTGCTCAAAGTTCTTTCCCTGTTTGCTCAGGAAAATTTCAATGGCCATGAATTCTCCCATCACCATGAGGTCTTCCCAGCCATCACCATTAACATCGATCCATTCAGCATCCGTCACCATACCGATGCCGGCCAGTTTACGGGCTTTATCCTTCGTCACAACCTGGAATTTTCCTCCCAGGTTTTCGAGGAGAAAACTTTCCGGTATCACGGGGTACCTGCCGGGAATAACCCTTCCTCCGACAAACAGATCCACATCCCCGTCATGATCAAAATCGGCTGGGGCAACCGTTGATTTGCTTGTGAGCATAGACGGCAGGTTATCATTGGAGAGGTTGAATTTTCCACTTCCGTCATTGATATAAAGTCTGTCCTGAAGGGATGGATCTTTCGGGCCATAATCATTATAGCCACCGCTCACCACGTAAAGATCCTGGTCGCGATCGCCGTCGGCATCGAAGAAAATGGCATCGGCATCCGTAAACCGCGGATTGAAGACATGGGCGTTTGATTCCTTGAAAGATCCGTCTGCCTGCTGAATATAAATTTTGCCGGGACTTCCTTCCGCGCCACCGGCAAAAACATCCATTCTTCCGTCATTGTTGACATCACCCATGGCCATGACGGGTCCGCAGGCAGTCAACATGGTCAGCAAAAGCGGCTGACGCTTAAAATCATTAAATCCCTGCTCAACATGGGCATAGGGAATCAGTGATCCTGTTTGCGTAAACACAGTTTTATTTTTCCCGGCATGATGCTCCCCGGATATTTCTTCAGCGTCTTCTTTCACGCTGAGCAACTGATCCGCCTCCACATCCGTCAAAACCTGTCTGCGCCCAGAGGGCCAATCGATCAACAGCGAATCCACCTGACGCGCATTGCCCAATCCGATATGCACACGGTCAGTGACCGAAGATTGAAATCCGCGTGTTGACATGTGTTCAAAATACTGAACCTTCCCGTCCGCATAAGCCTGGATCTTTGCGCCAATGCCGCGGGTATTCCTGCCCGTTCCCGTCAGGGAGAGTTGGAGAAAATGAACGTCCGGATTTGATTCGCGGCTGATGTTCTTATACACTCCTGCCGCGGCATTTTGATTGTTGATCACAAGGTCGAGGTCTCCATCATTATCGAGATCGGCATAAGCAGCGCCACTCGAAAAGTTGCGTTCGTTGAAACCCCACGCTCCTGACTTATCTGAAAATGTCAGGTCGCCATTGTTTTTGAAAATATAATTATGGATTGGCGTGGACGTCATCGTGCTGACGAGATGGAAAGTGTCGGCCTTTTCTTTTGCCTTGCCTTTTTCAAAATAGTAGTCGCCTTTATATTTCAGGAAATCGCGATTGGTGTAGTCTCTGTAATAACCATTGGTTACGAAGAGGTCTTTCAGTCCGTCATTATCATAGTCCGCGAATAAGGGCGCCCAGCTCCAGTCTGTGTTTGATATCCCGGCGAACTGGCCGATCTCGCTGTACGTGCCATCACCGTTGTTCAGGTGAAGCATGTTGCGCATGTTCTGAAAATAGAAGCCATTGAGCACCATCAATGCGAAATGCTCATAATTATCCGGTCCGTAAAGAAGTTTTTGTCTTTCATTATCGGCGGGCAGCATATCCAGCGTAAAAATATCCGGCAGTGCGTCGTTGTTGATATCACTGACATCGCAACCCATGGAAAAATAGGAAATGTGCTGCATGTATTCTGTGAGGCGATCGGTGAAGGTTCCGTCTTTGTTATTGATGTAAACGTAATCAGGCTCAATGTAGTCGTTCGACACATACAGATCCTGCCACCCGTCCTTGTTGATGTCCGCTACCGTGACGCCGAGTCCGAACCCGAGGGGATTGCCCTTGATGCCAGCCTGTTCGCTGATGTCAACATAACGTCCGTTATCGTTCCTGAAAAGTTTATCGCCGGCATAGGGGTGCCTGGTTTTTTTTGCTTTGGCGAATTCAAATTCCTGGATCACAACCACATTGTGATTCAGCAGATACATATCCAGGTCGCCATCGTTATCAAAATCAAAAAACGAGGCGTGGGTACTGTGGCCCGGGTCATCAAGTCCGTACGCTGCGGCCTGGTCCGTAAATGTGAGGTCACCATGATTGATGAAGAGTTTATTCCTTCTCTTCTCCGGATCTCCTTTGCCGGAGTAGCATACATAAATATCCAGAAACCCATCGTAGTTGACATCGGCCATGGTCACACCGGTTTTCCAGTTCACATCGCAGTTCACGCCCGCCTCTTTGGCTATTTCCCTGAACTTGAAATTACCCAGATTGAGGTAAAGCGCATTGGGTCTCATGTTGCCAGTGAAATAAATATCCTCAAGGCCATCATTGTTGATATCGCCGACGGCGACACCTCCCCCATTATAGAAATATTCATAGGTAAGCACGTTTGATCCGGGCGTTTCCTCCAGGATATTTTTGAAGTGAATTCCCGTTTTGGAAGGCGCCAGCGACTCGAATAGCGTCGACTTCTTCTGAGCAAACAGGGAGAGCGAACAAATCAAAATGAAACACGCACCGGCGACCGTCTTCATGGGATTTTCATTAAATTCAGATGGTCCGGTATTGCCAGAGAAACGCGAAACCTGATGCTTTTCAATAGCGGGCCAACGATAAAGTTAGAAATTAGGATTGTATCCTCCAACAGCATCCGTCGATAGTAGCAAACAAGAAATTTGCTACAACAGCAGATTAACCTTAACTTCAGGTGAGCCTGTTATCCTTCCCTGGAAGCGACCATAAGCGCTTCCGCGATTTCCGGGAAACGCAACAATCCCATCGATATTCGCAGACGCGGTTCCAAATAGGAATCCGGAAGGATTTAAGCGGATATCCAGGACACTTCATCGTGGCGATGACTTCCGGGTTTATGATCACCCCCAAAACAACGAACACGGGTATCGTGGACGGGCGTTGCACATGAGACGTTGAATTGGTTGATACAGGAACAAAGAAAATGTCGTGTCGAGGGTGAGTGCAATAAACTCGCCGGAATAATCTAAATTGCCTGATGCAGGGATTCAGTCCGGATCAAAACGCAAGTAAAACTTAGAACCATAAATTAAAGTTAAACCACCATGGCGCTACGCGTTCCTCCAGGAGAAGGATATACACGTTTCCGATGGAACTGCAACGATACAACTACCGTATTTACATACAACTGGCTCCCATGCCAACACTGGAAGATCCCCCGCTAAAAAAATAACTGAATGAAAAAAAAAGATGGCCGGATTTTTTTCCGGTATACGATCCTCTGCGCAGGAGTATTGCTTTTCGCTGCAGGATGCACGCGGCGAGAGAAAAGTGAATTGATATGGGATAAGGATTTTCCACGGATTGGCTCTCAGTCATCTCCGAGAGCGACAGACCTCAACGATGATGGTGTGCTCGACATCGTGATCGGCGCAGGTGAAAATGAATACCAGAAAAGCGATCAGGGAATTCTCGCCTTTGACGGCAAATCAGGGGATTTACTTTGGCAGGCACCCTCCGACGACCAGATGTACGGATGTGCGACGTTGCACGATATCACCGGTGATGGTACTGAGGATGTTTTCATCGGTGGCAGGTCGCCCTACTTCAAGGCGCTGAATGGCCGCACTGGAAAGGTCATCTGGGAATACAGCTATCACCACGAAAAAGACTCCATCCTCAAACACGCCCGTTTCAATTTCAACAACAGCGTGCTCGTCCCGGACCAGAACGGTGATGGCGTGCCAGACCTTCTGACGGTAAACGGGGGCAATTCAAAAGCGGCGCCGTATTCCAACGAAAAAAGGTTCCCGGGTGTGATGATCCTGTTTGACAGCAAAAGCGGAAACATTCTCGCGGCGGACACGATGCCCGACGGCCGGGAGTCGTATATGTCACCGGTCTGCTTCACCAGGAAAGACAGCGAAGACCCGATCATTATTTTTGGAACAGGTGGTGAAACGATTTCAGGCAATTTATACGAGGCGAGACTGAACGATCTGCTTCAGAAAAAATTATCCAACGCCAAGATCATCGCCTCTGAAAACGGTCACGGGTTTATAGCCCCTCCTACCCTCGCCGATATAACAGGCGACGGGTATCTCGACGTCGCGATCATCTCCCACGGCAGCACCGTTTTCGCCATCGACGGACATGATCATAAGGTCCTCTGGAAACGGAACATCCCCGATACTGAATCCAGCAACAGCCTTGCCGCAGGATATTTTACGGATGACAAGGTTCCGGATTTTTTTACGTTTGTGAGCAAAGGGCAATGGCCCAATAGTGCCGGTTCCATACAAATCATGCTCGACGGGCGCGATGGCAATGTTGCCTATATGGATTCCATGGGATGCACGGGCTTTTCCTCGCCTGTGGTCTATGACATCAACCGCGATGGCAGAGACGAAGCGATCATCAGCATCAATGAATATGATTGTTCACTTGGCTTTACCGGTCAATTTCCCGCTTCAGTGGAAAACAAACTGATTGCCATTGATTTCGGAAAGCACACAACCCAGACCATTGACCAGCAAACCCGCTTTAAGAATATCTTTACCACCCCCTGGATCGGTGACATGGATGATGATGGCTACCTGGATATTGTCCACTGCCAGTATTTTCACTATGGCGACCTCCTTAATTTCAAAGGTATGCGAATAAAGCGTATAGCCACACCGATAAGAATGAAGGAGGACCCTGCGTGGGGGTCGTACATGGGTTCACATGGCGACGGGGTGTTCCGGTAAGGTCGAGCGGCATTGAATGGTCGTTGCCGGAAGCAATATCTTCGCATCGTCCAGGGAGCATTTCTGCTGATGTCCACACCAGCGCCCTTGTACCGCCGTCCCGCAAACGAAACCGAAAACGTAGTCATGAAGCAGCATCGCAACTTTCTGTGCAATCGCTAGGAATTGCGGCGCAGTAGTTGCTTTTTTGCCGGGAAAATCACCATCACGCGAATATCATGTCACTAGTTTTAAGTTACTCCGAGGCGAAAAAAGTTTTTCAACACGCAAAAGCAAATCAATACGCCTTACCCGCCGTAAACGTTACGAGTACGAGTACGATCAACGCTTCTCTGGAGGCAGCCAAAGAGGTCAATTCTCCCATCATCATTCAGTTCAGCCATGGCGGCGGCGCCTTCTTTGTTGGAAAAGCAGTTCCGAACAACGCGCAGCAGGCTTCCATTGGTGGAGCGGTGGCCGGGGCAAAATATCTCCATGAGGCGAGCGCCCTTTACGGCGTGCCTGTCCTGATCAACACAGACCACGCGGCCAAGAAATTGTTGCCCTGGGTGGATGGCATGATCGAACATGGCCAGAAGTTTTTCAAGCAGCATGGAAAGCCGTTGTTCACATCACACATGATCGATCTCTCCGAGGAGCCCCTGAAAGAAAATATCGAGACCTGCAAGCGCTATCTGGAAAAGCTTACCAAGCTCGATATGTTTCTCGAGATTGAACTCGGCGTTACAGGAGGTGAAGAGGATGGAGTGGACAATACCGGTGTCGAGAGTTCAAAGCTTTACACACAGCCTGAAGAGGTCGCTTATGCTTATGAAGAGTTGATGAAAGTGAGCGAGAACTTTGTCATTGCAGCGTCATTCGGAAACGTGCATGGCGTGTACAAGCCAGGAAACGTGAAGCTGGAGCCCGTCATCCTGAAAAACTCACAGGATTACATCCAGGAAAAATTCAGAACAAAAGGCAATCCGGTGAATTTCGTATTCCACGGAGGTTCCGGCTCAGAACCTGCAGCCATTCGCGAGGCCATTGGCTATGGTGTGGTGAAGATGAACATCGATACCGATATTCAATGGGCATTCTGGGACGGTGTTCACGGTTATTACAAAAAGAACAAGGACTATCTTCAGGGACAGCTCGGCAATCCTACCGGCGCTGATGCGCCCAATAAAAAATATTATGATCCAAGGGTCTGGATCCGCGAAGGCGAGGTCTCCATCCGGAAACGTATGGTCCAGGCGTTCGAAGAATTGAATGGTGTCAACAGAATCATGGCAGAGGCCGTAAAAGTCTAACGTCAGAATCTTTGCTGGCAGACAGGTTACGATCTGTCGTCCCACAGGTAAAGGTCCTGCCAAAGTATTGGCAGGACCTTTTCAATTTGAGATCAATCGTATCTGTTGTTGTTCCGGATAAAAGACTCCGCACTTACCTGCAACGACTCATAACTTACGACCAGCGTAATTCACCTGGCATACTGACGCGCATGCACGGCAGGCTTTCTACAATGCCACATTCAGTGAAGGATATTCCTGGGCCACTTCGGCCCGCTGGTGCACCCACATTTCCTGGAAGACCAGACTGTAGCGGTTCAGGTGTTCAAAGGAACCTTCGTCCACCACCTGGCCGTTTCTCAGGATGTAGATGTGATCGAACAGCGTGAGCAAGTGCAACCGGTGGAGGGACGATATGATAACCTTACCCCTGAAGGTCTCAAACATGCTGTTGTAAATCAGTTTTTCCGTACGTGGATCGACGCTGCTTGTCGGCTCATCCATGAGGACAATATCGCTGTTGCGCGCTGCTAAAATGCCGCGCGCCAATGCCAGCCTTTGTTTCTGGCCTCCCGAAAGATTCACACCTTTTTCCTGGATGAAAGTATCGAGGCCCTCCGGTAATTTATTCAGCACATCCGTAAACTGCGCTTCTTCACACACCTTCATTACTTCTTCTCTCGAAAACGGAAGGCCGAGCGTGATATTGTAAAACACGGTGTTCTCAAAGATCTCAGGCTCCTGGGGAAAGAGTGTTACCGCAGATCTGATACTCTCAAGGTCTACCGGTATACAATCGTTGACCGTGACGTACGACCCGGGTAACGGATTGTGCAATCCCCGGAGCAGGGACAACAACGTACTCTTACCGCTGCCGCTCTCGCCAATGAGTGCGATCCGCTGCCCTCTCTGAATGCGCATCGACAGATCAAACAACCCGGCGCGTTTTTGCATACCCGTCTTGTCGGGACGGATAAAATTCAAATGTTTGATGTCGATAAATTCCCATTGGACAGGCAGGAATTTCTCTTCCTCCCCCTGCGGGGTCTGAGCAAAGGCCTCCTCGATCTCGCGGACATTCTGAATATCCGTATGAAATTTTACGATCTGGGTGTATTGGGAAGCAATGTCATTAAAAACGCTTGTGAACTGTGTAACGTAGCCGATCAGGATGATCAGTCCGCCGATCTGAAACGCCTGTCCGGGAACCCACTGCTGGTATACGTATCCCAACACCGTTACAGCGTAAATGAGTCCGATCAGCATTTGTGCGGTAAACCATTTCCATTCGTTTACCGTTGCATTCCGTTTGAAGGGAGGAAACACTTCACCCAGCTTCTGTAAAAAAGCCGAATGCACAACTTTCTCCAGACGCAGGGTGATGACGGTCCTGATGTTGGAAAGCGTATCAAATAACGTAGAGGATACCTGGTGCTCGCGTTCGTTTACTTCCTTCAATGACTTTATGAAGACGCGGTCGAATCGAACGATCACCAGGATCGTGAGCATGCCCAGCGCTATGCCGATGCCTCCGAAAAGCGGCGAAAAGTAAAGCATTGCAGCAAACGAAAAGACAAACTTCCCGAACGAATACAGATAGATGAATCCATGCTGGAAGAACGTTCGCAACGCCTCATGTGCCTTCCTTGATTTACTGATGGTGGCGCCACTGTGGTTTTCCTGATGCCATTGCACCGGAAGGTGAAGTATATTCCGGTATAACTCTTCCTGAAAATTCCGGCTGACGTTGAACGCAAGCTTCTGTTCCATTACCCGTGCAGGGCCGTGCATACTCCACTCCAACAGTCGGAGCCCGAGATATCCGAGGGCATAGATCCATACGGTGCTGAGTACGTCGCTGCCATGTTCCTGAAGCTCGGAAACAAACCATCCGTAAAAGAGGGGATTCGTCGCCACGATGAGGTTCGCGATGACAAACATTGAATAAATTAGAACGAAGCGCTTCCTTTCGTTCCCGGCATATTTCCAGGCTGTCGCCAGCAAAGAAAAATAGGGATTTCGCATGCTGAAAAAATGGGGGTTTATCAACCGTACAGATATCATGCAAAATTCCGCTATCCGCAATTAGAAAAGAAATTCAATATTGTAAAGATTCTTACATCGCAGGATCCTTTCGTGCCTGCATGACCGATTTGTCAGCCGTCTATCTGTCGAACTGTGGAAAGTTTTGCGCGCACGGGCGGTGCTGGGTTTGACATTCCTGAAAGCCACATTTCATGTTTCATTCTTCAGGGTAGAAGTTTGCATGAGGCAGGATTGAATTTGCGCGTATTGCAATAAAAAATCATTCAACGGATAAACGAACACTTCGCTGACGATATCTGCAGGTGATGTCCGAATGAAAATCTGACTCAAAAAAAAAGCCGGTAGCGCAACAGTGATTCTTTTGGATCATTTAAAGACGTTATCATTAAAGATTAACCCGGGTTGAGGCGAAACTTTCATTTTTTGAGCAAGTGAACCAACTGGTAAGAAACGGAAAAAACGCAGGAATGATTTTTCCTAAGGGATGATTGCCGTTGAAACTTTTTCGTTCCGGTATCCGAGCCGGTAGCAGCAGCGGAAAAATGGCTAAAGATCCCTTGCGGCGTTATGAAACCCTGTGAGCTTGTGCCGAGGGAGTTAGTTTAACAAAAACAAATTTTAATTTATGAAAACAAACAAATGGATTTATGCAATAGTATTAGCGTCCCTGGTGTGGGTAGCTTGTGATGATGATGATGAAACGCTTGACAGGCCGTCCTTAAATGATGCGGATGAAACGTATGTCGAAAAAGCGGCAAGAAGCAACATGGCCGAGATCAAGTTCGGCGAACTGGCTGCAACAAAGGCAACGGATTCCGTAGTGAGGGCGTATGCCCAGGAAATGGTGACGGAGCATACTACTGCGCAGAATGAACTGGAGGAGATCGCAGATGATTTCAAGGGCGTTGAATGGCCCAACGATCTGGATGAGGGTCACGACGAAATCAAGAATCAACTTGACGAAGCAGACGGCTATTCATTCGATTCTCTGTACATCAGCACCCAGGTAATGATGCATGAGGATGCACGGGCGATGTTTGCAACTGCCACGACGGGCAGTACAGAGGCACGGGTGAAAGCATATGCTTCGAAATACCTGCCCCACATTGAAATGCATTTGGAAAAAGCTGACAGTATTCAAGCTGCTGTTACAGCAAACGGGGGAACCGATGACGGAACCAATTAATCTTTAGCCATTATTTTGAATCCCGGGCTTGAAAAACAGATGCTGCTTTCAGGCCCGGGATTTATTTTCAGAAAATCCGGCGCCCGGGCTCCAGCGCCTGGTAAATAATTTCTTTTGCGGTCGCCAGATCAAAAAAAGAGTTGTAATTTCCCGTTCATTGCCCTGATCTTTCGTATGAAGAACGATGAACTGTACAATTCGTATTCTTTCCTGCTCGACCGTACAGCACGGAGAGTCAAGCAATACGCTCAGCAGAAGTTCAAGGAACTCGACCTCAATATCACCGTTGACCAATGGTTGGTGTTGAAGCATCTCTATGAGCATTCGAGTCTGAAACAAAACGAGCTCGCCGAAATCCTTTTTAAGGATAACCCTACGCTTACACGCATCATCGATCTCCTGTGCGAGAAAGAACTCGCCATCCGCAAGCAACATCCTGCCGACCGACGCAGCTTTCAGGTGGCGCTTACCAAACAGGGGAAAAAGAAGGTTGAACAGATGAAACCCAAAATTCAAAACATCCGCCTCAAAGCCTGGGAGGGATTGTCGAAAGACGATTTCACGCAATTCAAGCGGGTGCTGGATACCATTTACAACAATCTGGAAGCGTGAGTGCGGTGAATCGCTCAGGGTTCATCTACGCGGAGCCCACAGGATAGTTAAGTCCGAATCGATCGTTCACTGAAGCATTGTGCGAGATAGCTGATCTGCCTTCAGGATTCAAATGATTTCAGTCGCAACACTGCATCCTGCAGGCGATCATCAATTCTAATCTGGCAGGCCAGCCTGCTTTGGGCGGTGCTGGAGGGTAACGTATCCAGCATGTCCAGTTCTGCCTCCGAAGGGGCACCCAGTCGCGCATGACCTTCCACCACCTCGACATAGCAGGTAGCGCACAAAGCCATTCCGCCACAGGTCGCTGCAATGGGATATTCAGATGCACGCAGCACTTCCATGAGACTTAGATTAATATCCTCTGGGACCTCAATCAGACGACGTTCCTCCGCTCCGTCCAGCACTTCAAATGTGATCATGGCAAATAATTAAAAAGCGTTTACTCCATTTACGGTAGTGTATTTAAAACTCAGTTTCTGATCCGGATAAACAAACCTGAAAGCGCTTTGTGCCATCAAAGCGGCCTCGTGAAAACCGGAAAGGATAAGCTTCAGTTTTCCGGGATAAGTATTGATATCACCAATGGCATAAATGCCGGGAATATTCGTTGAGTAGTCGATGGTATTCACCGGTATTGCATTTTTGTCGACGGTCAATCCCCATTCACCGATCGGCCCGAGCTTAGGACTCAGACCAAACAGCGGAATAAGATAGTCGGACTCAATGATCTGCATATGCTGATTTCCATCAATGCAGGATACTGAAGCAAGATGACCGTTGCCGGAAACACCCTTCAGGTTTGTACTCAGGAGCAGTCTGATCTTGCCAGCCCTTGCCATGTCAAAAACTTTTTCGGCGGAATCAGGCGCGCCGCGGAACGTTTCATTCCTGTGGATCAGCGTAAGGTGCTTTGCGAGCGATGCCAGATGGATCGTCCAATCCAGCGCTGAGTCGCCTCCACCTGTGATAACCACCTTCTTGTCCCGCAATGCTTCAGGATCCTTGACGAAATACAGGATCCCTTTTCCCTCGAATTTCTCCAGTCCGGGGACTTCCGGCCTCCGGGGCTCAAAGCATCCCAGACCTCCGGCGATCACAATGACTTTACAGGAAATCATCGTCTCGTCCGAAGTAGTCACTTCGAAGCCACCGTTTTCTTTCCTGGAGACTTTCGTTACTTTTTCCCCGAGGGTGAATCCCGGATTAAACGGTTCGATCTGCCTGACGAGGTTGGCGACAAGTTCTCCGGCCTTTATTTCCGGGAAACCGGGAATGTCATAGATCGGTTTCTTCGGATAAATTTCCGACAGCTGGCCTCCGGTCTGCGGAAGAACATCTACCAGATGGCAGCGCATTTTCAGAAGTCCGGCCTCAAATACCGCAAATAAACCTACCGGTCCCGCGCCGATGATACAGATATCGGTTTGAATCATGGAATGGTTGTTTTAAGTTGTTTAAATTTAGTATAATAATTATTAGTACAACAACTTTTAGTATAAAAAATTCATTGGTGCGATGGCTGTTTGCCGCTCCTTAAAATGATATTCGCTGATTCACACATTCGCTGCCCTTGCCAGTACTGGCGAACCAGAGAATACAAAAGGCTGATTGATATAAGGTGTTGCGCCACCGGCGACGCATAGACATCCTGCCCGGACGCAGGCAGCTAATGACGGTTACGATCATTTTAATCCCTGACGCACCGGAATCCAAGATTCGACATACCTGAATCGAAAGCAGTGCCCTGCCTGGCGCTGGGGCGATAGTTGACACAGTAATCGTCCGCGCAGAGAAAGGATCCTCCTTTTGAAACGCGTTTGATGGCAAACGGTTCGTTGGGATCATAAGGCTTGTCAGGGCCTGGAGGATTCACACTCACCGCATTGGCGGCAAGTTGCCGGAAGTAGTCAACGTGATACCAGTCGCTGGTCCATTCCCAAACATTTCCGATCATATCGTACAGACCATACGCATTCTCAGGAAAAGATCGGACGGGTGACAGGCGCTCATATCCATCCTCCACGGAGTTGTGATTCGGAAAACTGCCCTGGAAGGTATTCGCCATAAATCGGCCCTGATATTTCAGATCGTTACCCCAGGCATAGCGCTGTTGTTCAGCGCCTCCGCGCGACGCAAATTCCCACTCCGCTTCCGTCGGCAATCGCTTGCCAGCCCAAGCGCAATACGCCGCCGCGTCTTCATACGCCACATGAATGACTGGAAATTTCATGCGTCCTTCCAGGCTGCTTCCCGGTCCTTCCGGATGCCTCCAGTCAGTGCCAGGCAACCAGCGCCACCACTGTGAATAGTCGTTCAGCATCACGGGTTGCTTCGGCGGGGTGAAAACCAATGCACCAGGAACCAGCACGCTGTCGGGGGGAGGTGGCGTGCCCGGAGGAGATTGCTTTTGAAGGTCTTCCCATCTCGGTTTGCGTTCTGCCACGGTTATATAGCCCGTCGCGTCGACAAAAGCTTTGTATTGTTCATTCGTGACTTCCGTTTCGTCCATCCAGAATCCTTTCACTTTCACGTGGTGGGCGGGACGTTCATGATCGTATGCTTCTGATTCATCCGTACCCATCACGAACGTGCCTCCCGGAATCCACACCATACCGGTAATTTTTTCCGTCGGCTTCGGTTCGGGCGTGCTGTTGCTGCCGGCCTCACCTTTGTTTTCCTTCGAACAGGAAAAAAGCAGATACATCATGAACAACACGGCGAGCAGACTCGTGCTGCATCGCCCTGTCACAAAAGATCCGTTTGTTCCGTTCATAAAATCGCCGGATTGTGAATCCTTCTGATCATTGACACCTTAATTTTTTTGCACAACGCTACCCCCGACGGGGCGCCGTCGACTGCTCACTGATTGACTGCCTTCCCATAAACCTCGATCCAGTCCAGGCGCGACGAAGCGGGTGTTCCTCCCCCTGCCATCAGGTCCGTAAATCCAATTTCGATCACCTTGCTCAGATCCGGGCTTTTGACCCATGGCCCCTCCGTAATATTTTCAATGTTCAGCTTCCTCCACCGGATGTCTGCCACCCTGAATTCTTTTTCAGTCCAGTCCTCCGTGAACCCGGCGTATTGGTCACTGACGATCC
Organism: Chryseosolibacter sp.; assembly: GCA_049791675.1. Lineage (GTDB taxonomy): Bacteria > Bacteroidota > Bacteroidia > Cytophagales > Cyclobacteriaceae > Chryseosolibacter. Next base: position 16,979 of record JBARAD010000062.1, read on the forward strand.
AGTTGCCGTCGCCAAGCTTCAGAATAATGCGCAGCTGACGAAACCCGCTTTGCTTCGAACGAAAGTTGATTTTCGCATTACCAGTAAGGTCCACCAGCTTGTTTTGGTGTCGCAAACCGACAGCCCAGTTACCCTTGCACTCTCCCGACCAGATATAAAACGGATCGTTGGGAATTTCAGGATGATTGCTTTTTTTAATGGCATTGCTTGCAGGACCGTACAGGGCAAGCACAAGGTCTTTATTCGAAACATGTTCCTGTGTGACAGGAAGTGCAGCCGCGATCTCTTTCCAGTCTTCCCTGAACAATAATTTTTCCTGGGATTGCGCCGCGAAAGGGGCTGCGCATAAACTTGCCAAAAAAAGGCCATGTAATAACTTCATATCCGTTGGTTTTTTAATGTCAGGGTATCTATATTTTATCAGCGTAAATTAAGGAAAACAATCGAAACGATATTTCCACCTGTCAAAAAGGTCAATAAATCACGATGTCGCCCATGCATTACACCATGACAAAGCAACGCAATTACCGGCTTGAAAAATTCCTGATTGTTTTCTCCTTGCGGGCGGCCGGAATAATGCTCGTATTGTTCAGCGCTGCGGGTATCCGTGCCCAGACCGCTGCGAAGCCCAATATCATTTTTATCCTCGCCGACGACCTTGGTTATGGCGACCTGAGTTGTTACGGCCAAAAACATTTTCAAACCCCGAACATCGACAAGCTTGCGCTGCAAGGCATGAAGTTCACGAATCATTACGCCGGCGCTCCTGTGTGCGCCCCCTCCCGCTCAGCGCTGATGACCGGACTTCATACGGGGCATACCTTCGTCAGGGGAAATAAAGAAGTGCAGCCCGAGGGGCAATGGCCCCTTCCTGGTGAAGCGTACACTTTGACGAAAATGGTGAAGTCGGCAGGATATGTAACGGGCGTCTTTGGTAAATGGGGGCTGGGATTTCCGGGATCCGAAGGAGAACCCGGGCAGCACGGCGTCGATCAGTTTTTCGGATACAATTGCCAGCGCCTCGCGCACAATTATTATCCGGAATACCTTTGGCATAATCAAACCAAGGTTTTTCCGGACGGAAATAAAGGGTCTGACAAGAACGACTATGCCCCGGAAATCATCCACGAAAAGGCGCTGCAGTTCTTAGAAGATCATCGCGATAGCGCCTTCTTCCTGTTTTATCCCATGATCATTCCACATGCGGAACTTGCTGCACCGGAAAAATATATGGCGCTCTACCGGGGAAAATTTTTACCGGAAAAGAATTTCGAAGGTGTGGATACAGGAGAAACCTTCAGAAAAGGTCCCTATGGTTCCCAACGGGAAGCCCATGCGGCATTTGCAGCGATGATCCATCTGATGGATGAGCAGGTCGGAAGTATTGTCGCCAAAGTTGCCGCGCTCGGGCTCGATGAAAATACGCTGATCGTTTTTTCCTCCGACAACGGTCCGCACGTCGAAGGAGGCGCCGATCCGGATTATTTTAACAGCAACGGAATACTGAGGGGTTACAAGCGAGACCTGTATGAGGGAGGGATCCGGGTGCCGATGATTGCCCGCTGGAAGGGTACAATAAAGGCGGGACAAGTGTCAAGCCACGTTTCTTCATTCTGGGATCTGATGCCGACCCTGGCGGACCTGCTTTCAATAAAAATGGACGCCCGCATCGACGGCGTATCCTATTTACCAACGCTGCTGGGGAAGCCTCAGCAGCAAATGCAACACGACCATTTATACTGGGAATTTCATGAACTTGGTGGCCGCATGGCACTCCGGCGCCATGACTGGAAACTTGTTCAATACAACGTCCTGAAGATGCCTTCGGGCCCATTCGAATTGTACAACCTGAGGGATGACCCTTCTGAAGAGCATGATCTCGCCGAAAAATTTCCGGAGAAAGTTCAGGAAATGAAAAAGATCATGCGCGCGGAAAGAGTTCCTTCCGAAGCATTTCCATTCCATGTAGCACAGCCAACGGAAAAATAAAAGGGAACCGCGAAACTAACTCCGGATTCCCCTGCTCCTACTTCTTCAGATCGATGATGGCATTCAGTCCCTGTTCCCCGCCGACTTCGATCACAGAGCTTCCGTGCACTTTGATCACGGCTTTGATAAAGTCTTCCTCATTGGCCTTGTAAATGTTATCCACATACTTCTGGGGGTTGCGATCGATGTACGGAAACCACGTGCTGTGGATCTGGATCATCATTTTATGGCCCTTCTTAAAGGTATGAAGTACATCCTGCAGCGGAAAACTCACGTCCGTGGTTGCTCCGGGAGTAAAGGGTTCCGGCTTCTCAAAACTGTTCCTGAATCTTCCGCGAAACACTTCGCTTCTGACAAGCTGCTGATAACCACCCATGACAACATTCCCGGGATTGTGTTCATACTGTGGGTGGTTCTGCGGATAGACATCAATGAGCTTGACGATAAAATCAGCATCCGTCGTGCTGATGGAGACTTTCAATTTCGCCATGATCTCGCCCGCGACCGTAATATTTTCGGTAAGCACCGCTGTCTCAAAGGTCAGTACATCCGGCCTGCTGGAGGCTGCACGCTGATCGTCACTCATAAATCTTCGGGGCGTGAAGGTCAATCCTTCGGTCTCGGAGGTATAGGGGACAGGTTTAGCAGGGTCGCTGGTGTATTCGAAGACCGCCTGTTCGTCGGCAGGCTTATTGATCGAAAGTTTTCCGTCCTCTGCAAAATACAATCTCAGGGGCTCAACTTCCTTCGGCGGCCAGGTTTGAAACTTAAGCCACTCCTTATTTCCCGTATCGAACATATAGGCCTCCGGAAGGTTTTCCGTTCCGACACCCTTCAGATGGTAGGCAAAAAACGGGCGTTCAATCTCACGAAGGTAAAATGTGGAAATGCTGTCGCCGAAATAAATATGGTGGTGCGTACTCTTTCCTTCTTCTCTTGCCCAGTCACCATGGCCCCAAGGTCCCATAACGATCAGGTTGCGCGCAGCCGGGCTGGTAGCTTCGATCCGTTTGTAAATATTGAGGGGGCCATAGAGATCTTCTGCATCGAACCATCCGCCGACCGTCATCACAGCGTGCTGAACGTTTTTTAGATGGGGAAGCAGGTTTCGCTGCTGCCAGAAGTCGTCATAATTAGGATGGTCCACTACCTGGTTCCAGAAAAAGTTATCACCCATATATTGTTCGGTAATGTTCTTCAACGGTCCGATGTCAAGATAAAAATCATAGGCGTCCTTGATGTTCTGCCCTCCCAGACGTGTCAATTCCTCATGGAACCATTGTTCTTTTGTAAGCTTGTCTTTCTGGACACCGAACACAGGAAACGCGGCCGTATAACTCTGAAGAAATGCCCCCATATGGTGAAAGTCATCAAAGAAGAAGTCGGCGATGGGCGCCTGCGGTGAGGATGCCTTCAGCGCAGGGTGCGCGTCAGGAAGGGCGGCTGCGGTATAAAATCCCGGATAGGATATGCCGTACATTCCTACCTTGCCATTGTGCCCCTTTATGTTTTTTACCATCCAGTCGATGGTATCCCATGTATCTGAACTTTCGTCAATGGCACGCTTGTCCTTTGGATCGTTTCCCGGGATGTTGGGGGTCATGTTGCTGAATGTCCCCTCTGACTGGAACCTCCCGCGAACGTCCTGAAACGCCAGGATATAGCCATCGCGGACGAGGTAGCGGCTCGGGTGGGAATGGGTTTTGAAATTGCCGTAAGCCGATGCGTTGTAACAGGTGCGGTTCAGTAAGATCGGATATTGTTTGCGCTTGTCCTTTGGTATATACAGCAGCGTATAAAGTTTCTTACCATCGCGCATCGGAATAAAGTATTCAACTTTATCATAATGATGGCGCATGTACACAGAATCCTGTGCGCTGCTTTGTGACAACGCAGTACTTACGGCGCTGCAAAGGACGACGACAAAAAGCAAGTGTCTCATAAAGTAAAAATGAAAATTGAAATTACAGCAGAAAACGCAGAAAGCAAAAAAGTAACGGTGACCATCTGATCGCGGTGCCTTATGTTTTTTGTCTTCTGCTTTTAAAGATCTTTTCCGCTTCCACTGCCCAGAACACAATCGAGGAGGCCACGATTGTAATGGCCAATTCCTCCAGGGTGAGCGGCTGGGTTTTAAAAATCCGGTTCATGAAGGGGGCGTATATGACGATCAGCTGCAGCGACATGGTGATCACGAGCGCTACCACCATCGACTTGTTGGAGAACAGACCGAGTTTGAAAAGGGATTTGGTGTTAGACCGTATGGCCATCACGTGGCCAAGCTGACTAAAGCATAAAACGGTAAATGCCATCGTTTGCCAATGGGCGTGCGAGTGATTGATAGCCCACCATTGCATTCCCAGCGTAACGATGGCCATCAGCAGTCCTATCCACAGGATATGCCACCCCATTCCGCGGGCAAAAATATTATCCTTCGGATCTCTCGGGGCGCGTTGCATGATGTTTGGTTCTGCTTTCTCCGATGCGAGTGCAAGACCCGGCAAGCCGTCCGTGATGAGATTAATCCAGAGGATATGAATGGCCAGCAGGGGAATGGGTAATCCCAGGAAGGGTGCCAGAAAAAGTGTCCATATCTCACCAGAATTACCGGTCATGATGTATTTGATAAATTTCAGGATATTATCAAATATGCGACGGCCTTCTCTTACCGCTTTGATGATGGTGGCGAAGTTGTCATCGAGCAGGATCATGTGAGAAGCTTCTTTTGACACCTCCGTACCATTGATACCCATGGCAATTCCGATATCGGCATTCTTAAGGGCGGGCGCATCATTCACGCCATCACCTGTCATGGCCACGAACTGATCTTTCTGCTGCAAGGCACTGATGATCCGCAGCTTCTGCTCCGGGCTTACCCGGGCGTAAACGCTGATATCCTTCACCTGCAGGTCGAATTCCTCCTGACTCATTCTCTGAAGTTCCGGACCGGAGACGATGAGATCCTTCTCAGAAGAAACAATGCCGAGGTGTTCGGCGATCGCTTTCGCAGTAAGTTTATGATCCCCCGTGATCATAACAGGCTTGATTCCTGCAGTTCGGCATTCCGTCACTGCTTGTTTTGCTTCCTCCCGCGGCGGGTCCATCATGCCGGCAAACCCGATAAAAGTGAGGTCAGATTCTATTTCATCAGCGTTTGCGTTTTCCGGCAATTCGTCAAAAATGCGCACCGCATATCCGAGGGTACGATAACCCTTCGCTGCCATTTCATCCACTTTCTGTTCGAAATCAGGGATCGCTTCATGCTGGTCTTCGCGGAGTTTATGGAACAAGACATCGACGGCGCCTTTCACAATGGCGACTATTCCCACGGGCGAACGATGGAGCGTGGTCATGCACTTGCGCCTGGAATCAAACGGCAGCTCTGCAATTCTCGGAAATCCTGACTCGAGCGATGGACGGTCATAGCCGTTGTCGAGCGCATATTGCGCGAGCGCCACTTCGGTGGACTCTCCCACCCACACATCGTTATGGTCTTTGCTTACGTCATTGTTGAGCGCCATTGCGCGCAAGAGGCTGTCCTCTTCAAAAAATTCAGGTGTAGATTCAGGCTCATAAATTTCCTGCACCGTCATTCTGTTGAGTGTCAGCGTGCCCGTTTTGTCCGAGCAGATGTAGGTCACGGAACCGAGCGTTTCCACTGCGGGGAGTTTGCGGATGAGCGCATTGTTTTTCACAAGTCTTTTCGCGCCGAACGCCAGGGCTATTGTAACCAGCGCAGGCAGCGCCTCCGGGATGGCTGCTACCGCAAGCGAGATGGAGGTGAGCAGCATGGTGGACCAGGATTCACCGCGATACCATCCGACAAAGAAAAATACTGCACAGAGAACGAGAATGATCACCGTGAGGATCCTGCCGAAGGAATTCAGTCTTTTCTGAAGGGGAGTCTTGACCTCTTCGGTCTGGATCATCTTCGCGATGCGCCCGAATTCAGTCTTCATCCCCGTCATTACCACGTATCCGACGCCGCGGCCATTGGTTACAAAGGTTCCCTTGTACCCCATATTAACCCTGTCACCCAATGGATACTCTCCCGGTTGCAATCCATCAGCAATTTTTTCAATATTCAGCGACTCCCCCGTGAGGGATGACTCATCGACCTTGAGTGTGTATGTTTCAATGAAACGCAGATCCGCCGGGATAATATTTCCCGCTTCGAGTGTTACAACGTCTCCCGGTACGAGATCTTCGGCGGCAATCTCCATCGATTGATTATTGCGCAGAACGCGCGCATGACTCGCCGCCATATTCTGCAGCGCTTCCATTGCTTTTTCCGCACGCCATTCCTGCACCAGGCCGACGATCGCATTGATGATAACGATCGCCAGGATGACCATACTATCCGTGAGATCGCCAACAATACCGGAGATCACCGCCGCGGCCAGGAGAATCAGGATCATGAAGTCGGTAAGCTGGCGGAACAGCATTCCCCAAATGGTCTTGCGTTTCTTTACTTCCAGGCTGTTCTTCCCGTATTCCGCAAGCCGCCTGCGCGCATCTTCTGCTGACAATCCCTGCGGGCCCGTCTTTAAACCCTTGGCAACCTCATCTATTGTTTGTAAGTAGTATTCCATGCCTTTGTCGTGCGTCGTTATAGAAGCGGGGATAGCAATCGGGCAATTCTTTCAGGCAGCTGTTTGAACATCGGACGCTTGCGCCAGCGGTCTGCCTGAATCTTTTCAGCATCCTGCAGGTCGCACAAAAAACTCGATCGTAATTCGGTGGCAAGCTTCTCACCATACACCACCGCATTCACTTCGAAGTTCAGGTCAAAACTTCTGTAATCCATGTTGGCTGTCCCCACAATGGAAATATAGTCATCCACCACCATCGTCTTGACATGTATGAATCCCTTGTGATAAAGATATATCTGCACGCCGGCACGCAGAAGGTCTCCGTAATACGACCAGGCAGCGGCGTTGACAAGTTTAGAGTCTGAAATTCCAGGCGCAAGGATCTTTACCGTTACGCCTCCCAGTGATGCTACCTTCAGCGCATTGAGAATAGTTTCTCCGGGTATAAAGTACGGCGTCGTCAGCAGGATTTCTTTTCTGGCCAGATTGATCGCCTGGACAAGCGATAGCATGATGGTGGGTGTCGGAGAGTCCGGACCACTGGCGGCGATCTGGACGTTCTCAGCACCCATGGGATGTTTCCGGTCATCATAATATATCGGGTCCGGTTGCAGCTTCTGGCCCGAACAAAAATTCCAGTCACAGAAAAAAAGATACTGAAGATATTGAACTCCCGGTCCATCGATGCGCAGATGGGTGTCCCGCCAGTACAACTTGCGCTTTTTGCCGCGCTTATATTGAGGATCGTTGATATAACGATCGCTGATATTGATGCCACCGAGAAATCCGGTGTGCCCGTCGACGACAATGATCTTCCGGTGATTGCGATAATTTAAACGGTTGGCCAGCGGCATGATGCGTATGCGGTTGAAAGGATACGCCTCAATTCCCGCTTTTTGCAGTTCGCGCAAAAACTTTTTCCGGATGGACCGGCTTCCGAAGGCATCGTAGATAAAACGGATCTTCACACCTTCTCGCGCTTTTTGAATCAGCACATCCTTCACGCGGTTTCCGATCACATCGTTATCGTAGATATAATACTGGATGTGGATGTGATGTTTTGCATTCTTCAGCGCCTCAAAAACCTCGGGGAACTTTTGTTCTCCGTTCAGCAAAAGCTTCACTGCGTTTCCGGAAGTCAGCGGGCTCAGGCTGTCATTCAGCAACAGGTGAACGAGGTTTTTCGCGTCGCCAACCGCATCAACTTCCTTTTTAAGATTGAGCTCCGTTTCGCGGATCACCTCATTGATCACCTGCCGGCGCAACGCGTCATCCTCGATCAGTTTCTTGCTGTACACCCTGCGTTTCCGGTAATTGATACCGAACGAAAAATAGAACAACATTCCTGCGACAGGAATAAAGATGGCGAGCAACAGGTAAGCCAGCGTTTTATTGGTACTCGTGGTATCGTAAATGATCCGGAGGCAGACGAGAACGAGGATAATAATATAGAGAATATCCAGGATGACTACCCAGTTCATTTCATCATGATTTATGCCCGCTGCTGTTTGTGGTAAAAAAAGCCAGCACTGCTGAAATATACTAAGAAATGGACAGGAAATTTAAGATTTAAGATTTAAGATTGGGGAGACCGTTTCAAGATTCTCAAAGGGTCACAATTTTGAATTTTGAAACTTTTTTATCGCCATCCGCCGCCCAGCGCGCGGTACACATCGACCACGGCACTGATCCTGTTAAAGCGCGCATTGATCAGATCGAGCTGGGCGTTCAACGCATTTTGCTGTGCGGTGAGAACTTCCAGGTAGTTTGCAAATCCGCTTTTCAACAGCTCTTCCGAGTACGTCGTTGCCGTATCGTAGGCAGCAAATTCCCGGGTCTTAATATCGATCTTTTCACCTGCGGCCTGAAAAGAATACATCGCATCTGAAACGTCGCGGCTTGCGTTCAGCAGCGTTTGCCGGAAGCGAAGGTAGGCCTGCTCCTGCTGTGAAAGGGAAACCTCGTACTGCGTGCGTATACGTCGGCCGTTAAATACAGGTTGGGTCAGCCCTCCGATGACGGTTGCGAAAAGCGAATTGACACTAAAGAGCTTATCCAGTTCGAGGCTTTGGAGGCCCGTGGTCGCAGAGAGGGTGAGCGATGGATAGAAATTGCTTTTCGCAACGTTGGTGAGTTCGAAGGCATTGATCAGATTGAATTCCGCAGCGATCACATCCGGGCGGTTTCTCAACAATTGCAGCGGGAACCCGATCCGAAGGTCGTCATGAATATACTGGGAACCAAGGCTCGTGCGCCGGATAGTCTGCGGCTCCTCTCCCAACAGGATCGATAGGGCATTTTCAGCGAGCTTGATATTCAGGTTGATATCCACCAGTAACGCACGGGCTGTATGCAACTGAGCTTCTGTCTGTTTTACCGCTACTTCCGAGACAGTACCCGCATCTTTCAGCGCCCGTGTTGTTTCGAGACTGCTTTCGCGTGTCGCTATGGTTTGCCCGGTGATCCTTCGCTGTTCGTCGAATGCAAGCAACTGAAAATACAGCGACGCGATGCCGGCGATCAGTTCGGTCTTCACTGCGTGGTGCGCCGCTACCGACTGGAGGTAAGAGGCTTCTGCTGCCCGTTTGGCGCTCCTGATCTTACCCCAGATGTCGGCCTCCCATGACAGTGCGCCCGTCACTTCGTATTGAGTAATGGCTCCGTCGAAGAAAGCCCCGAACTGACTGTTGCGGGCCAGCTCCTGGTGGTTCACCCTGGCGGCGGCGTTCAGCGTCGGGAGATAGGCTGCCTTGCCCTGCCGGTAATAGGCCCGCGCCGTGACGATTTGTTCCAGCGCCACGCGTATATCCATGTTCTGTTCAAGCCCTTTTTCAATATGCGTTATGAGTACCGAGTCTTTGAACAGATCACGCCAGGAGACGTCTGCAACGGTGGCGCTGTCCTGCGCAAGTGAATCGGTTCTGAAATATGAACTGTGAACTACTTCGGGACGCGTATACTTCTTTGCCACGAAACAGGACTGCATCGCGACGAGCATCACGGGTATCACTGCAAACCTGAACAATATTCTTTTTCTCATTTTTAATTTCCCTCTTGATGATCAGGCGTTGGTTGCTTCGGGTACTGGTTTCCTGCGGCTCACTTTTTCCTGTAACCATTGGAAAAGAATGTACAGGATGGGTATGATAAATACGCCAAGGATGGTTCCGATGAGGAGTCCGCCTACGGCCCCCGTTCCGATGGAGCGGTTACCGGCAGCGCCAATGCCGGACGCGAAGACCAGTGGAAGTAACCCCACAATAAAAGCAAACGATGTCATCAGGATTGGGCGCAACCTGACCTTCGCGCCCTCAAAGGCGGCCTCCGCGATGCCCATCCCGGCCTTGCGCCGCTGCATGGCAAACTCAACGATCAGGATCGCATTCTTGGCAAGAAGGCCCAGCAGCATGACCAGCGCAATCTGAAAGTAGATGTTGACCTGAAGGCCGGCGACTTTGGTCGTAACATACGCCCCCATGATCCCCACAGGCAGCGAAAAGAGTACCGCCAACGGAATCAAATAACTTTCATATTGCGCGGCAAGTATGAAGTAGACGAACAAAATACTGAGAATGATGATGAAAACGGTCTGGCTACCTGCAGCAATTTCTTCTCTTGTGAGCCCGGAGAACGCGATGCTGTAGTTTGCCGGAAGGGCCGTCCGGCCTAATTCCTGCACGGCTGCAATGGCGTCACCCGACGAATAACCGGGCGCTGCCGCCCCGTTCACCCCTGCGGAATTAAAGAGGTTAAAGCGCGTGACAGATTGTGGGCCATACACGCGCTCCAGCTGCACAAACTCCGTGATGGGCGCCATGACTCCGGCAGCATTGCGGACAAAAAGGGCATTCAGATTTGTAACGGAAGCCCGGTCATCAGGCATGGCCTGGACATAAACCCTGTATTGCTTTCCGAACCTTGAGAAGTCGGCTGCATAGATCCCGCCGATGTATCCCTGTAAAGTAGAGAAGATGCTGCTGATGGAAACGCCCGCCTCTTTGGCCTTGGGTACGTTCAACTTTATTTCGTATTGCGGATAGTTTGTGTTAAAAGAACTTTGGGCATAAAGTATTTCCGGGCGCTGCATCAGCTGCCCGAGAAATTCCCGGGTCACCCTGTCTAACGCATTGAAACTTCCTCCGAGCCGGTCTGACACATTCAATTCGAAACCTGATGAGATGCCAAATCCGGGAACGCTCGGCGGAGCGAAGAAAAGGATGTTCGCGTCGGGAATGGTAGCCGCCACCTGGAACATCCGGGCGATAATGGCATCGGCGGACATCGATTCATCCTTGCGGTCCTCCCAGTTGTCAAGGCTGATAAAACCCAGGCCATAATTGCTGCCCGCACCGGAAATGAGACTGAAACCATTTACAAGGGAACCGCCTTCCACGCCGGGGATCCCGACTAATTTCTGATAGAGCTCTTCGGTAACGGCTACGGTGCGGTCTAACGTGGCGCCTGGAGGCAATTCGATATTGGCAAACACCATACCCCGATCTTCATTGGGCACGAAACCTGTCGATGTTGTGGATGCAGCCCACCAGATCAATCCAACGGATGCGATCAGAACAAAAGCGGTTATCCATTTCTGCCGGTACAAAAAAGAAAGAGAACGTTGATATCGTTTCGTCGTGATATCGAAGGCTGTGTTGAAAGTACTGTAAAAACGCTGCAGAAAATTCTGCTTTTTAAATTTATCGTGATGCGGTTTAAGGAGCAGGGCGCAGAGCGCGGGGCTTAGCGTTAGGGCGTTCACCGCAGAGATCGCGATGGCCACAATCAGTGTCACACCGAACTGTTCATAAAACACGCCGGTGGGACCGGTGATAAAAGTTACCGGAATGAATACGGCAGCCATCACCAGTGTAATGGAAATGATGGCACCGGTAATTTCCTCCATTGCAGAATGGGTGGCCGTGAGTGCGCTCTTCGCACCGGATTCCAGTTTTGCGTGCACCGCTTCGACGACAACAATCGCATCATCGACCACAATTCCAATGGCCAGGACCAGCGCAAACAAGGTCAGCAGGTTGACGGAATAACCGAAAAGATTCAGGAAGAAGAACGTGCCGACGATGGAAACAGGGACGGCAATGGCCGGGATGAGTGTCGACCGGAAATCCTGAAGGAAGATGAACACGACGAGGAACACAAGAAAGAACGCCTCGACGAGTGTAAGCACCACCTTCTGAATGGACGCATTAAGGAACTCGTTTGTGTCAAAATTAATAAAGATGGACAGCCCGGAGGGAAAGTCTTTTTCCATGATCTTCAGGGATTCATGAATGTTCTCAATGATCTCCTGGGCATTGGACCCCGGTGTCTGATAGACGCCCATGCTCACACCCGGTTTTCCATTGGTATAAGAAATTACCGCGTATCCCTCCGCATCCAGTTCGACATCGGCAACATCCTTCAGGCGAAGGAACTGCCCATTATCAAGGGCCTTGACAACGATGTCCTCATATTCCGCCGGTGTATTATAGCGGCCACCGTATTTGATCACATACTCAAACGCTTCCGCATTGTTTTGTCCGAGGGCGCCTGCCGCGGCTTCCAGGCTTTGCTCGTTGATCGCTGCCGTCACATCTGTAGGCATCAGTTTGTAGGCTGCCAGTTTTTCCGGCTGAAGCCATATGCGCATGGCGTAGTTCTTGGAGCCGAAGACAGACACATCCCCGACGCCATTGATGCGCTTCAGTTCCGGCAGCACATTGATGTTCAGATAATTCTGGATGTAGGTTGCATCGTAGTCTTTGTTTTCCGACAAAACCGTAAAAAACATCAGGGCACTCGTTTGCTGTTTTTGTGTTGTTACACCGGACTGCGCTACCTCACGCGGCAGCAGCGGGGTTGCCCTGGCTACCCTGTTCTGCACATTCACCGCGGCGATGTCGGGATCTATACCCTGCTTGAAAAAAACCTGTATAGTAGCCGTACCGTTGTTGCTGGCGGTGGACGTAATGTAATTCATACCCTCCACGCCGTTAATCTGCTCTTCTATCGGGATGATGACGCTTTGCAGTACAGTTTCTGCGTTGGCACCCGGATAAAATGCTGCTACACGAACCGTAGGCGGGGCAATATCGGGATACTGTGTCACCGGCAAGGTGAGCAGGCCCAACAGGCCGAGCATCAGGATAATGATGGAAATGACCGTCGATAAAACCGGTCTATCTATGAATCTCTTCAGCATCTAAGCGCTATTATTTAAATACAACGTTGAGTGAACTGTCGATGCTGTCAAAAGCAACGGGCTGAGGCTGAATGGGAGTGTTATTCCTCACCTTTCCAACGCCCTGCGCAACGATCCTGTCACCCGCCTTCAATCCTGATTTTACGATCACCAGATTATCCACCCTTTCCGAGATGACAATAGGCGATGACACAGCCAATGAATCACCTTGCACGCGGTAGACATAAACCCTTCCCTGTTGTTCATAGGTTGCGGCCTCCGGCACAACAGGCACATTTTCATACGTTCTGGGTATGCGTATCTTGCCGCTGTTCCCATTTGCCAATAATCTTCCGGGGTTCGGGAAGGCTGCACGAAAGCTCACCGTGCCTGTGGACCTGTTGATCTGACCTGTAACGGTTTGAATTTTACCCTTCGCCTCATAAAGCTGTCCGTTGACCAATTCAAGCGCTACCGGCGGAAAATTACCGAGCTTCTCCTGAAGCGTTTTTCCTGGCGTAGACTGTAAAAAATCGAGATAGTCCTTTTCGTTCATGGCGAAGAAAACATAGACATCATCGATGTCTGACAACGTCGTCAACGGTGTAGGGTCGGCAGGACTGACCAACGCGCCCTGCCTGAAATTGATGGCGCCGACATATCCGTCGATCGGACTTTTAATGGTCGCATAACCAATACTTGCCGTTACGCTGTTATAGTTCGCCCTCGCCTGGGCAAGTCTTGCCTGGGCAGTCTCCAGCTGCACAGGGCTGATGATGCCTTTCTCCACCAGAGGTTTCAACTTATTCACCTCAACCTGGGCCGCATTAACATTTGCCTGCGCCGCACCCGCATCCTGCGTGAGTGACTGCGTCTCAAGTTTAAAAAGAGTCTGGCCCTTCCTTACCTTTTCACCTTCATCCACTAAAACCGCCGTGATGTATCCGGAAACCTTCGCCCGTACTGCGCTGTTGACGGTACCTTCAATACTGACTGGATATGCCGTATAGGAACTGATCGTTTTCAGGGGAACTTCAACAACGGGTAATGTCATTGCCTTCACAGCCTGCTGTGCCTGTTTTTTTTCCTGGCAGGATGTAAAAAGTAACAACAATACCAGTAGTAAAACCGGATAACTTGTATTTCTCATTCTATAGATCATAGCGCTTTTTCATACTGGTACTATCACTGAATATTCAGGTGCTGGCTATTCCATCCCAAAGGATCTCTGCAATGCGATGCAGGTCGCTTTTATTCAGTGGAACCTTTCCAAAAACGTGCAGCTTGGCCGTGGTATTAATGCTCCCCATGACGAGCACGAGCAATATCTCGGGCTTTATGGATTTGATATGCCTTGCCTTGATTCCTTCAGCAAAGAAGGAATCAAGTTTCCCGCGGAATGCCGAAGGCGACTTATCGGTGTTGAAGGGGGAATTCACAAACTGTTCAAAGAAGATCAGCACGTTGGGATGTTTCACGTAAAAACGGTACAGGTGGTTCCAGATGCTGAAAAATTTCTCCTTGTATGGGATTTTTTCTTCCAGCGCGACATTGATGACTGAGACGATCCGGCCGAGGTTATAATCGTACAGTTCGCAGATCAGCCGTTCTTTACTGTCAAAGTAGTGATAGATGGTCCCTGCCGCCACTCCCGCATTCTTTGCAACAAGGCTCATGGGCGTTCCATGAAACCCGTGATCTTTGATCAGCCCGAGCGCACTTTCAAAAATTGCCTGCTTCTTGTCCGCGATGTCTTCCAAAATATAAAATCGATTTTGATTGAACGTTCATTCGGTCGCAATGTTACACCGATCCATCCGTTACCCAAAAGAATTTTTTAAAAAAAGCTGGTCAAAAAAAGAAAATGGATCGACCGTTGCTGCCGGGCAGGTTTGCATCTTCATGCTTGAAAGCATGATTCAAACGTTGCCAAATGATGTGTCGGGGGCCCAACCAAACAGCCACTTCGGGCCGCGGTCGCTCAGGAATTAAACCGGCCCTGGTGTATTACCGCATCGATCCCATTCCACCCTGTCCGCTGGTCAGGTCATAAATATCCTTGATGTCTTTCAGTATACTTTTAAAATCAATCTGCAGATCCTTGATCTTCCCGCTATGGATATCGAACACCCAACCATGCACTTCCGGATAACCGTCTTCCAGATAGTTTAACTGAAGGGCAGCGGTTTTAATGACATTAATACACTGCTCCTGGACATTCAGTTCCACCAGCCTGTCATAACGCTTGTTTTCATCAGTGATGCTGTTCAATTCTTTTTTATGGATGCGGTAGACATCGCGGATGTTTCGCAACCATGGATTTAAAATTCCCATATCTCTGGGAACCATCGCCGCTTTCACGCCTCCGCAGTTATAGTGGCCACAAATAATGATGTGCTTCACTTTAAGGTAGCGGATAGAATAGTTGATCACGGACATAACGTTGAGATCAATGCTATTGACAAGATTGCCCACGTTGCGATGCACGAACAGTTCTCCCGGACCGAGCCCCATCATTTCTTCCGCTGTCACTCTGCTGTCACTGCAACCGATGTAGAGATAATCAGGGTTCTGATCTTTCGCCAGTTGTTGGAAGAAATCCTTTTCCTCGGAAATCTTCTTCTCCACCCATTTGCGGTTATTTTCAAAGAGTTGTTCGTAGGAGGCCATAGTTAGAATTTAAAATTCAAAATTTAAGATTTCATCTTTATGACCGTAAAGATGTTAAATTTTAAATCCTAAATCCCAAATCTGAAACTTTAAATCTTGAAATCTTAAATCTTGAATCTTAAATCTTAAATCTTAAATCTTGAATCTTTAAATCAAAGGTGTGCCAGGAGCGTTGAACCAGATTAAGAACTGGCCGCGGCAGCAATATATGGACTACCCAATTTTCTTAATCTGGTTCAATGCTTTTATGCCGGGCGGTAGGTACCTTTGATGACCATCACAGTATAAAGCATTAAGATCATGGAAGACAAAGTTTCGGGTATACACCACATCACGGCGATTGCAGGGAACGCAAAACGCAACTATGACTTTTACACAAAGGTACTCGGTTTGCGCTTTATCAAGAAGACTGTCAATTTCGATGACCCTGGCACGTATCATTTCTACTTCGGAGACGAGGTCGGTACGCCGGGTACAATCCTGACGTTCTTCCCCTGGGAAAGGATCAGCAAAGGGCAGCAGGGTACCGGTATGGCTACTGAAATTGGCTATGCTGTTCCTGAAAAAAGTCTGGTCTTCTGGGAAAACCGGCTCCGGAATGAACAAGTGAAGATCACGGGAAGCGGGGAGCGGTTCGGCGAGGCGTATCTTTCATTTGAAGATCCCGATGGCTTGCCGCTCGCATTCATTGTCCCTGGTTCCACCGACGAACGCAAGCCGTGGGAATCAGGAGATGTAAAGGCCGGTGTGGCCACCAAAGGTTTTCACAGCATTACGCTATCGTTGCGATCCGTCAAAGAAACTGCGGACGTCCTCACTGACATATTTGATTATACCCTGCTGCGTCAGGAGGGAAACCGTTACCGATATGTGACGCAGGCAGTAAGAAATGCATCCATCGTGGATTTGATCGAGCTTCCCGGAGCGCGCGGCGGTATTAACGCCGGCGGCACCATCCACCATGTTGCCTTCCGCGTAAAAGATGAAGACGTGCTGATGCAATACCGCCAGAAAGTTTTGCGGCATGGCCTGAACATTACCCCGAAAATTGACAGGAACTATTTCTTCTCGCTTTATTTCCGCGAGCCCGGCGGTGTATTGTTCGAGCTGGCGACGGATAATCCTGGCTTTTCCGTTGATGAATCCATTGAGACCTTGGGCACGCATTTAAAACTGCCACCGCAGTACGAGGCGAACCGTGCGCAGATTGAGAAGGTCCTTCCCATATTATGATCCCACGCATAGTCCGGGATGTGCGTAGTCCGCGGTGCGTTGTGAGTGATGTCGTAAAGCATCAATCAAGGTCAGGATGTGAGTTTGGGCTGCAGGAAGCTTTTGGTCGCATCATGACTGAGGGATTGGCGTAAATGATTGTTGACAGGTGATATAAAAAACAGTATGCATAAGAAAGATATCAGGACGGCGGGAAAAAAATTAGGAGAAGCAAAAAAGGTTTTGATCATGCTGCATGGGCGTGGGGCGCCTGCGGAAGATATCCTTGGGCTGGCGACCCACCTGGCTGTAAATGACTTTACGCTCCTGGCCCCGCAGGCCACGAACTTCACGTGGTATCCCTACTCATTTCTGGCCCCTCCGCAGCAGAATGAACCGTGGCTTTCCTCTGCGTTGGAGAATTTGAATGATCTCGTGAATGACATTGATAAAGCGGGCATCGATCAACAAAACATTTTCTTCACGGGCTTTTCACAGGGCGCATGTTTAACGCTTGAATTTGTCACGCGCCATGCGCGCAGATGGGGGGGCGTGGCGGCCTTCACGGGCGGACTCATTGGTGACAAAATATATACTGAAAACTATCATGGCAATTTCCAGGCCATGCCTGTATTCATCGGTTCAAGCAATCCCGATCCACATATTCCGGTGGAAAGGGTACGCGAAACCACTGCGGTTCTTCAATCGATGAACGCTTCCGTCACCGAGAAGATTTACCCGAATCTCGGGCACACGATTTCTGAAGATGAAATCCGGTTGGCGAATGTAATGGTGTTTAAGGTTTAAGATTCAAGGTTTAAGATTCAAGATTCAAGATTTAAGATTCAAGATTTAAGATTTAAGATTTAAGATTTAAGATTCAAGATTTAAGGTTTAAGATTTAAAGTTTAAGATTAAGTGGGGATCATTCGGCCCATTTTCCTATTTTCCGCCCATGATAACCTTTCAATATCCGCTGGAACTACTGGGTACATTCTTCTTTGCAATCTCGGGGGCACTTGCCATCCAGGACCATCATGATGATCTGTTCGGCGCCGGATTCATGGGATTCGTCACCGCCATTGGCGGCGGCACGCTGCGCGACATGATGCTCGGCAGTTATCCCCTCGTCTGGATCGGTGACATCTACTTCCTATACGCCATATTTGCAGGGGTGTTCGTAGCGTATTTTTTCTTCAAATCGCTGATGCGCCTCAAACGAACGTTCCTGGTCTTTGACACGCTCGGCATTTCATTTTTTACGATCCTCGGCGTAGAGAAGGCCTTACGTCTCGGCGTGCGACCGGAGATCGCAGCGATCATGGGCATGTTTTCAGCAGTCATGGGCGGCGTGATCCGGGATGTCCTCACGAATGAAACGCCGGTCCTGTTCAGGAAGGAGATCTATGCAACGGCCTGTCTGGCTGGAGCCATCCTGTACCTGCTCCTTTATACCACCGGCATCGAACGCAACGTGAATCTGCTCGTGTCGATCATCCTGATCTTCCTCATACGCTTCCTGGCAGTAAAATATAAGCTCGCCCTGCCAAGCTTCAGAAAGTAGATCTTCCCGCAAAGACACCAAGGCGCTGCGTATCTATCTTCATGAATTGATCTTCCCCTTTGCCAGCCGCGCACGGATCTTGCTTAAAAATTCTGGCGTCATGCCGAGGTAAGAAGCAATGTTATGTTGTGGAACACAGGATGGAATCGTCGGATATTTTCGGATAAAGCGAAGGTACCTTTCTTCGGCGGTGGAACTTAAATTATCGATCAGCCGCTGTTGATTTGCCACGAGGGAATTTTCCACCAGGATGCGGAAGAACCTTTCAAATTTTGGAATTTTTTCGAAAAGTACTTGCTGATTTTCGCGCGTCAGTATGATTACCGCTGAATCGGCGATGGCCTCGATGTTCAGAATTGCGGGCTTTTTGGAGATGAGGCTGTACAAGTCGGAGATCCACCACTCTTTCGTGGCAAAGCTCAATATATGCTCTTTGCCGTCTGCGTCGACTGTATAGCTTTTTACTGCGCCGTCAAGGACGAAAGCAGAACTTTTGCAAATCATCCCGGCCTCTAAAAAAAGCGTTTTCTTTTTGAGCGCTTTTGGTTCAAGGATAGAAAGAAAAAAAAGTTTCTCTTTTTCATTCAGTGAAATGTGTTTGGCAACATTACTCAATATCAGGTCCATTTCCATGGTGCGACAATTCAGGCTAAAGATAGCATCATTTCAGCTTTGCAAGAACTACACGAACGCGTGCTGCAGACTGAACATGTTTCCACCCCTGCTCTGAACCTAAAAGCCCGAATTTTGCTTTATTAAAGTAATATTATCTTTGACGAATATCATTTATGGAATTAGGCATATACACTTTCGCAGACATGGCGCCGGATAACCGGTCGGGAAAGGCCGTGAATGCCCATCGACGGATAAAGGACCTGCTCGAAGAGATCGTGCTGGCCGACGCGTTGGGTCTGGATGTATTTGGCGTGGGCGAGCATCATCGGCCGGAGTATGCTGTCTCCTCCCCTGCTGTCGTCCTCGCCGCAGCGGCATCGTTAACGAAGAACATCAAACTGTCCAGCGCAGTCACCGTCTTAAGCTCCGACGATCCGGTAAGGGTTTTTCAGGACTTCGCAACGGTTGACCTGTTATCAGACGGCCGGGCTGAGATCATGGTTGGCCGCGGGTCTTTTATCGAATCGTTCCCGCTGTTTGGTTATAATCTGAAAGATTATGATTCGCTCTTCGCGGAAAAGCTTGATCTGCTTTTAAAGATCAACGAAAGCGAAAAAGTAAGCTGGACCGGAAAGTTGCGGCCCGCGATCGATCATCGCGGCGTGTATCCGCGGCCATTTCAGGCTTCGCTCCCCATATGGATTGCTGTAGGAGGAACTCCTGCGTCGGCGGTGCGGGCCGCAAGTCTGCGCCTGCCCATGGCGTTGGCAATCATCGGCGGCATGCCTGAAAGGTTTGTACCTTTCGTAGAAGGGTATCGGGAAACCGCCCGGGAAGCGGGCTACGCCAACCCACCGGTGGGCATCAATTCTCATATGTACATTGCTGAAACTTCACAGCAGGCCGCAGACGAATTCTTTCCCGCGTATGCCTCCATGATGAATCACATCGGCCAGGAGAGAGGATGGTCGCCCATGGGACGCGCTGACTTCGAGGCAATGCGATCCCCGAAGGGTTCTTTGCTCGTCGGCAGCCCGCAACAAATTATTGACAAGATCCTGTTTGAGCATGAGCTCTTCGGCCATTCAAGATTCCTTGCGCAAATGAGCGTTGGGACCATGCCGCATAAAAAGATACTGCGCGCGATGGAATTGTTTGGAACAAAAGTAGCGCCGGAAGTCAGGAAGGCGGTTGCAGGCAAACAGGCGACGGTACATTGATCACATCACTCACAATCGACAAGCCCTATGGACGGTAAAATGCTTGCAGCAGAACAAGCTGTTAAACTTATCAGGGACGGCATGACAGTGGGCCTGGGATCAGGCTCTACTGCGTCTTTAGCCATTCAAAAAATCGGTGAAAGAGTGCGGGAGGGATTGAATATCAGGACCGTCGCGACTTCACGCAAAACCGAAAAGCTCGCAAGGGAATTATCCATCCCGGTGTATGACCCTTCGGAAATTGAGAACATTGATATTGCCCTGGATGGCGCCGACGAAGTTGACACAAAGGGTAACCTTTTAAAAGGTGGTGGTGGTTCTCTCCTCCGGGAAAAAGTGATCGCCTTCGCCAGCAAAGGTTTTCATGTGATGGTCGATCAATCAAAACTGGTCGATCGGTTGGGGCGATCTGCGCTTCCGGTGGAGATCGTTCCATTTGCGGCTGCGCTTACCTTGAAACATTTGCGCGCACTCGGCTGTGATCCTCACATCAGGCAATCGATGGGAGAAAACTTCATCACCGACAATGGCAACCTCATTGCGGACTGCAGGTTTCAGCAGATCGATGAGCCTGCGTGGCTTGATGTCAAAATTAAAATGATCCCGGGCGTGATCGAAACAGGATTGTTTTCCAGCAAAATTGTCACCTCGGTCTTTGTGGGATCAAATAACGGAGGCGTACGGGAGATCTTCATCAGCGACCCAAACGCCTGACTCAAACCTTTCCCCTTTCCTGCTCTTGTGTTTCGCCGGGTGCGCCCGAGATCAGCTTCCGGATCTTTTTTCTTTCACCTACAATCCAGACAATATCTCCCCACTGAAAAACAAATGTCGACGGAGGGTTGAGTATGCGTTCGTTATTGCGTTCGATACCTATTACAACGCCATTGGTACGTTCCCGCAGGCCTGACCTTCGTATTTCGACACCATGGAGTTTGGTGTGTTCGTCGACGACGATCTTTTTCAATGCGATGTCTTCGACATCAACGACCGGAGTAGTCATTCTCTCCTTGCTGTCGAACACGGGCTTAAAAATCTGGATCTGTTCATCCGTTGCGATCACGCCGACAAGGTCGAAAGGGAGGAGAATAGCCTCACGCCCGGGCACATGCATCAATTTTTCTCCGCGCTTTATGTACACGATATTGATCCCGTATTTTTCACGCCAGCCGAGTTCGGCCAGGTTTCTGCCTGCATAATCTGCATCAGGTCCGACCTCCATCTCAACAATATGGGCATCCCATGGCGAGAGGTCGGACTGGATATCCTCGCGCCTCCTTTTGATCGTGGCGGTGAATGTTGCCGCGTCAGCCGCTTCACGCGCATTGAGGTTGGAGAGGAACCGCACTTCAATGCGGTGATAGAACTTCTGTATGCTTTTGCCGAAAATAACCATGACGATCACGATGATGGGCACCGCAATGAGGGCTGCCAACGGTGTCGAAAAAATTCCGAACACCCAGACAGCGATCAGCAAAATGCCCACAAGAATGCGCGTGATCTCGACCAGCAGCAGGGGCCCACGGCTGTATTTTTGTTCAAGCCACAATTCTTTATAGGCAAGCGTGTTTGGACGTTTTGCCATCAATGCCCAGAGAAAGGGCGCCGCCATTCCCAGGGAAAGGATCAGTCCGATGAAGCCGGTGGTGAGCTGATCATTCCCGCTCGCGCGGAGCCAGGGCATGAAAAAGTTCAGGGAAATATACAACAGTGCCAGGAGGATGATCCCGTTGGTGACGACGATATTGGCGTAGGATTTCAACACCGTCTTCCAGGCGCTCTCAGCCTGGATGTTGTGAGTGCTTGAGGAATATCTGTTCAGGGAACTGACCCAGCGTTCAGGCAACCGTCTCTCAATGAACTGGTAAAGCGGCTCTGAAAAACGGATGAGGTAGGGAGTGGTAAAAGTGGTGATCGCGGAAGCGCCTACGGCCACAGGAAACAGAAAGTTGGAAGTGACACCGAGAGACAGGCCCAGGGTAGCAACGATAAACGCGAACTCACCGATCTGCGCCATGCTCATTCCGACCTGGACGGATTGTTTGAGTGGCTGCCCAGACAGCACGGCCCCCGCCGTAGTGCTGAAAAGTTTTCCGAATAACGTCAGCAAGGTGACACTGACCACGGGTAGGCCGTATTCTATAATGGCTTCAGGATCTATCATCATTCCCACAGAAACAAAAAACACTGCTCCAAACAGATCCTTTACCGGCTTGATAAGGTGTTCGACCTTCTCGGCCGAAGTAGTTTCTGCAATGATGGATCCCATTATAAAAGCGCCCAATTCCGCCGAGAATCCCGCCTGTGTTGCCAGTACCACCATCCCCAGGCAAAGCCCCAATGAAAGGATGAGCAACGTCTCGCTGTCCAGCAGGGGTTTGACTTTCTTCAATAGTGTAGGGAGCAGAAAGATGCCCCCCAGGAACCACAATGCTAAAAAGAAAACAAGTTTTAATACGGTGAAGACAATTTCACCACCTTCGAATTGTTGCGTGACGGCGATGGTTGATAGCAATACCATGAGCAGGATCACCACAATATCCTCTACTACGAGCACGCCAAAAACAACGCGCGCATATTGTTTCGTCTTTACGCCGAGTTCATCAAAGGCGCGGATAATGATCGTTGTGGAAGAACTTGCCAGCATGCCCCCGAGAAAAAGACTGTCCATCGTAGACCATCCCATCCAGCGGCCGAGAAAATACCCCGAGACGGTGATGAAAACGATTTCAACAAAAGCGGTAATTGAGGCCTCCCCTCCCACGCGCATCAGTTTCTTGAAACTGAATTCAAGTCCAAGGCTGAACAAGAGAAAGATCACTCCGATCTCTGCAAGGGTCTCAATGTTCGCATGGTCGGCGACGGTGGGTAGCAGATGAAAGTGGGGACCGACGAAAAATCCCGCGAGGATGTAGCCCAGTACCAGGGGCTGTTTGATCTTTCTGAATATGAGCGTTGTCACCGCCCCTGCGATCAGGATCAATGCCAGGTCTTGTATTAATGCGGGTAAATGGCCCATTATAATATTGATTTCCTACTATCTTTCTGTGTTTGACTGCAATGCTGCCCGATCATAGGGCCCCGCATTGCGCGTGCAGCCTCATAATAGATGGTTTTTCGCAAAAAAACCAAATAATCCTGAAATTAATACGCGGTATATTCACACCGTAAGTAACGGTATGGCTAGGGGCAATGTTTCGCGGGGAGGCTAATAATCAGACTGGAAGCTAATAATTAAAAGTCCGTGTAGGATTTCCATGGGCATCCAGCAGTGTTATTTTTCCAATCTCGGGTGTCACGTGAATAACCCGTTGCGTCTGCGAAAGGTAACTGCTGCCATAGCCCGTTTCCATCCGCCTGGTCTTCCCATTTTTCAAGGTTAGTATCGCCGTTACGTCAATGTCATTTAATCTCAGGTGCCTTACCTTGCCCGATGGCTTTCTCGTGAAAATCTTCAGGGTATCATTATTCTGCGCGACGATGGTCAGGATCTTTTCACCCGCGGTCACCTCAACAATGCTTTTTGCATCGCCATTTACAAAGAATCCCGACCGGCTCACGGGCATGGCATTGAAGGATCCTTTCCCATCACCTAACATCACCTGCCCAATAAAGGCATCGCACCGACCCGTCACAACGTCAGGGGCATACGAATTTCCCACCGCTATAAAGTCCAGGTTGCCGTCGCCGTTCACATCCGCGGTCAACACCCCATATACGGGTGCGGTCTGTAACATGAGCGGTAAAGGTTCTAAATCAAATTTACCCTGACCGATATTGCGGATGAAGGCCGATTGAAGTGTTTTACAGTAGCGTACTTCTGCATTTTCCGGTCCTGCTATTTCAAGTAAACTTTTCGTAGATGTCTTCGCGTACGTGCGGTGAAACAATATTTTCCTTTTCAACACGGGCAATTGACTCGTCAGCACATCCAGGGAGGCGGTCGGGTAATTTTCACCCTCCTCGTAGTAAGAGGTAATGGCCTCCAGCGCTCCGTTGTTGTCAAAGTCCTTGAAATGAACATTCATCGGTTCGGCCGCACTGGCACGATAGCGAGCGTTCAATCCGAAATTTCCTGCGATGTAATCGATGTCACCGTCGTTGTCGAAATCGCCTGCTGTGAGACTGCTCCACCACCCTTCGCTATCCTTCAGCCCGCTGTCCGAAACCATGGCCAATGCTTTTCCCTGCTCGTTCCTGAAAAATGTAATGGGCATATACTCACCGGCCACCACCAGGTCTATCCAGGAGTCGTTATCGAAATCAGTCCACAGGGCGCTTGTCACCATTCCGGGGTTTAGAAGTTCTTTCGATACTTGCTCAGTCACATCCTTAAAAGACCCGGTGCCGTCATTCTGCAACAGGTAGCTTCGCGGCGCTTTGGGATAACCCGTTGGCAACACCCGTCCTCCTACAAACAGATCAAGATCACCATCCCTGTCGTAATCCGCAGCAACAACGCATGAGCCACTCGCGCCAATCCGGGGCAACGCATCCGGATCCTTTGAGAAATTTCCTTTCCCATCATTAATAT
Organism: Chryseosolibacter sp.; assembly: GCA_049791675.1. Lineage (GTDB taxonomy): Bacteria > Bacteroidota > Bacteroidia > Cytophagales > Cyclobacteriaceae > Chryseosolibacter. Next base: position 41,553 of record JBARAD010000062.1, read on the forward strand.
ACAGTCTGTCCTGATAATGGCGGTGCCCGGGATTGTATTCGTTTCCACCGCTGACGATATAGAGATCCGGGTCGTTGTCCTGATCGGCGTCGAAAAATAAACAGCCCATGTCTTCGCTCTCAATATCATCTTTGCTCAGTTCCCTGCCTTCAAAAGTGCCGTTCCTTTTCTGCAGGAAAATTTTACCTGACCGTAACAAGGCGCCTCCCACAAAAAAATCATCCAACCCGTCGAGGTTTACATCGCCCACAGCAATTCCTGGCCCTTCCTGCGAGATCTTGTGGGGAAGGAGGGGCTCATGATTGAAATCGACAAAAGGATTTTCGATATGCTGGTATGAAGCGATCGCTGGTTTGACTGCTTCAAACACGGTTGGGAGATTGGCTCTTTTCACAGGCGCCAAAATACGGGCGCTGTCATTCACTTCGAGAACCTGATTCGCTTTGACATTTAACACAACACTGATCTTGCCATCCGGCCATTGCACCTGTACGGTGTCAATTTTCTCCACGTTACGCAAGCCAAAGTGAATCTTATCCTCCACTGTGCTCTGGAATCCACGGACAACACTCATCAGTTTCTTCTGCAGCTTTCCATGGTAGCGGATGGTCACTGTACTTCCGATACCCGTCTTGTTTTGGCCGGACCCTTTCAGTTTTACCTGCAGATAATTCGACGCGGAAGGATCTTTTTGACGTCGTCTGTTTTTGTAGACATGCGCCTCCTCATCGATATTGCTGACAACGATATCCAGGTCGCCGTCATTATCAAAGTCCGCATAGGCAGCGCCGTTCGAATAGGCGGGTTGATCAAAGCCCCACTCCTTTGTGACTTTGGTAAACAACAGGTCCCCGTTATTTCTGTAGGCATAATTCGCGACCCTGATGCCCGGCCGGGCAGCAAGGCTGTCGAGCAACACCTTTCTCCGCAACCCTTCATTCTTTATCTCACTGGTCATACTGCTGCGGAATTTTACAAAATCCAGGTCCGTCACATCTTTTCCGAAGCCGTTGGTAATAAAGATATCCTGGTATTCATCATTGTCAAGATCGGCAAACAATACCGACCAGCTCCAATCTGTCTTATCAATTCCCGCCAATTGTCCTATCTCACTGAACGATCCATTGCCGTTGTTGAGTTGCAGCGTGTTGCGCATGTATTGATACGTGTAGCCATGGTTCACGGCATAGTAGAATTTATTATACTGCGTTGCGCCGAACATCAGTTTTCTTCTCGCATGATCTTCCGGCAGCATGTCCGTTGCGATCACATCCATCAGGCCGTCGTTATTGATATCTCCGACATCATTTCCCATGGCAAAATGACTCGTGTGCTTAAAATATCCGGATACCTTTTCTGTAAACGTGCCATTGCCATTATTCACATACAGATGATCATTCGTCAGATAATCGTTGGTCACATATACATCGGGCCAGCCATCCTCGTTGATGTCAGCAAGGGAAACTCCCAATCCGTATCCCTCGTGCAAAATACCGGCTTCGCGTGACACATTGATGAAAACCGGGTGACCCGATTGTTCGCTGTAATCATTCCGGTACAGGCGGTCCGTGTTCACTGCGCTCCCGTCAGCGATGATGGGACTTGGATTATTCGGAGATCTTTCAAATCCCCCACCCGTCAGCTGGTACATATCCAGGTCGCCATCGCGGTCGTAATCAAAAAAGAGCGCCTGGATCGATTGTGCTTTATCAGCCAGCCCATAATCGCTTGCCATTTCCTTAAAAACGGGGTGGCCGGCCGGAGTAAGACCCTGATGGATGAACAACTTGTTGGGGAAACTATTCATATTACCAGGACCGCCCATACTGATATAGATGTCCTGCCAGCCATCCTGATTAACGTCTGCGACGGAGACGCCAAATGCCCAGTTGCCGTCACGCGTAATGCCTGAATTCTCCGTTACATCGTCAAAAGAAAAACCGCTTTTATCTGACGCTTTGCCTTTATTGAGATAGAGTTTGTGCGGAAGCTGGCTGCCGGCGAAAAAAATATCCTGAAAGCCGTCGTTATTAAAATCCCCCACACCGACCCCTCCGCCATTGTACAGGTATTCGTACGTAAGGATGTTGATGTTGTCATCCGGCGTAATGCGGTTGACAAAGTCAATCCCTGTAGAATCCGCGGGTAGTAACTGAAATAGCGTGTTGGCTTCAGTTTTACCGTGCTTTGCCTGACAGCCCGCCAGCAAGAGCACGAGCATGAGAAATCCTGTATTGATATGGGCGTTACCAAATTTCATTGTAAAGTTTGCATCGGCCGGCAGAACGTTAAAATCAGCAGGGTCACGGTCGATCGTTTCAGAAAGCTTCTGCGGTCGTGATTCATGTTCGTGTATTTAAGTACGGATGCCCGTCAACCACCCCTGAAGGGGAGGCTCAGTTCCCAGCGCCGACCTTAAGCCGGCCGAGGATCTTCAGCGCATTCTTATTGTAAATTTTCTCCAGGACTTCATCGGGAAGATAAATACCGTAGATCATCCATCTCCCCTGCTGGTGATGACTGGGTGCAGGATCAAAGTATTCGTCGTCCGTTTCCAGAAAACGGTAGTATGTCCGATAGGCTTCAGCATTCGGGCTGGTATCGGTTCCAAACAGTATGCGATCCTGATATTGGATCATGAACTTACGGGCCGTATACGGCTGACGGCCGAGTTCACTGATGCGCGCGTCAATATCGACATACATGTTGGGATAGGTTTCCAGCCACATCGCCACACGACCCAGATCTTCCGCCAGGTTACCCATGTGAGTCGAAACAAAGATGGTGTTGGGATGTCTTGCAATGACACGGTACAGCTGGGCGAGAATATCCTCCTTTGAATAAGGATACTGGTCTCCGTAATAGGACCATTCCGGATGAGCCCCCAGTTCGTCATACCTTTCGTTGAAACGATCAGTAGGTGTGTGGAATGCTACCGGGTCGGAAACATGGATCACTACCGGGATTCCGAGTTCGGCGCACTTTGCCCAGATCGGGTCGATGCGCGGATCATCCACCGGAACGACCTTACCGGTCTTGTCCTTCACCGTGAGTCCGAGCACTTTGGATATCTTTACACCACGCGCGCCCATGCTTACCGCTTCCTCCAGTTTTTGGGCTTCCTTGTTTCCAAAGTCCGCTTCGTCGATCCTGCTGAAATCGGGCCGGAAAAAAACGAGGAAGCGATCTTTCGATACGCTTTGAGATACCTTGAGATGCTCTTTGTAAAAATCTTTTTCCGAACGTCCGTCGAGGCTCACGCACATGCGCACACCTGCCTTGTCCATTTCTTCAAGATATTTTTTAGTATCCTCCAGTTTTCCCAAATGATTGTGGATGTCGATGACGGGGAATTTTGGTTTCAGTATGATCGTTTCCTTTACGACCAGCTGGCTTTTCGGTTTCCAGTCGAGCAGCTTCAGATCTCCTTTCTCTTTCTGGGCCAATAAAACCGTCGGCAAGAAAAGCAGGACGGTGAAAACAAACATCGGATGATGAAACGCAGATCCTTTCATGTATTTTTCAAAAATAGGTTAGTTGTTATACGAGTTTGGAAATAATGGCATTGGCCGGCGACACCCAGCCGAATTTCATGTTGAAGTTCTTTAAGGTGGCTGCATGCAGATCGGGGGCAAAGGAAGATACCGCGTCTTCCACCAGCGTTGTGCGAAAGCCGTGGTGAAAGGCTTCGCGCGCCGTCTCCTCCACGCATATCTGCGTCACGGTTCCGGTGACCACAACGGAGTTAAGCCCAAATGAGCGGATGATCTTTTCAAGAGGCGTATCGTGGAATGCGCCGTATCCATATTTTTCTATGATGATATCCTGGTCGGCCGGCTTCAATTCATCGATGATATCCGTGCATTGGCGTTTTGCACCAATATCGCTGTAGTGACGTTCATGCCCCTTCCAACAGCATTTTGTCGGCGGCGCGCACTGCGGTGACCAGTCCCACAATAAATAATAATGAGGATGTGAAAGGAATTTCGTGTAAACGATGGGAAGGCTGCGTTTACGGAAAGCCTGTATCAAAGCCTGATTGCTGCGAATGGTATCGCGCGCCGTGGGCACCTCCAGCGGAGCGCCTACACGCACGAAGTCATTCTGCATGTCTACAATGATCAATGCGGACTTCCTCCAATGCTCTCCTTTGTCGATCTCCTGTAAAGGGGCATCGGCATTTTCACGTGCGCTTGCGCCCTGGGCGGAAGCGATGTGTGGCATGGCAAAAACGCCCGCTGTGCCCAAAGCCATTCTTTTGAGGGCCAGTTTACGGTTTATTTTCATGAATATGTCTGGCGAATCCGTTTTCCGCTTGCGATATGCGATCGAGGGTTGTGATTCGCGTTCAATTGGTTATTTTTAGTATCGTTTTCCGGTCTCCAAAAATTTCAAATAATTTATCAATAATATTTGAATAAGGAAAAGCAAGGGGTCGGAATCACTACCGCTTATATAAATCTTTGAACATCAATGACCCCTGTTTTAATAAAGGATCTATTTCAATACGCTCAGCCGGTGACCGTTGATTAAATTTACCTCATATGAACCATACACTGAAAGCTTTTCTTTTCCTGGTTCCCATCACCTTCATCACCCGAACTTCATTCGCGCAGTCGGGAGCGTTGTGTCAGGGACACTATTACACAGAACAGCAGGGAGCTGACAAACTCCTGTCACTCACCCGACGATTATCGAACGCTACCGATTGGGAAGCGCATGCTGACAGCATCCGGGCAACCGTGAGAAAAGGAATGGAACTGAATGTTCTTCCTGCACAGACTCCGCTTCATCCAAGGTATCGTAACAAGAAAGTTTTAGATGGCTATACCGTGGAATCGGTGGTCTTTGAAAGCCTTCCCGGTTTTTTCGTCACGGGAAATCTGTATAAACCCGCGGGCAAACTGAAAAAGAAATCCCTTGCTGTGATCCTTTCTCCGCATGGCCATTTTCCGGACGAGCATGATTATGCGCGGTTCAGAAAAGACATGCAGATCCGTTGCGCGGCGATGGCCCGTATGGGGGCTATGGTCTTTGCCTATGATATGGTGGGCTGGGGAGAGAGCGCTCAGGTATCCCACAATGATCCCAGGACACTTCTATTCCAGACATTGAACGGGATCCGGACAATCGATTTCTTACTTAGCCTGCCGGAAGCCGACCCGGAAAGGATCGCAGTCACGGGTGCGTCGGGAGGTGGAACGCAAACTTTTATGCTGGCGGCATTGGATGAAAGGGTTAAAGTTTCAGTACCTGTGGTGATGGTTTCCGCGCACTTTTTCGGAGGCTGTGTATGTGAGAGCGGTATGCCAGTGCACAGGAACGGAAATGCGGTATACACCAATGCGGAAATAGCGTGCGTCGTTGCGCCGAAACCCATGCTATGGGTTTCGGATGGTAATGATTGGACAAAAAACAATCAAAGCGTTGAATATCCATTTGCCAAACACATCTATAACCTCTACGACAAAGAGTCTATGGTCGAGAGCGTTCATCTCGAGACCGAAGGTCACGATTACGGAAAAAATAAGCGGGCACCCGTTTATCCATTCCTGGCAAAACATCTCGGCCTGGACCTTTCGAAGATCAAAGACGCGAAGGGCAATATCAGCGAAGATTTTGTCTCCATACTCAGCCGGAAGGATCTGTCCTACTTCACAGAAAAGGAACTTGCTTCCTTGCAGAAACCGGATGTGTACGACATTTTTTTGAAAGCGAAAGCAGGAAAATAGGTTGTTGGTTATTGGTTTTGCTGAACATACAACGAAAACCAATAACCAACAACCCGAATTTTAGCCGCCTGCGGGAGTGGCGTAGCCCGGATTTTGTTCCAGCTTCTTATTGAGCCTCAGATCCGTCTGCGGGATGGGCCAGAGATAATCATTTTCATCGCAATTCGGCTGATATGCAGGAATGGTCATATCACACAAGATCCGTTTACGGACCAGGTCGTGCCACCTGTCGAACTCAAAGCAGAATTCAAGATTTCTTTGCTGGATCACCGCTGCGTCAAAGGCAGCCTGCGACATGCCCGTCGTCAGGAGGGGATCCGCAGCATTCGGCGCATAATCGTTGGCGCGGTCGATGATCTGGTTGACAGCATCCACAGCGGCCTGAGTAGGCCCTCCGTTGACCATATTTTCCGCTTCGGCAAAAATCAGCAACGCATCTGCAAACCGGAGGATCGGTATGTTCTGAACAGAGCGGTATCTTTCCTGATTTTCCCTTGAATCATAGAGAAATTTCTTGACGTACGGCGTTGTTCCGTCAAATGTCGTGTAGGGATTTCCCTCCCAATCCTCCAGCAGCAGGTAAGCATCTTTTCGCGGCTCGGCAGGATAATTTTCTCCCCAGGCCTTGTCAGCTTTAAAGTCACCCCATCCATCGGCCATGGATCCGGGCAACCATATCTGCGGTGGCGTTGAGTTATCATCCTCGGAAGCATTGAAGCTGAACATCATCTCCGGGCCATAAGCGTTTTCGAGGGCAAACACCTTATCGACATCGGTAACAAGTGTATACTCGCCATCATCCATCACATCAGCAGCCATGTCCCGGGCTTTGGCGTAGTAAGTGGCATTGTTCAGTGGCGCGGTGGCCATTGTGATATAGACTTTGGCCAGTAAAGTTTTTGCCGCTCCCTTTGCCGGCCGGCCCTGTGTATCGTCCGACCAGCTGTCAGGAAGATACTGCGTGGCAAACAGAAGGTCACTTTCAATGAGGGCGTAAACATCCGCAATCGGTGCCCTGACAATTTCGTCAGTAACCACATTCGTTTCTTCCGTGATAAGGGGTACACCGCCAAACAACCTCACGAGATTGAAATAATTGAAACCGCGGAGAAATCTGGCTTGTGCCATCAACTCATCCTTCTGCTCCTGCGTGGCGGTAGTCCCCAATCTGTCATCGATCAGCGCTTTGATCGCAGGGTTCAGGTCTGCGATGGCGCGGTAATGGGCGTTCCATAGATCACTGCCGTGATCATCAGACAGCACGAGATTGCCACCATACATCTGGTCATCGTTGGCAAATATCCAGTGGCCATATGAGTAACCGCTCCATTCACTGTAAAGCCGCGACATGGCACTGGCGAAGGATGATTCTATCTGCCCCGGATTATTGTAGAAATTAGACGGTCCGGTAAAGTCCTTGGGCGTTTCATCCAACTCCACACAGGCGGAGTTCATCAGCATGAGTACGCCAAAGGTCAGCGCCAGGTTTTTTATCTTAACTAATCTATTATTCATGGATATAGTGTTTTAATAGTCGCATCAAAAAGTTAATTCCGCCCCGATCGTGAAAGTTTTGGCCGGAGGATATACACTCAAATCAACGCCGATCACCGCATCGTTGTAGGTGAACGCGGCAACCTCCGGATCATAACCGGTATAATCAGTGATTGTAAAAATATTGGTTCCACTCACGAACAACCTTACCTTTTGAAATCCTATCGACCTCACCATTGACGGGGTCAGGCTATAGGCGAGGGTGGCTGTCTTCAATCGGATGAAGGAAGCGTCTTCCACCCATTGAGAGGTTGCTCCACTGTTGTTGCCGAAGTTTACCTTGTTCACCAGCTGTTGGTCTTCCCTGTATTGTCCGTCAATCATGCCGGGAACATTCGTATCCTGGTTTTGCGGCGTCCATGCATCCAGCAATACCGGACTCGTACCTTCCCAGAACGACTCGCGCCGGATCCTCATGGTATTGAACAGGTCGACGTCCTGATATCCCATGAACATGAACGATAGGTCAAAGCCCTTGAAGGAAAACTGGTTCGTCCAACCCCATGTAAACTTTGGATATCCGTTTCCGATCGTCGTTCTGTCATCGTTGTCGATGTCTCCATCGTCGTCAAGATCCAGATAACGAGCGTCGCCGGGAAGCTGTCCATAACTGCGTGCTTCCTCCTCCTGGTCTGTTCCCCAGATGCCGAGGAATTTCCAGCCATTCATCAGTCCAAAGGATTCACCCACCTCCAGGAACATAAAATTGCTTCCCAGGCTGTATCCTCCTGTCGAAGGCCGGTAACCGATTCTCTTATTAGGTCCCAGGTCCAGTATCTTGTTTCTGTTTGCGGTGAAGTTTATTGACGTGTTCCAGCTGAAGTCTCCGACGATAGGATCGCCGCCGATCAGGATCTCGATGCCTTTGTTTTCGATGGATCCGATGTTATCGATGATACTGCTGACGCCCACATATCCGGGTAGTTCCCGGGGCATCAGCAAATCTTCAGTCACTTTTTTGTACCAGTCGATGGTGGATGTTAACCGTCCGTTGAACAATGAAATGTCGGCGCCGATGTTGGTCTGGGCAGTAGACTCCCATTTCAGGTTGGGATTCGCGAGGCCGCCGATTCCGAAACCAATATCGGTAGTAGCCTGACCGTTGTAGGGATAATTATTTTCCCACTGGTTGGAAGATAACCTTGCCAGCGACTGATAAGGGCTGATACCCTGGTTACCCGTCAGACCATAACTTGCACGAAGTTTCAGCTCGGTGAACAGATCGGAATCTTTCAAAAAGCTCTCTTCAGATATTCTCCACGCCACAGAACCGGATGGGAAATAGCCCCATTTATTTTCTGCACCGAATACAGAAGAGCCATCTGCCCGGTAAGTGAAGGTCGCCATGTACTTTTCAGACAGCACATAATTGATACGGCCAAGATAGGAAAGAAGCGCTCTCTCGGTATGGAAGGAGCTGGCCACAAGCGTGCTGGCCCCACTGATATTATCATAACCCAACTGGTCTACAAGGAAGCCTTTTCCTTCCAGGTTGGAACCTATAGACTCTTCGGAGATTTGTTCTACAACACCGGTAAATGTGACGTGATGTTGATCATTGAAGGTGTTATCGTAGGTAAGGATATTGGAGTTCTGATACCGTTCGAATTTGGATTCATTGACATGTCCCCAGCCGTTGTTTTGAAGCCCGGGCATGGTTTTGCTGTTGTAATAATCCCGGAAATACCGGTTTGTAAACAACGCACCGCCGGTGACTTTGAAACTCAGGCCCTTGAGGAGTTTGAAATTCAGAAACAGGTTAGCATTGTTCCTGTACGTGGGATTATCGATAATGGGTTCGACGGCGGAGGCCACAGGATTCCAGGTGTCATTGGCTGCATACCCGGAACGATGCACCCAGTAGGAACCATTTTCAGCATATACAGGTTCCGTCGGCGCCCAGCGCGGGGCATTGTTCACTACCTGGGATACGAAGCCCACTTCATCGCGGAAGGAGGGTGACTTGTACGTTTCTTTGGTGAATGCATAATTGAGTCCGAAGTCCACCCATTTGGTGATATCCGCGGCAAGATTGGTTCGTAACGAGGAGCGCGTATAGCCAGAACTCAATAATATTCCTGTATGATCAAGATAGTTTCCGGATACCATGTACTTCAGCTTGTCTGTTGCTCCGCTGATGGCGAGCTGATAGTTCTGCATGACACCCGTTTCATACACTTCATCCTGCCAGTCCGTTCCGCCGTTTCTTTCCCAGTTGGCAATTTCGGCGTCCGTAAATTGTGGTGTGGGAACATTTCCATCGCCTGTCTGGGTCATTCTGAATTTATTGAATTGCGTGGCGAAAGTAGCCGCATCCATCACGGGAAGCTTGCGGGCCAACTTCTGAAAGCCAATATTATAACCTGCATCGATGACGGGTTTTCCCTGCCTGCCAAGTTTGGTGGTGATCAGGATCACACCATTGGCGCCGCGCGATCCGTAAATCGCAGTGGCGGAAGCATCTTTCAGGATCTCCATGGATGCAATATCCTGTGGATTCAATGAGTTCAGATTACCGCCCTGAAGACCATCGATCACGACCAGTGGTTCATTCCCTCCGTTGATCGAATTCAGACCGCGGATACGGATCATGGTGTTCCCGCCGGGAGATCCATCTGTATTCAGTACATACACACCGGAGGAGCGTCCCTGTAAAGCCTGGTCTACCCGTGCCATCGGAAAGGCAGCGATATCGTCTACTTTAATGGAGGTCACGGCTCCGGTCAGGTCTGTCTTCTTCTGCGTACCATAACCTACCACGACCACTTCCCCCAGTGACACAACATCCTCTACCATGGAAATATTCACAATAGATCTACCGTTGACTGCCATTTCCTGGCTGGTATATCCGATGAAGGAAAACACCAGGGTTGCATCTTCATTGGAAACAGTCAGGGAATAGGCGCCCTCCGTATCAGTAACCGTACCGTTGGTAGTTCCTTTTTCCAGCACGCTTACCCCGGGAAGCGGGTCGCCCGTATCAGACGTTACCTTGCCGGTAATTCTAAAAGCGTAAGCGTTTGGGGCCTCTGAAACAGGGTCCGTCCCGGTGTCTGCACCATACACAGGACAAATGAGTGCACTAAAAAAAGCGAATAGCAAGGCCAGTGTACGCCTCTTGATTGCCATTGCCTTTAGCCCACCGCGGGTGTGAAGTAGAAATCTTTCCATAGAGTTTATTTTAAGGCGCAGGTCTTTTTAGGGAGGAATGCAGGTAGAAAAAAACGTGCTTGCGTAAGCTCCTTCACAAAAAGGACAACCCTTACACAATCAGCTCTTCAGCGAACCCATCAAACCTTTCGTGTGCCTAAGATAGCGCTTTATTCTATTTTACAAAATATGGAAATAGCGAAATTTTATATGGGGTTTGCCGCGAAAAGGCGTACGCATGCGATCCGGTCATCGCGGAAGTGTCACTTTTGGTTGAAATTCCATACAGCCGGCCCTGGCGATCTCTGGACGGACAGAATTATCTGTCAAATGGAACCACGCAGCAACCCGACCTGGACGGGCAGGTTTCTTCGATTCGTTTTGAACTCCTGCGGGAAGGACTTGAGGACTACGAATATTTATGGATGCTGAATGAAGCGGGAGACAAAGAATTTGCAGACGAGCAAGTGCGAAATCTCGTCATTGATGTGAGCTCATTCTCGCGTAACGTCGATCCATTGTATCTGACGCGTAAGACAATGGCACTGCGTCTCGAAAAGCTGGCCGGAAAAAAGTAGTTTCGCACTTCCTTTATTTCAAGATCTTGATGCGATTTCCTTTTGACTGGTCAATCCGAAGTATCCCTCCCCTGGGCAGCGACTGCCACGACCATCCTTCCGTGTCGTGCGCGTCAGTCCTGGCAAGTTCCTGACCATTTACCAGCACCTGCGACGGCTTCGAAGTGAGCCGGAAAATTTCTTTTGATGAAGCATCATATACGTCATACTCAATCACCCCGGCGCGGTATACAATTCGCCGTACGATCGACGAAGTACGGAGCAGGTGATCCGCACTGTCGGGTGCCAGCTGTGGTGCAGCGGCCATGGCGCGGAGATAATGGCGCATGTAATCGCCATAGCCATCCGTCATCCAGATGGCATTTGTCGGATAGAAATTCTTGCCATCGGTGTCGACCATGTATGTAGCCCAGTTTAATTGTCTCACGGCATTGCGGACGTATGTTGTATCGCCCGTTTTTTCCCAATACATCAGGTCCATCGAAGCTTGCCGGGAAGTGTGGCTGTTACCAGGAACACGGTACGCCGTCTGTTCATCGATCACAACAACGCCATACTTTGCGTACTGATCATTCCCCAGCTCGTCGTACACCCAATCAAAGATGCCTTTCACCGTTTGCCTCCACTGAGGATCCAGATGTGGATTCTCCAGGAGGAACATCGCAAAGGTGACCGCATTGATCTGTGTATCGGACCAGCGGGGTACATCTTCAAAGAAAGGTCCCCACTTGTTGGTCTTTACAGGATAGGCCATGAACCAGTCGAATGTCAGGTCAAAGGCTCTTTTGTACGCCGCTGTATTCCCCTTCTGCAGGTCGATCAGTTCGCGGAAGAGATTCAGCGTACCGGTAAAAAAGGTAGTGTACCCGGATCTTTTCTGTCCTGCTTTATTTTCCTCAACGTCCTTGTCCATCCCTTCATACCATGTTGCCTTTTCGATCAGGACACCCACTTCTCCTGTTTGCGCATTCACCTTAAAGGGCCAGGGCGAGTTGTCGGCGTCGCCAGGCTGCACGTTTGCTGCCAGCGTGTTCGCGATTTTGATCGCTGCTTCCAGGTATTTTTCGTCGCCGGTTTTTTTATAAAGATGCACCAACTCCATGCCGAACGAACCTGCCTTATCGGGTTGCGTGTAGCCCTTGCCGATGATCATGTCGCCGTCGTAGATACCGGACTCTACATCCATGTTATACGGGTAAGGAATATCGGGCCATTTGCTGTCGGCCGGCGAGCGCGAATGCGCCAGATAATAATCCGCGATATACTTCATGTTCGCGATCACCGATTCATCCCCGGTATAATTGTAGTAAAGGTCCCACGAAGAAAGCGCCATATTGAGTTGATCTCCCCCAAGGCCGCGCTTATCGTGCTGTGGTTCCCAAACCTGGTGGTTCATGTAATACTGCATTCCATTCGAATCAACCTCCATGTTCTTCCAGAAATTCCATACCAGCGCCAGCACGTGGTCATAGGAGTCTCCGGGTTTCGCCGAATACCATGGCAGAATGTGGCCGTCAGGGTCTACCCGTACCGGATGGTAAACGATGGTGTCTGCCACAACGGTATGGCTGTTCGAAGAGATAATATCTTCCTTCAGCCCGCGGTACTGCGGAGAGGACTGATCGGTACATCCAGTTGCCAACGCGGCGAAGAATATCAGCATGAATGCGGTTAACTTCCACATTGACGGTCTGTTTTCCCGTTTCGACGGATGGTTGGTGTATTGTGTTGTGATATGTGCCCGCATGGCTGATTCATTTCCCCGCTTACAACCTGACAACCGCTTTGGCAGCCTCTTTACTGAATGTCAAATCCTTCTTTGCCTTCATCAGATAATTATCCTTCAATATAATGTCACCCGACGTTGCGCCTTCGACGTGAATAAAAGTACCTGTTTCGGGAGTTGCCCGTGATTCGCGGATAATTCCGTCTGCAACCTCATTCAGATGGATCGCAGGAGCCCTGGCATCCTTCAAGCCTTGCCGACCGGAAAAAGAATCGATCACAAAATCAGAAACATGTTCCAGCACCAGCGCACTCTGCCAGCCCTCTTCGGGCTTATCTTCCGACCATTCAACAGATAGGTCACGGATCTTCAGTCCGCTCACCCTTTCGATCTGAAGAGCATGTGATGCTCTTTTGTCCTGCGCATTTTCCGGCGTCATGTAAAGCTGCACATTGCTGATGCGTATATTTTCGAGCGGTTGGTCCACGTGACCGGTAATGGTGCTCGTACCCATCGGACAGGCAATGACGTTTTCAATAATGATGTCCCGGATTTTTCCCAGCCGTGATGAGTCCCTGCGTTTCTTAAGTACGAATTTGCACATCTCGGAATCTCCCCACCAGTTCCAATGACGCCGGCTGGTTTCAATGGTCAGGTTGCTGAAGATCACGTTACTCACGGTGGCGCCATCCTGAACATTGATACCGAAGCCCTTATTCGAATTTCTGATGACGCAATTGCTAAAGACAACGTGGCGTATATCGGCCTCCGTTTCTGTGCCGATCATCAGCGGCGTCGAAGACGAAGTGAGGATGCAATTTGTTACGGTGATGTTCTCTACAGGATTGGCGGGCTTACCATCGCGTGCGATGGCTTTCAACACAATGGCATCATCCGCAGTAACGATCACCGAATCAGATATGGTGACGTTGCGTGAGGAACATATATCAATCCCGTCAGCATTGACACCTTTTTCCAGGTCTGAATAAATGTACACACCCCTCACCGCCACGCGGTCACAATCATTCAGCCGGACGGTCCACAAAGGGGAATTGACAATGGAAACCCCAGTCAGCAGAAAATCGGTTGAATCATTAATGATCAACATGAACGTATTCATCGCCAGGGAACTGCGGTAATAGCGGCGCATATCGATTCCTGCGGCGCGCGCGATTTCAATCTCTTTGCTGATTTCCGGGTCCGCACCGCGCATGGCGGTGAACTCATACTGCGCAAGGCCATCCAGCGTTCCTCTTCCTGTCACAGCGATGTTCTTTGCATGCTGTGCAAAGATCATTGCCCTGCCACCCGTGGTGAAGTCATTCTTATCCTGACTCAGGAATAGTGTTGCACCGGATTCAATGTGCAGGGTCACATGGTCGAGGAGTTGCACGGTTCCCACGGTATATTCACCGGGCGGCACATACACAACACCACCGCCCGCCGCATGGCAGGCTTCAACAGCATCCCTGAAGGCTCTTGTCGCATTATCCCTGCGAACACCGGAAGCTCCAAATCCCTTTACATCAAACACACGCGACGAAGGATCTGCAGCGATGGCCTTTGCATGACTTTCATTGGTCGCTGAAGCGAGAAAGCCAGCCCCCAGGATTGCCCCTCCATGGGTCATCATCGAACGGCGCGAGGAAACCTTTCCAAGCAAATGGTGTAATATGTTTTTACCATCCATACATTTTTTTTGTAACCGACCTCAAGCACGGCGGAGTATTGACATACAATTTATAAGAAAACGCGTTACAAACAATCGGGGCGCATGTACGATCTTTCACCGGGGTAAGGAAAACGATAAAACGCTGTGCCTCCCGACTCATGTAAGAATTAAGTGGTTCACGACAAAAGTGGCGAACAGGACTTTGATATGTTTGTTATGCATTGACCATGAAACACTTTCTATTTCCCTTTCTCATATTGCTTTTGCCTTTCACAGCATCAGGGCAAGGGTCGAAGCAGTTGATTCATGAACTGGAAACGGCAGCGGGTGACTCGGCTATCATCGGAGCATACCATCAACTCATCAATTACTACCGCTACATCAATGAAGATTCAGCCCTCTTATATGCAAAAGAAGGGCTGGTGTTCGCGGAAAAGAGGAAATATTTACCAGGGCAAGGCATCCTGCTGAACGCTCTTGGCCAAATAAACGAGCGCCACGGGTTGCTGGACCTGGCCAAAGCGCAATACGAGCAGGCCAGGGCGATGTTTGTACGGATCGATCACAAAAAGGGAATTGCGTCCACAACGAATGGGCTGGGCGTAATTGCCGGAAAAACCGGTAAGTACGACGAAGCAACACGACATTTCCTGAAAGCCCTGCAAATCTTTGAAGCGATCAAGGACAAAAGCGGAATTGTGCAGACACATATAAAGCTGGGCGTCTTGAATGATCATCTCGGAAATCCGGAGGAGGCCCTGACCTATTATCTGAAGGCCGAAGCATTGAATGCTGAATTACCCTCAACCAACGCTTCTCTGACCCTGCTGAATAATATTGGTATCATTTACGGGAAACGGAATGATATTCCCACGGCCTTGAAATATTTTCATAAGGGCTTAAAAGAAAGCCATGCCAAGGGCTCTACGGGCGTGCATATTGCATTGTTGGGAAGTCTGGGAATCGCCTATGAAAAATCGGGAATGCCGGATTCTGCGCGCTATTTCCAGGAACAGGCCCTTTCGAAGGCAAGGGAGAACAATCTTCCGGAAGAAGAGGCGCGCGCGATGGTGAACATTGCCTCTCTCCTGCGTGCATCCAATCCGCAGAAGAGCCTCCGGCTTTTGTCACAAGCGCTGGCGATCACTGAGCGTATACAGCATCTAAACCTGATGACAGAAGTGTATGAATCAATGATCAACCTTCATAAAGAAGCAAGTCAATTCGAACAAGCCCTTGCGTTATCAGAAAAGAGACAACTGCTGAAAGACAGCTTACTAAGCCTTGAGAAGTCCAAAGAGATCGCCAACCTCCATGCCGTTCATGAACTGGCAAACCAGGAACGCGAGATCGGCGACCTTGCGGCAAAGAATGAACGATCGATCCTTCAGCGCAATGTGATGATTGCGGTAGCCCTGGTGGCCATGGCCATGATTGGGATCGGTTGGTACTTCAACAGGAAGATATCGATCCTCAACAGGCAGCTGGTCAGGAAGCAGACCGAATTAAGAAACTCAAATACCGTCAAGGATAAGTTGTTTTCAATTCTGGGACATGATCTCAGGGCGCCGCTCACGCGGGTGATCGGATTATTGAATGTCCTTTCCCTTCAGCAAAAGACGCCTGATGAAGCAGAGATCATTGAAAAGTTAAGGCATCAGTCTGTCAACACGCTCGATACGCTGGACAATTTACTGATGTGGGGACAAAGTCAGCTGAAGGGCCTGCGGTTAAATCAGCAAATGATCCCCGTACGGGAGCGGATTAAAAAGACCGTCTCGCTGGCGAGCGACTATGCCGGGCAGAAGAACGTGACAATCATCCACAATACCCCCGCCGATCTGCAGGTATATGCCGATGCCGCGCACTTTGATTTTGTGATCAGGAATCTTCTGTCGAATGCCATCAAATTCTCTCACAGTGATCGTACCGTGGTATTAAACGCGTTTCCTTCCGGTGACGAACTGATCTTCAGCATTCAGGATTCGGGGATAGGAATTGCCAGGGAACTGCAGGACCAGATCTTTACTTCCGCTAACGAAAGTATAAAAGGCACCTGGGAGGAAAAAGGGACCGGCATAGGGCTTATGCTCTGCCGGGAATACATCACAGAAAACGGGGGCAGGATCTGGGTGGAAAGTGAACCCGGTAACGGCGCTACTTTCTATTTTTCACTTCGCTGCAAGCCTTTGGCTGCGCCCGAAGCGCAGTCCTGTGAAGCCAACACCGGAGTACCTGAAATTGCATCACCCGTTTCATAGTTAACGTATCGTCGTCGACTGTTCTGCAATTGCAATATCCCGCTTCACCTGCGGAAGGTATTTTTTCCAGGCAAAGGTCTCAGCATCCTTGTGGGCATTCCCTTGCCCCGGATGATCAATGTAGGGAACCGCGTGGTAATGGCCGTCTGTTATCTCGCTGATCCGTTCCCAGTGATCCAGGCAACGCCTTAATAAATGAACGGCTTTTCGTTTCTCCGATTTTGTCCTGTCAACCGGAAGGTCTGCAACGCTACGCCTGCGCGCAATTTGTCCGCAAAATTGCGCGACAGGTAAGACCAGGTTTCGAGGTCATCGCGTTCACACGCCAATGTTCCGTTCGCGGTCCGCACCTGCTCAACAAACTGCATCACCGTCCGGCTATCCGCTTCCAGTGAGTCTGCCAGCATCAGCGGAGAAATTTTTTCTGAGGCAAACGCTTCATTCGCAAGCGCCGCGTTAACATGATCATTAATAGAGATCATTGCTGGATCGAGTGTCCGGTGGTGAATTAGCTCGTCGCTCAAACGGAGAAGAAAAGATTTGACAGATACATGCTCGTGACGTGAATCGCCCGCCTTTTGATATCCCTCATGAGCTCTATTTCATATAAGCATCCCGGATGGCCTTAAACTCGGATCCTTCTTTCCATTGCGGCCACCGGTCATCAAAGGATAACCTTTTTCCTACCTGGAAAAGAAGCTTCAGGTCGTCGACACCCCCTTCGAAATTCATTCGCGTGGTGTCAAATTCATCCGAAGGCTGATGATAATATTTTTGCGTATAGGTAACCTTCAGTTGCTCGCCGTATTCTTTTCCTTTCCCTACAAAATCACTTCCTGTCTTCAGATAAAGCGCGGGGATACCGATTTTTGCAAAATTAAAATGATCCGAACGGAAGTAGTATCCCTTTTCCGCTTCGTCATCAGGAACGGCATAGCGGTTGAGCGAAGCCGCTTCTTTCTCGAGGTATTCGTCAAGATCAGACTGACCACTGCCGATGACCATCACGTCTTTCATCCTGCCATACGGGTTGATGCCGTCCATGTTGATATTGGCGACCGTTCTTTCTTTGGCATAAACTGGATTTTCGGCATAGTAGGCCGAGCCCCAAAGCCCCTGTTCCTCCGCGGTCACGGCGAGGAAGACCACAGATCTTCGCGGCCTGTTCTCCATGTTGCTGAATGCTTTTGCAATTTCAAGCAGGCCGGCCGTGCCGCTGGCATTGTCAAGCGCTCCGTTATAGATACTGTCACCCGCGGCATCTTTCCTGGCAATCCCGAGATGATCCCAATGTGCCGTATAGACAATGTATTCTTCGGCCTTATCGGTGCCGGCAATTTTTCCGATCACATTGTACGATGTATCAAATCTGACATCGAGGTCCATCGACAACGATATGCCTGCTCCTAGCGCCCTCCCTTTGAAACCCGGACGGCGCGCTTCTCCCTGGAGCTGATTGAAGTCCATCCCTGCGGCGGAGAAGATCTTTTCGACCGCTGGTTTCGAGATCCATCCCACACCTTCCGAGAAGAAGGTGTTCCTGCCGCGTGGATCCAGGTACAGGTGCGCGGAATTCCATGTGTTCTGCAGAACCTGGAACGGATAACCTGCGGGCACGGTATTGTGAACCACCAGGCAACCTTTTGCGCCCTGCCGTGCAGCTTCCTCAAATTTATACGTCCACCTCCCATAATATGTCATCGTATTCCCCTTGAAAAATGTAGTGTCTTCACTACCAAAGCCCGGGTCATTGACAAGTACAATAACGACTTTGCCTTTTACGTCGAGATTTTCGTAGTCATTCCACTGATACTCGGGAGCCACCACTCCAAATCCTGCAAATACAAGTTGTTCATTTTCCCAGTGAATGGATGAATCCGTCCTTTCGGAGTTGATTACAAAATCGTGAAAACCCCGCAGGGTAAAATTCCCTTTCGGCGTATGCACGCGCATGATACTGTCCACGGTGGGTGTGATCTCCACCATGGGAACTTCTTGTAAATAACGATCACCGTTACCAGGTTCCAGACCGATCGCTTTAAACTGCGCCTGCAGATATTCCAGGGTTTTTTCCTCCCCCTCCGTGAAAGGTTTGCGCCCCTGAAAGGCATCGGAGGCGAGGACCCTGATATGCTCCTCAAAACCTGTAAGGGAAATCTGGTCGAGTCCGTCCTCCTGGACATAACCACCTGTTTCTGACGTACCCTTTTCTGAGCAGGATAAGAGAATAAGAGCAAAACACATCGCAAAGGATATTTGTCGGATAACAAGACGCATGGTAATGATTTTATTGTTGATTCAATATTCCTGATCGCATCGCAATCGGCGTTTCCGCTCACCTTGACGAAAAGGCTCGCCCGCGTGCGGCGTATCGGTACCGGTTAATGGTTCCGGAAGGTAAGAACAAAATTCTCAATGGGAAATAGAAAACGAACGCGGGTGGGGCAGAAAAAAACGTGACGGGTTCGCCGCCAGGAATGGACCATTGGCCGAAGAAGTGGTTCAGTCGTTAAAGAACCATGAATAGATCATTAACAAAATGAACAGAAACACAATCAGGAAAGAGGTGATTTCCTTGCCGCTAAAATATGTCTTCATGGGGTTCAGGGTTTTGGTTAGACAAGCGGGGGTCGTGACTTTCTCAAAACAGACATGTTAAATCTTTACGCTGAAATAATACTATTTTTTATGGCATACCGGATCAGCTCCGAATTGTTGTTCAGGCCGAGTTTGATCAGGATGTGAGTTTTATGCGTTTCAACTGTTTTGACACTGATAGACAGTACCTCGGCGATTTCCCTGTTCGATTTACCTGAAGACACCAGCGCCAGCACTTCTGCTTCCCTTTTGGTCAGCTGATTGGGAAGCGCCTTCCTGGGATTCTTTAATTTTTCAACGGAATAAAAATCCTCAAAAATCAATTTCTTGATTGCATCGTTGAAATACCGCTCACCCTGGTAGACGCTTCTGATCGCATCCAGCAGTATACTCTTGCTCACGTTTTTCGGCAGGTATCCGTCCACTCCTGATTTAATGGCGGCCGAAACATATTCTTTGCTGATTTCTACCGTAACCATAATGACGCGGATGCTGTCTTCGATTTCCTTGATCCAGCGGGCGGCCTCGATACCGGTCATGCCCGGCATCAGGATGTCCATCAATACAACATCGGGTTTATTCGATCTGGCGAGATTTATTGCTTCTTCGCCCGAGGCTACCGCCCCGATCACTTCGATGTCGGGTACACCGGCAAGCATGGTCTCAATGCCTTCGCGTACCAGTTGGTGATCCTCGGTAATAAGTATTTTTATTTTATCCATTTCCTGTTAAAACCATCTCTCGGGGAATTGTCACCGTAAAGACAGAACCGCGCCCCAACACGCTTTCCACCTGTATCGTTCCATTCAAAAGTTCGACCGCTTTTTTTACAATTGACAGTCCAAGTCCGGTACCCTGGATAGGATCTGCTTTTTTTCCACGGATGAAAGGTTCAAATATCAGGTCGATCTCTTCATCCGGTATGCCGATTCCTTCATCTCTGACTTCAAGTGTGATAAACGCATCATGGTCGAGCACGTTCAGCGATATCTCATCTTTTCCGGGTGAGAACTTGATGGCATTCGTCAACAGGTTTATCAGCACATTGCGCAGCAGTTTTTCGTCTGTAACCAGGCAACCCAGCGAATTGGTAGAAACACAGATGTGATGCGAGTGCCTGGTGCTGTCGGCCACTTCCTGTACTGCGTCTTTGACAAAATCATCGAGACTGAAGTGCGTCGGCAAGAGTTTGATACGTCCTTTTTCATTTTTACTGAACGTCAGCACATCCTCGAGAAGGTGATTCATATAGCTGACGTGCTTCTCGATAACCCTTACTTTTTCATTGAGTTTCTTGGAGCCGATGGTGGCCGCGTTTCGTTTGATGAAATTTGCGGCAAAATCGATGGAAGACAGCGGCGACCGGAACTCATGTGAGGCAATAGAAACAAAACGGTTTTTCATTTCCACTGCTTCCTTTTCTTTCTTCAGGACCTTCTGTAGGGCCTCCGTTTTATTTTCAACAAGCTGCTCGAGGGATTTACGGTAAGCGGTCAATTCCGAAATATCCTGACCGACGAGCGTGGCGCCGATCACCTGTCCATTCGCATTGGTTCGCGGTGTTGCGCTTACCATCACAGTGGCCTCACCTCCGTCTTTCTTCAGCAGGGGAAATTCGATTTTTCCCACGGATTCATTTTTCAAAATATGATCCATGAGCTCCTGAAATATGGAAATCTTGTTTCTGCTGATCACGGCATCGCACATTTTTTGGGAAAGGACTTCATCTTTACGGAAACCGGTGATCTCGGCACAGTGCGTATTCCATTCTACGATATAACCCCGGCTGTCAACGCTGAAAATTACGGCCTGGGCATGTTCCAGCAGATTGCGGAAATCAGCAGCTGCCGTGCGTGAGTTTCTTTCAAAAAGCCTTCTGCTGGTAATATCCTGCGTAATGATGTTGATGTACCGCAGTTCTCTTTTTATCCCCAACACCGGCACAAAATTGTATTCGAGCGAGACCGTACTCCCCGATGCTGTTTGATATTCGGCAAAATTCTTAATGGGCTTTTTCTGTCGTTTTACAGTCTTGATAATGTCCGTGAATGTTTGGCTGTGGTGTTCGCCAACCAATGCTGTGAAATGACCTCCCAGGAGGAGCGGTGTTCCTGCAATGGATTTTTGAATGCGGAGGGCCTCATTGTTAAATAATACCACCTGCCCGTTTCCATCAATTCTAATAACGGATTCATTCAGGTTATCAAGGATGTCTTTCAGCTCTTCCATAGACCAATTTTTTTTATAGCCGCACGCTTTCTATGCTACCTTTTATCATGGTTTAAAAAAGTCATGATAGCGAAATGAAACAGCTGAGAGGGTCTTTTGCCTGAGAAGGGTCGTTCGTGAGTCTTCATGAATACGATCATTTCCTTCACTAACTGTCATCCCTGCTTCACCGGGGTTGTCCTGCTCGTAGAGACTGGTCAGAAGCCCATCTGATCGGTCAATTCTCTGAAACAATACAACCCCGGCTGAAGGGAGGAGGGTCAAGGCATTCCAGGTGTGCCTTTTTTTATGTTAAAAACGAGGTTTTACCGCTATTTCCCCCCCTTTGTTTCCCAAGCGACGCAAAATCTTTCCCAGTGCAGACATTTCGTTTTCGAACCCCTTCTGTACTTATTCGCTCGCGTAAACATTGTGCACACAACCGGCATCGTGTGTGACGGGCGTCATTTGCCGGCTTTTCACCGTCATAAAAGGACTTTCGTCGTCGGCCATGCTGATGGTATTAAAAATATCCGTCGTCTCCTCCACCGCCGGGCTGGGGTCGTTTGTTGTCTCGATCTGAAAAACCACGGCCATCGTCATCTTTTTGCCCTGATGCGCGCCGGTATTGAATGACTCACGGGCATCCGCGGGACCATCCGCCACATGACGGCTGCGGACGAGTTTTTTTTTCACCTGCGGCACATCTGCCTCCTCGTGGCTGCAGGTGCATTGATTCAACTGGTCAAAGAATCCCTCCATTTCCCCTAAGAGGCTTCCATGGGCCATTCCCGTGGGCTGAAAGTAGCCAGTGGGTTGTGGGCTTAGTGGCTCCAGCGTTCGCGTAGAATAGAAGGTTGCGTTCAACAGGAGTACCGCATTCGCAAAAAGCGATAAAAAGAGAAAGAACCGGATCTTTGAAAGCCACGCGGTTTTTGTTATTTGCACCGCAGGGGATTTTTTGATTTCACGCACGAGCCGTTCGACAACAAAATCAATCCCTTTATCGGCATTCACGGCAAAACGGTCGGCCATGACAAGGTCTTTGTTCCTAAGCTCGTCAAGCGTGACGTTGTAAAGCACCGGCAAAATAACTTTGTGCTCTTCAATTTCTTTTGCGAGGAGCGTATAGAATTCACGGATCGTCCAATTCTTCGCGAGGTAGGTTGGACTAAAAATTACAATCCCGTAACGGGATCTGTTAAGGCCTTTTTCAATGGTTTTTTCAATGCTGTCGCCAACACCGAGTTCTTTGCCGGAATACCAGATCTTCAGCCCCGCCGCTTCCAGCTTAGCGCATAATTCATTTGCAATCGGAATTTTATCCTCAACAGCGTGAGAGATAAAAGCATCGTATTCGTACTTGTTTTGCCGCATGTGTGTGTTTTTTTATCCAAAAAACCCAATGCAGACAAGGAAGCCAAACGAAGTTTCCGAACGCCGGAAAAATTTTTCCTATTGCTTTAAAAAGGTCAATCTGCTGATCAATTCATCACGCATTGATTTGCTCATTTCGAGTGTGTGATTTCCAAGCTTTACCAGGTTGCCTTCGATGGCGGTAACTTTGTTGATGTTGACAACGTGCGAGCGGTGTATCCGGATGAAATCCTTGTTGTCGATCTGCGCATACACGTGGTTCATGCTCACCGATTGGACATAGGTTTTTTCTTCCGTAACGATATTGCAGTACGATCTGTCGGCGTGGAGAAAAAGGATGTCCTTCAACAGGATCCTGACAAAGGTATTGTCGCTTTTGATGAAGATGTGATCGGCTTTTTGTGTCCCCGCTGCCGCAGGCTGAGAACTGAAATTACTGAAAGCGAGGTCGATCGCTCTTACGAGATCAGCTTCGTTAAAAGGTTTCGTGAGGTAATTGGCGGGGCGAGTCTGTTTGGCGCGGTGCAGTGTCTGGGCGTCGGCCAGGTCGCTGAGGTATATAATGGGAATAGCGTATGTATTCTGTACAATATAGCCGGTGGAGATGCCGTCGAGCGCTCCGGCGAGCCGGATGTCGAGCAGCACCAGGTCCGGTTGGTTGGTTTTGAGGTATTCGAGCGCATCTTCACCCTTATCGAAGATAGCCAACACCTCAAAGTGATGTTTGCCAAGTTTAAAGGAAATATCTTCCGCGATAAGGGCCGAATCTTCCACGACCAGAACTCTTATTTTATTCATAATCAGATGGGAATGTGGAGATCGTAGGTCGTCCCGTTTTCGGATTTGACATCGAGACTGCCTTTCAACTCTTTTATCAGCGTTGAAACGATCTTCATTCCAAAGGTTTTGCGCTGCTTTTCATCAACGGGTGGCATACCCGTCCCGTTATCCTTGATCCGGATCTGGAGTTCATGGTCATCCGGATACGCGAGATTGACCATCAGGCTGGGATTCGGTTGTTTTTCGTAAGCGTGTTTGAATGCATTGCTGATCAACTCATTGAGGATCAACCCCAGGGGTATAGCCTTGTCGACATCGATGCTGATCTCATTGATCTGCAGATCCAGCTTGAAATTCTTTTCGTGATATCCATACGAGTAGACCAGATACTGAATGAGTTCAGTGATGTATTCCTTGATATCGACGGTGCGGTTTTGATCCACTGTATACAGTTTCCGGTGGATGAGGGCCATGGCATTGATGCGGCTTTCACTGCTTTTGACGGCCTTCAGGGCCGTATCATCGGTCAGCTGCTGGGATTGAAGACTGAGCAGGCTCGACAGGATCTGCAGGTTGTTCTTAACCCGGTGATGGAGCTCCTTCAATAGCAGTTCGATATGGATCTTGTTCTTCCTGACCGTTCTCAGGTTATAATAGATCAACACTCCGATGATCGCGACCAATATCATGGCGAGCGCCAGGCTCTGGATCCAGATCTGTCTGCGTTCCAGTTCGACTGCCTGGAGCAACCCTTCTTTTTCGAGGAGCGCAATCCGGTCTTCCTTCTTCAGCGACTCATACTTTGTCTGCATTTCCGCAAGCGATTGCGCCTTTTCCTGATTGAGCAGACTGTCTTTTACGATGAGTAATTGCCGGCTGTAGTCAAGGGCCTTGTCAAGATTTTCTTTTTTCTCGTACAATTTGACCTGCAGTTCGTAATTGTCTTTCAACTCTTCGAGTAAGCCCATTTCAGCGGCCATGGCTTCGCTGCGTTTTAATTCGCGTTCCGCAGCAACCAGGTAACCCTCCAGAATGTAGACATTCGCCAGATTATTTCTTGAGCTCACCTGTCCCAACTTGTCATTAGTCTCCAGCCGGATGGATAAAGACTCCTGGAGTAACTCCTCCGCTCTTCCCAGCTGGCCGGTTTTCAAAGATAGTTCACCAATGTTATTTAATACGATCGCCACCCCGTCTCTGTCATTGAGTTCCCTTTTAATCCGGAGGGACTTTTCAAAATTCACCAGCGCGCTGTCATATTTCTTGATAGACAGATAAACATTCCCGATGTTGTTGTAAGAAGAAGAGAGACCAGCCTTTAAATCCAAGGTTTGCCTTACGCGAACAGCTTTGTAATGAAAATCAAGGGCAGCGTGTGGCTCGCCTATTTTGGAATAAAGCGATCCGATCGAATTGTAACACGATGCAAGATTTGTGGAAGGTTCGGACTTTTCGAGGTGATAAGAAGCGGCCAATAAGTAACCGAGGGATTTCTCATAAAGACCCTTTTGCTTATAAAGCGATCCGAGATTGATCTCGATAATACTAATCTTCGCGGAATCTTTAAGGGCCAGGTATTCTTTGTAGGCGGCGTCATAGTAGTGAATACTGCTGTCCCAAACACCAACGTGGTAGTAGACCACACCCATGTTGTTAAAATTTTCGGCAAGTCTGGACCTGTTCCCTGTTAGCCGGTTGTGGTGAATGGCTTTGTAATAGTAGTATCTGGCGCTGTCATAGTTCTTTTTTGACAGAAATCCGTCAGCGGCAATGGCTAAATGGTAACTCGCGGAATCAGGATTATCGGAATTCTGAAACCTCCGTAACTCAGGTTCCCTTGATTTTTGCTGAGAAAAAACAGGAAACGATATCACCAGAAGAAAAATAAGACGCCAAGCCACCTTCTTTTTTTAACAAAAAGAAAGTTAGCGAAATTCCGGCATTAGTAAAGAAAAAAAGGCCGGTAGATCTTACCGGCCTTGGATTTTTGCTTGTTATCCACCAAATGCGACCGCGGTCGAATCTGAAGTGTTCGCAGGCGGTGCAGGTGTTGGCTTAATGACAATTGGGGGATCATCATCATCATCAGTACGAGGCGTCACATCGATATCGCTACAGCTTGCAACAATAAGTGTTACTACGAACGCCAACAGGAATGGAAGTCTTTTCAGTGTTTTTTTCATTGTATTAAAGTGTTTAAAGTGGGTACTCGTTATGCCCATCAACACCGATTGTGATCTCCCTTCCGTTGACCCGGCCTTTTCGGGGCCGGGTCAGGAAAGGGACTTTAAACACAATGCGGTCTTTGAAAGACGTTTACAAAGATGCGCTGGCCGTCACTGGTTTACGGTTCAGTCCATTCCTTTGTGTTTCCCATTTTTTCCCTTGTTTTCCTGAAATCTTCCCCATTTGCTAATAACTTGAGCGCATGAAAATCAAAGTGCGCCACCTGCAGAGGTTGCTGTTCCTGTTGTCCGAGAAATCTAAAGAACCCCTTGACCGCGCTGGGTTACGGAATATTGCCTCCGAGATCGGAGGCATCGGCGAGGACTATCTGTATAAGAAAATTTTCTATGAGATCAGGGACCTGAACAATGACGACGACCTCAGCCTCCGCGATGCCCAACTTAACTCCGTCGCGCGTTACCTGGGATTTAAAAATATGATGGCACTGATCGCCTCACTGGAGATGCCGGCAAATGATCAACTGCAAAGCCTGGTAGGGAATTATTATGTTTTCGTCCGTCAGAACTCTTCTAAAGGATTGATCTTTCAATCGCCGGTCGAGATCCTGGAATCAGAGGGCCAGTTTGTACTCAGGCTGAAAGGACCCTTATGGACCTACGAAGGCGAATTGCAGATAAAACACGGATGCCTCTTCGTATTGCTGGCCTCACCCGAAGCCAAATCATTCTACCATATATATAAGGTCGGCACAAGCCGGAGCCCGAAAGTGATCCAGGGAATTTTTTCCGGTGTTTCCACTGCCTTCGATCCGATTGGCGGAAGGTCCGTTTTAATACGGGTTAACCAACCCTACTCCACCCTTCAAAACCAGTCCTTCACGCGGGAGGAACTTCTTGGATCGCCCGTGCTTTCGAACCAGAAACTCGCGGTCTACTTCAAAGACTATTCAAAAAACAACCTCAGCATCAATAAGGTAGTGAGCTTTGAGATCGAAGATCTGGAGGAATGAGGTTTGCGCTCGCGCCGGGTAAGGAATTTTATCCGCCCGCGTGAATCGTCAGTCTCCATCAACATGGCGTGTCATTCACCGTTTCGCTTTCCATGTTTCACAGTTCACCACACCGCTGTACCGCGCGCGTTGCGGGAC
Source organism: Chryseosolibacter sp. (assembly GCA_049791675.1). Lineage (GTDB taxonomy): Bacteria > Bacteroidota > Bacteroidia > Cytophagales > Cyclobacteriaceae > Chryseosolibacter. Next base: position 68,523 of record JBARAD010000062.1, read on the forward strand.
CGTTCTGATTCAAGTCTGACGGCTAATGGGCGGGGACCCAAATGACGGCGTCGGCAATAACCTTCCCGTTGGCATCTTTATCGGAAATCTGCACGAAACTGTTATTTCCTTCCGGAAGCTGATAGGTTCCCAACGGAACCCATTCGCCGGAAGTCTGACCCTCCACGCGGATATCGGATTCCTTTATGGTAATACCATGATTGCGTTCACCGTCATGAATGATGACCAGGGTTTGTGCTGACATGTCTTTCGCTTTCGGAAAATAAATGTAACACGTGTATTTTCCTGCCTGGGGAATTTCAGGTGTAAAGCGGATGCTCGACATCGCCGTGTCTCCCGACGCATGCACGAAATAATCCGGACCGTATCCCCCGCTTGTCTCAAGTTTCCAATGGCCCTTGCGTTGCACGCGGGCGGTATCGCTGTTGTCGACGAGTATTTCAAAAAGACCTCCGTCGGCGAGGGGATCGTCCTTCAGCCTTTGTTGCAACCGGGAAACATTTACCCGTTGCACCTCCGTGTTGCCATCGATGGCCATTACCGCAGCCGTTGCCGACGACTGTGCCAATACCATAAACACCGGCTCCATCCGTATGGATCCGAACGCAATGTGCGTCGCCGAGAGGCAAACCGGCACCAGCAGATTTCCGCATTCGGCCACCTTTGGCGTCAGCGCGCGGTAGGAAATGGGATATGGCCCGAAACCACCCACCTCTACATTGCCTTCGTTCTTCACCTGACCATTCACAATGACGCGCTGCGTATTGTGCGAGTCCATCGTATAGGCAGCCATCCCTACCCCATCGGCAACCACCGCACGACCCTCACAATTGTGCTGCGTCATCACATAATCTCCCAGCATCCGGCGCGCTTCACGTATGTACAATTGGGGTGTCCAGTTTCCCGTACTCACAAACTCGTCTTTGGGATAACCCCATTGCTGCATTTCGTCCCGCAGCGCTTTCGGCACGCGCGGATCATGCCCAAAAAAATACAGCAGCCCCTGGGTATATGCCGTATGATCCTGAACGATCTTTTCGCGTTGCTCATAGCTGCCTTCAGGATATCCATAATTCATTCCGATCATATCGGTCGAAAACGCCCCGCGGTTGTTGATATCCGTCTTGTCGTTTGGCATATGACTCCATATAAAATAATTATTGAGCTTTCTTCGGTCAGGATAAGCTTCAAACAGCCGCAGCAAAAGCTCGTAACGCGTCGGATCGTAACCCACCGGCCGGGTAATGGGAATTGCGTTGTCAGGATCTGAAGTCAGGCAAATACGGTAATTGTACGCCTGTATTTTTTTGTCGCCGCTGCCATCCGGCAAAAGCTTTTCGTCACTGATACCCCAAAGGATTCCGCTTTTTGGTTTACCGGGACTTTTATAGGGATCAATTCCATCCGGAAACTGATGCTCATCCATCAGTTGAACGCCGTTGATCGTTTCATTGTAGTCTCTGTTACTTTCACGGCCTACCGTATAAGCGACTCCTGCGCGGGCCATAAGATCACCCTCATACCCGCAGTCAAGGAACATCTTTGCTTTGACGATAATGTCCGTTCCCTTTGAGGGGCTTGTGGAATTTTCCAGTACAATTTCCGTGATGCGATTGCCCTGCTTTCTCACTTCCTTCAAGCGCGTCTGGTACAACACATCAAATCCGCCGCGGCTGACATAATCCTGAAAAATTCCTTCCGCCACTTTCGGTTCAAAGATCCATTGCTCGAATTTTCCGTAGTGTCTTCCTACCCGCCTGTAAAAATCCCGTGAGATACCGCTGATCGCATATTTGTTCCCAATATCGGTATATCCCAACCCCCCGGACGTAAGTCCGCCGAGCCGTTTCCCGGGTTCAATGAGGATGGATTTCTTCCCAAGTTTTTGCACGGTATAAGCGGCGACCACGCCCGCCGATGTGCCGCCGTATACACACACATCCACCTCGATCGTCCTTTGTCCGAACACATTTGCAGCCGAAGCAAAGAGACCTGCGATAAAAAATACTTTTTTCAATTTCATTTTCCCGATACTTAATAATGACCCTTATTTTCCTGTTTCGCTGATCCTGCCTGGCTTTCTCACTTCCGAGCCAACAACGCCCGTCAGCGAATCTCCGAGTTTCTGTCTGAAAGCCGCGGCTTTCTGCTGAAGCGAATCCACAACGGCAGGGTATTGTGCAGCCACGTTATTTCTTTCACTGATATCATTATCCAGATCATACAACTCGAGACCCATTTTCAGCTGCGCATACTGAACAGGCAGACCATCGTTTCTTCCCTCTTTTCCCTCGAACGACCGGTATTGATGCGGAAAATAAAGTTTCCATTTTCCGCTCCGCATACCCTGCAACTCATTGTCGTTAAAATAAAAATAGAAAGCATCGTGCGGACTTTCGGCCTGCGCATCATTGGTGATCAGTGGCCAGATGTCCTTGCCATCGATCTTCTTGTCCGGAAGTGCAGCGTTAATGAGGGACGCGACCGTCGGCAGAATATCGATCGTCATGGCAGGTTTCTTCTGTACGGCGCCTTCCGGAATATTTCCCGGCCAGCGCATGATGCAGGGTACCCGGATCCCTCCCTCCAACACAGTGCCTTTGCCTTCCCGCAAAGGCAACGCCGAGCCTGCGTGCTGGCCATAGTTTAACCATGGACCATTATCCGACGTGTAGATGACAAGGGTCTTCCTGTCGAGGTCAAGTTCTTTCAGCGTGTTCATGATCTCTCCTACCGACCAGTCGATCTCCATGATCACATCTCCGTATAAGCCAGCGCCGGATTTTCCGCGGAATTTATCGGAAACAAACAAGGGCACGTGCGGCATGCTATGGGCTACATAAAGAAAAAATGGATTCTTCCGATTGGCTTCAATAAATTCCGTTGCTCTTCGCGTATAAAGCGTGGTGAGATTGTTTTGATCCTCATCGAAATAATCGATAACCGAATCGTTCTCAATCAGTGGCAATCTGGGGAACTTGTGCGTTTCTTTCCCGGGATGTCCTGGCCACATATCATTCGAGTAGGGCACGCCAAGGTATTCGTCGAAGCCCTGCCTGGTGGGTAAAAACTGCGGACGGTCGCCGAGATGCCATTTACCAACCATCGCCGTCTTATAACCTTTGGACTTGCATATTTCCGCGATCGTTACTTCTTCCGGATTCAGGCCGATGTTTGCATTGGGAAAAAGTGCACCCTGTATGCTGACCCTGCTGGGATAACATCCTGTCAGCAAAGCCGCACGGGAAGCGGAACACACGGGTTGTCCTACATAAAAGTTGGTAAAGCGGATGCCCTCCTCCGCCATTCTGTCAAGGTTCGGCGTTTTGAGCTGCGGGGCGCCGTAACAGGATAGGTCCCGATAACCCTGATCGTCGGTAAAGATCACAATAATATTGGGAGGACCTTCTTTTTCGCTGCTGGTGATTTTCTTCCCACAGGAAACTACGGTGAAGAAGACCATCATCATGATAAACCGCCTGGTAAAGTCTGCCATTGTGCGTATTTGGATGGAGCGGTAATTGCTACCGGAAGTTCAAGTACATTATTTTTCTACCAAAAAACAATCTGCATGTGGCGATGGGGATCCGATATCGTCACTGGGTGCTCCGAAAGACTCATCTGATAACCCGCTTTTCTCCGGGCGTCAGGATATGATACCGATCCTTCAACGCTTGGGATAAGCGCAATTTTACTTCCTCCGGATAGCCCTTCGCCCAGAAGCGGTAATTGTTCTGTTCATCAAAGGCAATGGTGCCGTGATGCTGGGGAAAAATGTATTCAGGATCGAGGGCGTTGATGAGGATGACCGAGCGATCGATATACATGTTGTGTTCGGTGGGCGAGAAGAAGAGGACATCCACATGTTTGAGAAACAGGTGATCTTCCAGTAAATAGGAATCTCCCGGTTGCAGGAATGTTTTGCCGCCCATGGAAAAGACGTACCCGCAATCCTGCAGATTGGCCTCATAATAAATGGCAAAGTTCGCATTGCCGTGTATGGCCCGGATCGCTTTCACGCTGACGCCTTTCACCGTATAGGACTCACGTGGTTTTGCCACCTGAATGCGGCTGTCGGGAATCCCGATCTTCCTGGCGACAGGGAGACAACTTTCGGGCATGACAAAAATACAGGAGGATTTTTCCAGCAGGATCTTCGACGTGTATTCGTTGAAGTGATCCCCGTGTGCATGGGTGACAAAAGAAATATCAATGACGGAAGCGATCTCCTCCGGTGTGATGGGTGCTGCCGCAAACCTTAAACTGTTTTCAAGGTACAGGTCGGTGGTCACCACCATGTCACCATGCTTGATAATCCAGCTGTTGTGCCCTGCCCACCAGACACCCGTTCCGGATCGATGTGACGTAATGTCGTCGATCATCTTTTTTTCCTGCGCCCTGAGGGTGGTGGTCGCGAGCGTGAAGAGAAAGAAGAGTACTATGTTTTTCATGGCATATGGTTGCGTGGCAGGAAGGCGCGGTTCGCGCGCATCGCGATGTTGACATTTCAAAATCAAAAATTAGACATTAAAAATTAAACATTAAAGAAGTAAAATTCGGACTGGCGATAAATAAAAATTTCCTTGCGTTAAAACAATCCGCCTTTTTACCTTAAATTTTGGAAACCTTAATATATGAAACAGAAACGGAGGGACTTTATCAGGATTGCCGGGCTTACAGGCCTGGGAATGACCGGGGGACTGCAAGGCTTTGCAACCGGCTCCGACATGGTCCCGCAGAAACCAGACTTTATGATCCAACATTCAACCGGGAATTCCGACACCCAAAATCTTCTTGCAGGTGAAACCTCTTTGATCGGTCCTTATGGTAAATGGGCCGCCTCCCTTATTAACAAGGAGTTGCCTTCGCTGTCTTTCAGGCGAAAAACTTTTTCTAACCTGGAGCATTGGAGATCACAGGCAAAAAAGCAGCTTGAGGATCGGCTTGGAATTCCCAAGCTCGGAGGGATACCGGAAGTCAAGATCAAAAAACAGTACACGTTCGATGGCCTTCACATCGAGGAGCTTCAGTGGCAATTGCCTTATGGCCCTCCCACGGATGCCCTACTGTTGAAGCCGCAACATGCGAGCGGACCGCTGCCGGGAATTTTAGCCTTCCACGATCACGCGGCAAACAAATATTTCGGCGCGCGCAAGATCACGCGCACGGGAAATGATCAGCATCCGCTGATGAAGTACCACCAGGAACACTACTATGAAAACACGGCGTGGGCGAATGAAATAGCCAAACGCGGATATGTTGTTTTGGTCTCGGATGCATTCCCATTCGCGAGCCGACGTGTGAAGCTCAGCGATGTTCCCGAACATCTCCGGGGCAAGCTGACGGATGAGGATCCCGAAAGCCCGGAAAACATTCTCGCATACAACAAGTGGGCTGCTGATCATGAACACATCATGGCGAAGTCATTGTTCAGCGCGGGCACCACATGGCCCGGCGTATTCTTTGCAGAGGATCAGAAAGCGCTCGACGTCCTGTGCGCGCGCAAAGATGTTGATGCTTCACGGATCGGATGCGGCGGACTCTCCGGCGGTGGCATGCGAACGGTATTTATGGGCGGACTTGATCCCAGGATAAAATGCGCCGTATGCGTCGGCTTTATGACCACATGGCAGGATTTGATCCTCGATAAATCCTTTACGCACACCTGGATGACCTACGTTCCGATGCTGCCCAATGAACTTGACTTTCCGGAAATACTGGGATTGCGCGCACCCCTGGCCACCCTCATATTAAATGACGAACACGATAATCTGTACACACTGCCGGAAATGAAAAAAGCAGATGCCATCCTCCGTGAAGTGTATGTAAAAGCAAAAGCGGAAGATCGTTACGCCTGCTCGTATTATCCGGGACCACACAAATTCGACGTAAAAATGCAGTCAGAGGCATTTAACTGGTTTGACAGATGGCTGAAATGAGTTTTAAGCAGTATGTTTTGCGTTATAAGTGGTACACCTGATCTTTTCCGGGAGAAGACACCGAATACACAAACACTGAACAGTGGAAATGTTAAGCTGATTCTTTAGTTTTATAGGCTTAATTAAAATCTGACGCATATTAACCAACCAAAAAAACACGCATAAGAATGAAAAGTAATCGCAGGAATTTTTTGAAGGTTTCGGGATTGGCCGGGATAGGACTGGCGGGAGGAGCCGGGATCATCGAGGGTCATGCAGCCAATACGAATGCCAATGGCAGCAGAGAGAACAGCTTCCTGAAAAAAGGTAAGCATTTTAATATGAGCGGTTACGCCGCTCCGAAAATAGAGACCGTTCGCATCGGTTTTGTGGGTTTGGGGAGCCGCGGTCCTGGCGCCGTCAGCCGGATGAGTAAAATCGATGGTGTCGAAATCAAAGCGCTCTGCGATATACGCCCGGAACGTGCCGAGAAAGCAAAGAAGTCGCTTGAAAGCACCAAACACCGTCCTGAATTGTACACGGCGGGAGAAAATGACTGGAAGAAAATGTGTGAGCGGACTGATCTCGACCTCATCTACATTACTACTCCGTGGAGCCTGCACGCTCCCATGGCCGTGTATGCGATGGAGCACGGCAAGCACGCCGTTTCTGAAGTCCCTGCAGCGGTCACCGTTGATGAATGCTGGCAGCTGGTGGAGACCTCCGAAAGAACAAAGAAGCATTGCATGATTTTGGAAAACTGCTGTTACGACTTCTTCGAGCTCATGACGCTGAACATGGCAAGGCAAGGTTTCTTCGGAGAAATCCTTCACGCGGAAGGCGCCTATATCCACCACCTGCTCGACAGTAACTTCGATAAAGACGGCTACTATGATATGTGGCGTCTGAAAGAAAATTTACGGAATGGAAGCTTGTATCCTACCCACGGATTGGGACCCATCGCGCAGGTGTTGAACGTCAATCGCGGCGACCGCATGGATTACCTGGTATCAGTGTCCTCGAATGATTTCATGATGGGGGCCATGGCCAAAGAACTTGCTGCCAAGGATGAATTTTACAAGCCATATGCCAACAAGACTTTCCGCGGTAATATGAACACGACCATCATCAAGACAGTGAACGGAAAAACAATGATGGTACAGCACGACGTTACTTCTCCGCGACCTTATTCACGCATTCATCTGGTGAGCGGAACAAAGGGCACCGCGTTGAAATATCCTCAACCCGCGATCTCCAAGGGTCATGACGGTTGGGTCAGCCAGGAGGAATTCAAAGCGCTGGAAGCAAAATATGCGCCGCCGATCGTCACCCGTGTCGGTGAAATGGCAAAGCAGATCGGTGGTCATGGCGGAATGGATTTCCTCATGGACTGGCGATTGATTGACTGCCTGCGAAACGGAATAGCCCTGGATATGGATGTTTATGATGCGGCTGCGTGGAGCGCCATCGCGCCGTTGACTGAAACCTCCGTGGCAAACCGCGGAAGATCCGTTGACATCCCTGACTTTACGTCCGGCTCCTGGAAAACCAATAGCCCTGTCGATGTAACGCTCTCAAAAGGCGGCAACACGAAGGTATTGCTCAGCGCGCGCTGAGTCGGGATTCATACAATTCCACTGAAGGTTAAGCTTACTGTTTTGTTAAGCTTAACCTTTTTTTTCAGGCATACATCCCACCATGCTTCAGGCACACGTGAGCTTCCACCGCATCCACGACAATCCGATTCACCAGAAACATCCCTGACCATTCATGCCGCGGATGGATTGCAACAATGCCGTGATCCTCCGCCGTTATTATAACTTTCAGTTTGATATTAACCCGCCCGTCCCTATATTAATTCCGAAACCAACTCCCGCATTTAATGATGCAGACACTATTCAGAATCATCGGCTTCCTTTCTTTCGCGTTGTCGCTGTCCTGCAGTCCTTCCCCCCAGAAACAGTTGGAGGATGAGCAGGCTTTGTCTGTCGAATTTGTCGAGCAAGCTGCCCAAAAAAAGATTGATGTGCTCGTCGATGGAAAACTCTTTACCGCTTACCGATGGCCCGATGATGTTTATAAGCCGATCCTTTACCCCTTGATATCGTCCGGCGGAACCACCGTTACCCGCGGGTTCCCGCTTGAACCGCGTGAAGGAGAACGCAATGACCACAGGCACCAGGTTGGAAACTGGCTGAATTACGGAAATGTAAATGAATTCGATTTCTGGGGAAACGGCCATTCGGGAGAGCGATCAGCCAATGGCGGAGAAATCAAACACGTCTCCGTCGAGAAATTGGAGGGTGGCGCGGGTGAAGGGGTAATGATCACCAGCGCGCACTGGACAGATCCTTCGGGCAAGCAATTATTGTCGGAAAGAACTGAATTTCATTTCATCGCAAAGGATTCCCTCCGCATCATTGACCGCATCACAACCCTGACTGCCGCCAGCGGAACGGTGCACTTCAAGGACACGAAAGAAGGCATGTTCGGGATCCGTGTGGCCCGCGCGCTGGAATTACCTTCCGAAGAGGAGGTTACCGTGATCGAAAAGGCGGGCGCTTCATCGGTGGTCAGGACATCCAACGGTTCGGTTACTGGAAATTACAGGAGCAGCGAAGGGATCACCGGCGAAAAAGTCTGGAGTACCCGTGCGAAATGGATGAACCTCTTCGGCACAGTAGGAGGTGAGAATATTTCCCTTGTGGTATGCGATCATCCGGATAACATCAACTACCCGACGTACTGGCACGCCAGGGGCTACGGACTCTTTTCTGCAAATCCCCTGGGCGTAAAGGATTTTACAGGAGGTAAGGAGGAATTAAATTATTCCCTTGCGCCGGGCAAGTCACTAACCTTCCGCTACAGGATCATGATCGCATCAGGGCATCTGACGGATGGTGAGATCAACGCGCAGGCGGATGACTTCGCAAGAAAATATTAAGGGCATAACGACAGACCTATCCGGGAACACCCGAAACGATCATACCCATTTTGAAAACCATAGATCAACAATTCGATGACGAACAGAAGAGATTTTATTAAAGGCATATCGCTCACAGGCCTCGCCACCATGGCGCTGCCGACCGAAGAAGTTCTTGCGATGATCAGAAAACGTTCAAAAATGAAACCCGGTCTCGTGACGTATCTGTGGGGAAAGGACTGGGATGTTCCGACGATCATTCAGAATTGTGAAAAAAGCAACCTTCTGGGCGTCGAACTTCGCACGGAACACAAGCACGGTGTGGAACCAACGCTCACTGCTGCGCAACGCAGGGAAGTGAAAGCGCGCTTTGACAACAGCAATGTTGAATTCATCGGTTACGGTTCCAACGTTGAATTTGACAGTCCCGATCCGGCCATCCTGAAAAAGAACATGGACCTTGCGAAAGAACTGATCAAACTCACGCATGACGTAGGCGGCAGTGGCGTAAAAGTGAAGCCCAATAAATTTCATGAAGGGGTACCGCATGAAAAGACTATTGAACAAATCGGAAAATCATTGAATGAGATCGGCAAATTCGGCAAGGAGTATGGACAGCTGATCCGGCTGGAAGTACATGGAAAGGAGACGCAGGAACTTCCCAATATCAAGGCGATCATGGATGTTGCAGATCATCCCAACGTAGCCATATGCTGGAACTGCAATCCAACAGATCTGGCAGGCCAGGGGCTTGAATATAATTTCAACCTCGTCAAAGACCGTTTGGGTGATACCATTCACGTACATGAGATGGACAACGATGCGTATCCATGGCAGCAGCTCATGAGCCTTCTGGTAAAGGCGGATTATTCAGAATGGATCCTTTGGGAGTGCAGTTCCAATCCGGAAAACAAGGTTGAAGCCATGACAACGAACCGCAAGATCTGGGAAAAACTCGTGGCCAGTGCGGGTGCCAAACGCTGACATCAACCCTTTAAAACATACCCATGCGGCAATTCACTGTTTTCGCCAGTATCCACCTTGCGTTTTTTCTGATCATATCCTTCGCTACCACAAACGCCATCGCACAAGACGATCTGAACGTCATTGGCGGAGAAAATCAGTGGCTTCATTATACGGATGCATCCAATGCCCTGTATCACCACCTGGCAGATGAAGCGTACATGCACCTGGAGAAACGGAGAAAAACCATTGCTTCATACAGTTCGTTGCGCGACTGGCAGGAAAGACAACAATGGATCAGGCAAACCCTTTTGGATGCAGTGGGACCTTTTCCAGAAAAAAATCCCTTACACGCGAAAGTGTTGCGGGTAGTTGAAAAGGAGACTTACCGGGTGGAACATATCGTCTATGAATCTCAGCCAAAGTTTTTTGTTACCGCATCGCTCTTCATTCCCGGGACACCCGGAAGAAGAGACAAGGCGCCCGCAGTCATTTACTGCAGCGGACATTCAGACAATGGCTATCGCAGCAAAGTATACCAGCACGTCATCCTCAATCTTGTCAAGAAGGGTTTCATCGTACTTGCATTCGACCCGGTCGGTCAGGGAGAGAGACTTGAATACTACGATGCCGACAAGAAAAAATCCATAGTAGGCGGACCTACCTCCGAGCATTCTTATCCGGGCACCCAGGCGTTCATCACCGGAAGTTCGCAAGCGCGTCACATGATCTGGGATGGCATCAGGGCGGTGGATTATCTCCTGACACGGAGGGAAGTGGATCCTTCGCGCATCGGAATAACCGGGCGCTCCGGAGGCGGAACACAAGCATCGCACATCGCAGCCTTCGACGAACGCATTCACGCTGCGGCGCCGGAAAATTATATCACCAATTTCACCAGGCTTTTGCAATCGATCGGGCCGCAGGATGCCGAACAAAATTTCTTTCATGGCATCAGCAAGGGAACAGACCACGGTGACCTTTTGCTGGTTCGCGCCCCCAAACCCACCCTGATGATCACGACAACCCGCGATATGTTCAGCATCCAGGGCGCACGTGAAACTGCCCGGGAAGTTTCAGGTATCTATCAGGCCTATGGCGCAGAAGGTAATTTCGCCATGGTGGAGGATGATGCGCCGCACGCCTCCACGAAAAAAAACCGTGAATCGCTGTATGCCTTTTTTCAAAAACACCTCCGCAATCCCGGCAGGCCCGACGATGAAGAGGTCGCACTTTTAAGCGACGAAGAGATCAGGGTTACTGGCACCGGCCAGGTTGCAACTTCACTGGGCGGTGCGACAGTGTTCAGTCTGAACGAAAGGGAGTCACAAAAAGCGCTCGACGCCCTGCATCAGGCGCGGAAAAATCTTTCGTCGCATCTGCCTGCCGTACTGTCCGCGGCGAAAATCAGTTCGGGATTCAGGGAAGGTCAGTCCACCGCCGAACCGGTCTTTACAGGCAGGATACAACGGGAAGGATATGCGATTGAAAAATATTTCCTGAAAGGCGAAGGCGATTACGTCATTCCTTACCTTCTGATGGTTCCCTCACAGCCAAACAGGAAAACGATACTGTACCTTCATCCCGAAGGGAAAGCAGCAGAAGCTTCAGCAAAGGGAGAAATCGAATGGTTCGTCAACAATGGTTTCACCGTACTGGCACCCGACCTCCCGGGCGTCGGCGAATTGGGTTCGGGCGATTTCAAGGGAGATGCATTTATCGGGGGCGTATCGCACAACATTTGGTATACCGCCACTTTGATTGGAAGAAGCATTGTCGGACTTCAGGCGGGTGATATTGCCCGGCTCATTGGCGTACTGGAAAAAAATAAAGAACAAGGAGAAATATATGGCGTGGCAAGAAAGGAAATGACACCGGTATTGTTACATGCTGCAGCATTCATTCCCGCCATTCAACGCATCGCGCTCATTGAGCCTTTGACCTCATATCGCTCACTGGTCATGAATCGTTTTTATCATTCGCCCTTTATTACCACCGCCGTTCCCGGAGCCCTGAGAACCTACGATCTTCCGGACCTTGCCGCCAGTCTCGCGCCGCGCAAACTGCTGATAGCAGGCGTAACAGAAACAAAAGGTGAAACGGAAATTGCCGGAGGAGATCTTGACCCGGTTAAAAAGGCCTATGCGGAAAAGATCATGGAAGAAGAACTAACCATTTCTGCATCCCTTCCCTCCACTTTGGACGAATTATTTATGCCGTGGATAAAATAATCCGGCGCTGGGCCCCCGGCGATTACTATATTTGCCCTCGAACGAAAAGCATCACTATTTAATCAAAGGCGATTGATAGCCGTATTTGCAAATGAAGATCGACATCCAAAGTAATCCTGCAGCACTCGGACAGACGGCAGGCCGTGTGGCCGGCAAATTGATTCGCACAGCAATAGAAGAAAAAGGAGGGGCAAACATCATCCTGGCTACCGGCACCAGTCAGTTTGAAACTTTAAATCAATTGATCCGGGAGGAGAACATTGACTGGAGCAAAGTGGTCATGTTTCATCTCGACGAGTATATCGGCATCCCGGAAACACATCCCGCAAGTTTCCGCAAATATTTAAAAGAAAGGTTTCTTGCAAAAGTGCCCGCGCTGAAAGCCGCGCATCTGATCAACGGTGAAACCAACCCTGAGGCTGAATGCGTGTGGCTCGGTGACCTGATCACACAACATCCCATCGATGTCGCCCTGGTTGGAATTGGAGAAAACGGACACCTGGCATTCAATGATCCTCCGGCTGATTTTGATACGGAGGAACCTTATATTATCGTTGACCTGGATGACGCTTGCCGCAAACAACAATATGGAGAAGGTTGGTTCAAAACTGTGGACGACGTACCGAAGCAGGCGATCAGTATGTCAGTGAAACAGATCTTGAAATCAAAGCACATCATTTGTTCTGTCCCGGATGCCAGAAAAGCCCCGGCTGTTAAAAACAGCGTCGAGCAAACAGTCAGTAACCTGTTTCCTGCCAGCGTTTTGCAGCAACACGAAAGTTGTACTTTGTTCCTGGACAAAGCGTCGGCGGCGTTACTTTCGAAGTAGTGCGACCTGGCGAATTCGTCGGCATGTATAATTTATTCTGAGCGATGGACAAACCTGACGAACTCAAGGTTTTCATTTCCGACCGCGAATCTTTTTGCGCGGAATGTCATGAAAATCTCGGGACTCATGCCTGGATAACTTTAACGCGCGCCAAAGGAGCACTCTGCCTGGCCTGTGCTGACCTCGATCATCTTGAATTTTTACCGCCGGGCGACAGGGCATTGACGCTGAGGGCAAAAAAGTATTCGTCGCTTTATGCAGTTGTTCTTAAATGGAGCAGGAGAAGGAAACGGTATGAACGGCAGGGGCTACTGGTCGAAGAAGAAGCCATCGAAAAAGCAGAGGCCGAATGTTTGAAGGATGCTGATGTCAGAGCGCGCAGAAGAACGCGGGAAGCTGAACGGCGGGAATATGAGGACGCGGAATATATCGGCATGTTCACCCGGCGGATCCGTGAAGTCTTTAAGAATTGCCCGGCGGGGAAGGAAAAGGTCATTGCACACCATGCCTGCAAAAAGTATAGCGGCAGGGTTGGCCGGTCCGCTTCCGCAAAATCATTGGATAGCAAAGCTGTTACCCTTGCCGTTGCAGCCCACATCCGGCACCGGATGACAAACTATGACGATCTGCTTCTCAGCGGAGCGGCGCGATCTGCCGCAAGGGAATCTGTTTACGGCCAGGTACAGGAAATACTTGAAAGGTGGAGAGGAGCCTAACCGGGCTGCTCCTCCCCATATTCTGACCTTACCGCTCCCAGAACGGGGGCGGTGTAATGCCCAGCGACCGTAAATAGACATATCCCTGGCCACGGTGATGAATCTCATTATCAACAAGGTAAAGGACTGACCAATACACGGGTCCCTCCCACTGGCCGAATAATTTCACCACCTCCCGGAAGCGCTCGGGTGCAATAAGCGGCCACAATGAATTGATCTGCTCCGTGGCCCGATCCCATAGTTTCAGAAGTTCTTCACGATTCGCCGGCGTCGGGAAGTTTTTTTCAACTTCATCCCAGGACTGCCATTCGCCCACAACGATCCCGCGAAGGCTGGGCGCCCCCATCCGCACCATCTCCATGGCCAGTTCGGCAAAAGGCCGCATACCCCCGACCGAATAAGTGAATAGCTTATCTTCAGGAAACGCCGCTATCATCTTGCGGGTAAGCCGCCGGTGACCCTGCCAGTGCGCCAGCATGGCGTCAGGCGTGATGAACGTCGCTTGCTGGGTTAGTGGTTCCATTGTTTTGTTTTCCATATATGCGAAGTTTATGTGTTGAGATTGCTTCGGACAAAGGAAATATCGGACAGTGTCAACCCTATGTCAGGATGGTCTTAAAAGATTCCAATTTTTTACTTCCGCTCATAAATTGAAAACATTCTGTCAAAGTGCATAAACAACAAAAAACAATATTTTTGTCACACTACTCACCTTCTGTAATGCTCTGATGACCTTCCTCGCAAAACATATCAGCGTTTCAATTAATAAGCCGGTCAAGGATGTCTATGCCTTTGCTTCCGATCCCGTCAACCTGCCAAAGTGGGCTGCAGGCTTAAGTGGCTCCATCTCAAAAGAGGGCGAAGACTGGATAGCCGATTCCCCCATGGGAAAGGTCAGCGTTAAATTCGCCGACAAAAATAACCTCGGTGTATTGGATCACGTCGTAACCCTTCCCTCCGGTAAACAGGTCTATAATCCCCTGCGTGTTGTGGCAAATGACAACGGCAGTGAGGTGACCTTTACGCTATTTCGCCTTCCGGAAACGTCGGAACAAAACTTCAGGGAGGATGCCCAAATGGTGGATCGCGACCTGAAAAAGCTCAAAGAGCTTCTGGAACAAAAAGTCCACTAACCCGTCTTCTCTAACAAAGTTTGAGGGCTGCTTAAAAGTCCCAACTTCCACTAACGCCGGCCCACCTTCTCAAATATGATTGGCTTGCGCATACTTTCTGACAGCAACTCAGCAGCAGTGCGGTAACGCGATCCAGCTGAAAAATTATTTAGAAAATTTCTAAACAACCTATTTTAGAAACAGTCTAAATAAATATCTTTGTCCGGAATTTATGCTTTCTAACATGAAAAACCTCAAAATAGCACTGCTTTTGCCTTTTTTAATTGTCCTCTCTTGTGACGAGGACAATGAAAAACCTGGCCTCCGTACAAAAATTAACTACGAAATTCTGGATTCTACCGCCCCATATGCAGACCAGTTCACCGACGCCAGTGGTGAAACTACCGTAGATCTTTCGGAAGGTCATGATTTCCTTCAGATGTTCCAGGCGCTCAATTACCATGCTACATCGAATGTTGCTGCCGGTACAGTGATCGAAGCTCAAACCCTTCGGAACATGTTTTCAAATACGGCAGACCCTTTCTATGATATATCCACCGCCACAATCGAAATCCGTGGTGCGGATCTAAACGCATCCGTGTTTGACTTGCGGAACGTTGTCGCTTCCAGCTTTCCGGCTGCTGAAGCAGATACCGTGCGCCTGGCAATCGACAGCCTGTTCGAAAGTATGGCTGCCGCCAGCGAATATTTATCCAATACCGCAAGCGTTGGCGCAGCGGGCAAGCTCGGAAATTACCTCGTGGATGAGCGCGGAATTGAAGTGGCGCAGATCATTCAAAAATCCCTCATCGGCGCACTGCAGCTCGACTACATCGGAAACATATTGCTGGATGAAAGGCTTGATGCCGATAATCATCAAACGATCGGCGTGAAGAACTACACCCAGCTGGAGCACAACTGGGATGTCGCTTATGGCATGCTGACGTTGAATCCCGTCTATCTCGAAGGCGCGACTGATGCGGCCCGCAATACAGCTGAATTCGGCGCGGGCTCCTATATCTGGGAATACAACAAGGCCAATTATGCGAAAATATATCCGGCATTCCTGAAGGGGCGCGCAGCCATCGTCAACAATGACCGGGACCAATATCAGGCCCTCGCCACTTTTATCCGAACCGAATTCGAAAAAGCAATTGCGAACGCCGCCCTCGGGTATCTCGATAAATGGAAAACGGGTACTACGGATGCCGCGCGAGCGCATGCCATTGCCGAAGGAATTGGATTTATTTATTCATTGCGCTTTGCCGAGCTGCACGGCGGTAACAAAATGTTCTCGGATGAGATCATCGAAGGTCTGATCGGTTCTACCAACGGATTCTGGGATCTGGATGCCGCTAAGATCAATGCCGCCGCCGACGCGATCAGAGGAAAGTTTAACCTTTAGGATCAAAGGATTTAACGCAAAGCATTCGAATGGGTTGATATACGTATCAATCCTTTCATTATTTATCAGGTATGAAACAACTGAAGAAAATTCCGCTACTCTTTGCACTGACGTTAATTTTTGCTGCCTGCGGTGGGAACGGAAGTGAACCCTCTCCGGCAGACAATACGAAAGACCGCCAACTCATTCTTACCCACTGGATGGATAATATCATCATTCCGTCGTACGGGAATTTCAGGGTAGTCTTTGATGTCATGCTGGAGAAAGCAGATGCTTTCACGAACGCACCCGACCAGACAACGCTGACGGCATTACGCCAGGCCTGGGTCAATGCGTATACTGAATGGCAAAAGGTAGAGTTGTTTGAAGTTGGTCCGGCGGACAAATATACGCTACGGAATTTTTTCAACATCTATCCCACTGACGTCAATGGACTATTGAGCAATATCAACAATCCCTCCGTGAATCTCGATCTTCCGGCGACCTATGCGCAACAGGGATTTCCGGCCCTTGATTATCTCATCAATGGTGTCGGCAGTGACGATGCCTCGATCGTCGCCTATTATACCACCGATGCAGACGCATCGAAAAGAATCAATTATCTGAAGGGGATTACAACACGGATGAATACACTGCTGACAAATGTCATCTCAGAGTGGAATGGCGCATACCGCGATACATTCATTAACAAAACCGGCCTCGACATCGGTTCATCGACCGGACTGGTGGTCAATGCGTACGTGCTTTATTATGAGCGCCATATTCGTTCCGGAAAGATAGGCATCCCATCCGGCGCCGCCATCGGCTCCACCGGTACACCGTATCCGGAAAAAGTTGAAGCCTATTATAAAAAAGATCTTTCGCTGACACTCGCTAAAACAGCGCACCAGGCGGCGATGGATTTTTTTAACGGAAAGCACGTCAACAGCGAAGAAGAAGGTCCTTCCTTCAAATCATACCTGGATGCGCTTGGCTCCAAGGATGCCGCAACGGGCACGATGCTATCGGAGATCATTAATAATCAGTTTAACACCATTACTGAAAAATTAAACCAGTTGAGCCCCAGTCTGTATGATCAGATCCAGACGGATAATCAGCAGATGGTGGATACCTATTCCGCCATGCAGGCGCTGGTTCGTATGCTGAAGGTAGACATGACTTCCGCCATGAGCGTAACCATCACGTATACGGACAATGACGGGGATTGAGATGCAGGACTAGAAATGACAAAGCGATGAAAGATTACTTTCAAAGGACAACTTCGGCGGCACCCCTGGCTGTGTTCAGGATTGCGTTGGGCCTGTTGCTTTTCGGAAGTATCGTACGCTTCTGGGCAAAAGGATGGATCCATGAACTCTACATTGAACCCAGACACTTCTTTCCCTTCTATGGTTTCGGATTTGTGAGACCCCTGGGTGAATATACCTATCTCCTCTTCGCGGTGTGCGCAATCTGTGCGCTCATGGTCGCGGCGGGATTTTTCTACCGTTATGCCAGCGCCGGATTATTCCTGATCTTTACTTACATCGAACTCATTGACAAAAGCACCTATCTGAATCACTATTACTTCATCAGCATGGTCAGCCTGATGATGGTATTTCTTCCGGCCCACGTCTATTTTTCAATCGATGCCTGGAGGAACAGGAAGATCCTCAGCAATCGCATTCCCCAATGGTCTCTCGATAGCCTGAAGCTATTTGTCTGCATGGTGTACTTCTTCGCTGGCCTTGCCAAAATCAACAGTGACTGGCTGCTCCACGCGCAACCGTTGCGCATCTGGCTCCCGGCAAAGAACGACCTGCCTATCATCGGATCGCTGTTTAATCACGAGTGGGTTGCCTATGCTTTCAGCTGGGCAGGATGTCTGTATGATCTGAGCATTCCGTTTCTTTTGCTGAGCCCGCGCACGCGTCTGTTTGGTTATGCGGCAGTAGTCATCTTTCATGTTCTCACCGCCATACTCTTCCCGATCGGGATGTTTCCGTACATCATGATGGCCACAGCCTTGATCTTCTTCTCCGCTGAATTTCACCAACGCATCCTGTCGCGGATCGGCCGATGGCTTAAAACAAACACTGCTTTCATCCATCCGGACAACGTTCGTTCGGCATCAATTTCTTCAGGTCAGATATTACCCATCGCCTTCGGAATTTTTTTACTGATCCAGGCAGCCATGCCCTTCCGGTACACGCTGTATCCGGATGAACTTTTCTGGGCAGAAGAAGGCTATCGATTTTCCTGGCGGGTCATGCTGATGGAGAAAGCCGGGTACGAACAGTTCACGGTGAAGGATGCTGAAGGCAAACATGCGATCGTGGACAACCGTGAATTCCTGACACCGCTTCAGGAAAAAATGATGTCTACACAACCCGATATGATCCTGCAGTATGCCCATATGCTTCGTGATCACTATGCAGCAGCAGGTTTCCGGTCACCGGAAGTATATGTTGATTCCTATGTCGCGCTGAACGGCAGGCTGGGGAAACCAATGGTCCACGAGCGCACAGATCTTTCAAAAGAAAAAGAATCATTCAGTCACAAACCCTGGATATTACCCTTCGGAAATGAGATTAAAGGCATTTAGCATATTGTTGCTCTGTTTGATATCCCTGCAGGCTCTTCCGCAGTACCGGTTGACGGGAACCGTATCGTCTCAGGAGGACAGCACGTCTATTAAAGAATGCATTGTATATCTGAACGACGATACAAAGACAGCGGTTACCGATGGCCGCGGAAAGTTCTCGTTCGACGACGTTCCCAACGGAACGCATATGCTTCATTTTACGAGCCCGGAACACGAATACCTACCCATGCCTGTAGTCATTTCAAATAAAGACAACGCCATCCGGGTTTACCTGGCATCCCGCACGAAAACACTTGCCGAGGTGATGATCACCGATGCGCAGTCAACATTCGGATTTACGCGCATGCGGGCGGTCGAGAGCATGGGCATCTATGAAGGCAAGAAATCGGAGGTGATCATACCAGAGCAACTCGTTGCCAACCTGTCTACCAACAACGCACGGCAGGTCTACGCGCGGGTAGCGGGACTTAACATCTGGGAAAATGACGGCGCAGGTCTGCAACTCAGTATCGGTGGACGCGGACTCGACCCGAACCGGACATCAAACTTCAACGTTCGCCAACAGGGGTACGACATCAGCGCCGACGCACTGGGGTATCCCGAAAGTTACTATACCCCTCCCGTGGAAGGAATCGGCAAGATACAGATTGTGAGAGGAGCCGCGTCCCTTCAGTACGGCACGCAGTTCGGGGGACTCATCAACTTCGTGATGAAGAAGCCGGTGGAAGACAAAAAACTGGAATTGTTATTCAGGCAGACGGCAGGTTCATACGGGTTCTATAACGCCTTCACCAGCGCGAGTGGTACCGTTAACAAATTAAGTTATTATACTTTCTTCCAGTATAAACGCGGCGACGGCTGGCGAGAGAACTCTCATTTCAACAACCATACATTTTATGGAAACGTCAACTATGCCGTGAATGAAAGAACCAGGATCGGATTGGACATTACACAAATGGGATACCTGGCGCAGCAGCCCGGCGGACTTACTGATGGAATGTTTAAGGAAAATCCAAGGCAGACAAACCGCTCCCGGAACTGGTTCAAGGTCAACTGGAATCTTCTCGCCTTGCATATAGACCAAAAGATCAGCACGACAAGTGACTTTAATCTGCGGTTGTTCGGACTCTATGCCGACCGTTATTCGCTCGGCTTTCGACCAAACCGCGTGGCCACGATAGACGACAACAGTGAACGGGATCTCATCAAAGGCAAGTTCACGAACTGGGGAGCGGAAGCGCGCTACCTGAAGCGCTACTCACTTCGTAATGTTACGTCCGTATTCCTGGCCGGCAGTCGTTTTTATCAAGGGAACAATCACAGCACACAAGGGCTGGGGAGCAACGGCACCGGACCAGATTTTCATTATGTCCATTCAGACGAATTGATCACCTATGATTACCGCTTTCCAAACAGGAACGCGTCGCTCTTCGTTGAGAACATCTTTTACCTGAATGACAAGTTTTCAGTCACACCCGGACTCCGGTATGAACGTATCTTTACCACCGCGAAAGGTTATTACGGAACAATCCACAAGGATCTTGCAGGCAACATCATCGAGGTTAAGAAAACCAATGAGGAAAGAGATAATGGAAGAAACTTCCTGCTTGCCGGCCTGGGTGTCAACTACAGACCTACCCCCTTTGTCGATATCTACTCAAACATTTCGCAGAACTACCGATCCATCACCTTCAGTGACATGCGGATCTCGAATCCTTCTTCCGTGATCGATCCGGATCTTCAGGATGAAAAAGGTTATTCGATCGATCTGGGCGTTCGCAGTGAAGGAACAACGCTTTTTAATTACGACGTGAGTCTCTTCTATCTGAACTATAACAACCGCATTGGTGAGGATGATTTCTATGACGACCAGAACAGGATCATGAGAAATCGAACCAACATCGGTCAGGCAATCATCCGGGGACTTGAAGCGTATGGTGAGGCCGACCTTATTGGCCTTGCCTGGCCGCACCAGGAAACGTGGAGTGGCGTCTTGTTCAACAATATTGCCCTGATCCATTCGACCTATAAATTCAGTGAACTCACTGGTGTCACCGGCAATGAAGTCGAGTTCGTGCCGAAAGTGAATCTAAAAAGCGGTGTACGGCTGGGCTATAAAAACGTGAAAGCCTCTTTTCAGTGCACACACCTCTCCAGTCAGTTTACGGATGCCTCGAATGCAAAGGGAGGAGATGTTTCAGCGGTGATCGGATCGATACCCGCCTATACCGTAATGGATCTCAGTTTCTCTTATCAGTATCAAAAATGGCGTTTGGAGGGAAGCGTCAACAACGTCGCTGACCAGATGTATTATACCCGGCGCGCAACCGGTTACCCGGGCCCCGGGATCTTGCCGTCAGACGGACGCAGCTATTTTCTGACGCTTCAGTTTAAATTATAATGTCCTGAATCCATACCTTGTAATTCTTAAAGCAAACCAAAAAACAAAATGATTATGAAGCACTTCAAACTACTTGCCGCTGCTATGCTGATCTCTTTCATGATCTCATGCGGTGAAAAAACTGACGTCGTAGATTCCGGCACGTACCAGGGAACGATCGAGGAAGTTGAAGCCGATAAAACAGAGATCTATGTAAAGACCGCCGATGACAAACTTCTGGAACTGTACTTCACAGAAGCAACCACGCTTACACGCAGCGGACAGACTGTTGATTTCAGCGCGTTAAAAGAAGGTCAGAAAGTGGAAGTTGAAGTTAGAAAAGAAGGACAGCGACTGGATCCTGTATCCGTGAAAATCCTTGAATAATGTTTTCAGAGAACTTTATGCGGCCGGAAGTATGGCATGCTTTATCGGTCCATTTTCCGATTGCATTGCTCCCGGTTGCAACGATCACAGTTCTCATTTCATTGTTTGTTCCGGATGTACATAAAAAACACTGGCGAATGGCAGGCACACTTCTGCTATTCGCCGGATGTCTTACTGCCTGGATCGCCATTTACACGGGGAATGTGGCTGATGGCGTTGTCGCCAGAAAATTATGCGACCCGACGGTGTTAAAGGATCATGAGATTGCGGGACAGACGATGACTTACCTATTTACAGCAGCAGCTGTTACAGGTCTTCTGGGATTAACAAACATGATTTCAACCCGGCTCAAAGTGCTTGGCTTTTATTTGAGCTTGTTATTGATGTTAGCCGGTACCGGTTACATCGTTTACACCGGCCATATCGGCGCCACCCTTGTCTATGATCAGGGTGCAGGCGTGAGAAATCACACAGTTGATTGCAGTGAGTACGAGTGATCCGACTTCCCTTCAGATCACGCTGTATGCAACACGTCGGGCGTATTCACCGCATTCTATTATTCCTTTAACAATAATCGAAGAAATTCTTCGTCACGGGATCCTGACCGGAGACAAATAGTGCAGGCATGAGGTTTTTCGATTACTGGTTAAACCCAATAACCAGGAGCGAAAAGTAAAAATCAACATCTCTTTTAGCCTGCCTCGTCCTATCAACGTCTCAAACGAGACAAGCCGCTTAGCATTTTCCGTTCCGGACGAGGTGAGCCCACCACAACCGGATTTCCTTAAGCTAACCTTGCGCCAATCCCGGCCGGCCATGTTCAAAAACAAAATTCAGCTGACCACAGGATTGCCGCAACTCTCACACAGTTGCCCTTCAATCGGAAGAAACGCTCTTCACTAACACTTCCCTAAACCCCACAGTATGAAACCCTCTTTCTTTCATCAGGACATAATTGCTATTCATGCGTTCAAAAGAAACTCCACCACATGGCTTTGCGCTTTCTTGCTCCTGAATACTTTATGTTTTAGACCCGTCTACGGCCAGCTTGAACTATTAGCAGACTTCAATCAGGCAGAAAACACTTGGCACAATGAATACTCAGAACTGACCAACGCCGGCTACTACATGTATTTTGTCAGCAACAATGAGCTATGGAAGAGCAATGGTACGACGCGGTATACCGCAATGCTTAAAGCCTTCGACGCCATATCCAATCTGACGATGTCAGGCTCCACGCTCTATTTCACTGCCGACGACGGCAACGGCGGAATGGAACTATGGAAGTCAAACGGTTCCGCTCGAACAACTATAAAAGTGAAGGAAATCGTGCCGGGCTCTGATGGCGCTTCACCCATGCACCTGACCGATGTTAACGGCACTCTTTATTTTTCAGCGTGGTCACCTGCAACAGGACGCGAGCTCTGGAAAAGCGATGGAACTGCCGCGGGCACGGTGCTGGTAGAGGATATCGCCCGGGGCAATGCCAATCCGGAAAACCTGGTGAACAACAATGGCACGTTGTATTTCTCCGCGCACACCCCCGCCGGCATCGAGCTTTGGAGGAGTCAGGGAACCCCCGTTTCGACGTCAATGGTAAAAGACATTTACACGGGCATCAAAAGCGGTCGCCCGCAATGGCTCACCGCTTCTAATGGAAAACTGTTTTTTACGGCGTTGCACCCGGCCTCGGGAAGAGAGCTTTGGATCAGTGATGGCACGCCCAGCGGTACACGGATTATGAAAGATATCCGGCCCGGAACGGGAAGCTCGGTTCCGGAAAACCTCACCGATGTGAACGGTACCCTGATGTTCTCCGCCGATGATGGGGTGCATGGCGACGAGCTTTGGAAGAGTAACGGTTTTTTCGCAGGGACAGTGTTGGTGAAGGATCTGAATTCGGGAAGGGCGGGCAGCAACAACCCAGATCCACTCATGGGATCGATGGGCCACTTTACAAACATCAACGGTGTACTGTTTTTCCTTGCATCAAAGGGAGCCGACAACTTTATCTACAGAAGTGACGGAACCGCAGCAGGCACTGTGGTGATCGCTCCTGCTTTAGGAGTTACAGACCTTCCTCCACAACCGGCATTCACCTATCAAAATAACTATACATACTTCTTTAATTCAGACGGAAGCGATTTCTATACGTATGCCCTTTACCGGATGCCTTATCGCGGGAATATAATTCAGGAGGTCAAAAAGCTGGTGGCACCCCTTCCCCCTCCAGAAGAATATTCAACGATTATTCCAATGGACAATGAAATGATCCGTTTCAATAATAACGTCTATTTCTTTGGGAGGGTCAACACACCGTATGAGAGCCCGAATGGTTTTGAGTTTATCCGGTCGGACGGGACCAATGCAGGTACTGTTACTGTTCATGATACCTTTATCCCTACGGATGGAACTGACCTCCATGAAATGATCACTGTGAATAATATCGTTTACGTGCTCGGCTACGGTGCCCCCACGCTGAGTGGTCTTTACCGTACCGACGGCACCGTTGAAGGTACATATTCCCTTTTGCCAATATGGTATCATCATGAATATGAAGCCGCTGGAGACGCGCTTTACATCGCTATCGAGGTGTTTGAAGCCGGGGCCGGATCACACTGGGAATTGCATCGCTCGGAAGGAACGCCTGAAACCACCTATCGTGTTATACTGGGCACCGGTTGGTCTGCAACGATCCCCGAAGGCCTGACTGCGGTAGACGATGTACTCTACTTTCACAATTTCCTCGGGGAACTCTGGAAGACAGATGGCACTGCGGAAGGTACCCTTAGCGTTGGCGACTTCGGTGCGGTACACTCCATCACTGATGTAAACGGCCAAGCCCTTGTGCTTCTCTCCAACACTGCAGGAGCGCTTGAAGCGTGGAAAGATACTGATACCGGCTTCGTTCAGTTCAAAACCTTTGGCGAAGGAGTAACCGCTACCGGCGTGACCGCGGCGCTTGATGGAATATTCTATTTCATTGTCAGCGCAGGCGACACCGGGTATCAGCTATGGCGAAGCGATGGTACGGCTGAAGGAACCATCCCGATGTTCGGTCAGGATAAGGTGGGAAGCAGTCCGGCATTGTTTGCTGTTCAGGATATTCTCTACCTCAGCTCCCGTGACAGCGAGGGCACATGGCATCTATCATTTGTCACCGATACCGATATTGTCAGGCTGGGTACGGTTCCCCAGGTCGTCACAGCGGTTGCGCACCTGGAAAAGGTCATTGTATTCACCTTGGATGAGAATCAGCCTATGCAGGTCTACGCATTGGACGGATTGTCTGCAGAGCCTGAACTACTGACAACCATTTCCTATAGCAACCCGTACGAGATGAGCAACTTCTTCAACTACAATATCGCCGGTGAATACATCTATTTTAAAACAATGAGCGAACCGAAGTTATGGAGGTCGGACGGCACGGTTTGCGGGACAACTCCGGTAGATTTGATTGCCGAGGATCCTTACGATTTTGAAGTGTTGGGAGATGACCTGATCTTCGGCGGCACCCTTCTCGCGACTGGCCACGAGCTCTATGCCTACAGAAACATCACTTCGTTGCCGGGACCTCCCTGTGGTCCGGAAGAAGCTACATCAGCATCGGCCGGAAAAGACAGCGCTCAGACCGGCATCCTTTCGCATTATCCCAATCCGTTCAGCGAGCGCTTCACATTACGAATCGATGGAAAGAGTGAAGAAATCGTGCAGGTGTGTGTATACGACGAAAATGGCAGACCTGTTGAGAAACTGCCGGACCTGAAAGCCAATACCGAGTATGCCGTCGGCGCTTCCTGGCGGAAAGGTTCTTACATTGTGAAAGTGTTTGCTGCAAATACTGTGCGAACCTTCCACGTCATGAAAGAATAAAAGCACGCTTCATGGCTGATGAAGCGTCATGTTCATCAGCCATGAAGGGAATGCTAATGATGACCTCCGGCCGGTTTCCTGACGAACTCCGCTGTCTCACCCACCCACGTATTGACATAATGATTGGGGCCTTTCACGAGAATCTTGTAAAAGCCTGTGGCGTCATCCACCTCGATGGTATAAGCTTCATCGCGGATATCGACATCCCCGACTTTCCTGTATTCATCTTTTCCTCCACTCTGAAAATCATTTGTTTTGCTTAAAAAAACTTCCGCCTTTTCGCTTTCTCCGGCGAGACTCTTCCAGCGAAGCGCAATGTTGCCGTCTTTTAATTCCGCCTTCAAATCCGACAAGTCCGCTTCGCCGATGAAGGGAACACCATCCATCTCTTTTTTCACTTCATCAGGAATTGGTATTCCCAGATGCTTGCAGATAGAAGGCATGATATCCACAACGGCCGGTGTCTGTTTAAAGCGTTCATTCAGGTTGTCGGCGTTGGTTACAATCCACGTGAGTCTTTCACGATCCGATTGGCCGCCATGGTGCTTACCTTCCAGTGAATCGCGGCCGTGATCGGTAGTGATGACGATGAGCCAGTCTTCATTGAATTGCTTTTCGCGTTCTTTAATGGCAGCCCAAACCTTACCGATCTGTTTGTCCGCCATGCGGATCGCTTCATAGAATTTTTCGCTGTTGCCAAAGCCGTGTCCCATGTCATCTGTGTACTGAAGGTATACCCAAGAGAGGTCAGGACCGTTCTTTTCAATGTAAGTGCCGGCTTCGGCAGCCACGGCTTCATCTATCCTGTGAATATAATCCGA
>JBARAD010000063.1:0-13143 GCA_049791675.1 Chryseosolibacter sp.
GATCTCAGCCTCCGGGGACAACTGGGCACTGACAGGAGCGTTGAACAACAACACACAACTGAGAACAAACATCGAACGTCTTAATAGTTTGAATTCCATCATCATTTTTATTAGTTATACGAACACAACAATATTGCCCAGATACACCCGCACAATATTCCCCGTTGATCATCCGGTTGGATGAACTCAGCAAATCACCCTACGCAAGTTCTTTCTTTGAAACGCTGGGTGTTACATCCACTCCTTTCCACAAGTAATCTTTCCGATCATTTCTTATTACCAGGAATGCGGCCACGGATACGGTCAGGGAGAAAGGAAAGGCCGCATACAAACCAAGGGGCGCAATTCCGGCAAGAAAACTGATCACACCGATACAAGCCAGTGTCACCATCGCCCGGTTGAGCAACATACCGATCGCAATCACAAGCTGTCCCGCTGCGATAGCTGTCACAAATACAGTGATGTTACCACTAAACCATCCCCGGATGAAATCAGCATCGGGAACTATGGCATGATCTGCATAATCCAGATAAACATTTGGATCATGATGACTTAGATTATAATTGACCAAAGATGCATACCCGAAGAGAATGGCAAACATCAGGCGTGCAAGGCGTGTGGATTTCAAAGCTACGAACACAAAGATCAATCCGACGATGTTTGATATCCACCATGCAAAGGCCAGAAAATCAGCGTCGTTGAAATCCATCATATTTTTCTCGAAATAACGGATTTCAGGACCACCTGAACATGATCAAAATCATATGATCGCATGATCTTCGTCGATCCGGAATGATTCTCTATCCGAATATAATCTCTCACGCCCAAAACATGCTTCCATGCCATGGCGCCGGCATCGTATTATGGATCGATGGCAGGTAAAATGATATGGAACTCCGAACCCTGGCCAACAGCGGAAACGGCAAATATCTCACCGCGATGGTTGGTGACGATCTTTCGTGAGATAGCCAGCCCGATACCTGTTCCCTCATAGGACGAGCGCGTGTGCAGGCGTTGAAAGACGTGAAAGATCTGATCCGCATACTTCTGTTCAAAACCGATACCATTATCCCCGACGACGAATTCCCAATAGGGATGATTCGGAAGGAGGTGTTCATACTGAGCCTGAACATCGGCCGGGAGCTTCCGGTAATGTATCGAAATAATGGGCGTAACATCCGGCATCCGGAATTTGAGCGCATTATTAATCAGGTTGTAAAACAACTGCTTGATCTGCATGGGTCTCGCCTTGATCACGGGCATGCGCTCAACGAGGATTGCAGCCCGGCTCTGTTGTATGATCAGTTCGAGATCTTCCTTGATATGGCCGATCGTTTCATTGAGATCCACCATTGCCTCCTCTTCATGCTGATTGATCTTCGTAAAGCTCAGCAGATCCTTCAACAGTTTACTCATCCGATGCGAAGTTGAAATGATCTTATCAACGTAACGATTGAGATGTTCATTGAGCAAATGCCCGCCTTCGTCCTTGACGATGTGCGAAAAGATCTGAATTTTTCGAAGCGGTTCCTGCAGGTCGTGACTGGAGATGTGCGCGAAATGTTCCAGCTCTGAATTGGTTTCTTCCAGTTCCTTTGTCCGCTCCTTAACCTTGCGTTCCAGTTCCTCGGTGCGCAAAACCTGGTCATGAATATCAGTGGACGTTCCAACCCACATCATGACATTCCTGTTTTTCGCATAGATCGGAACCGCCCGCGTCAGATGCCATCTGTAAGCACCATCAAATCTTCTTAGCCTGGCAGCCTGCTGAAAACGTTTTTTATCGCGAATCGATTCTTCCCATTTCAATTGCAGTGATGGAAGATCCTCGGGATGTACAGCGGATGCCCACGCATTGCCGCGTGATTCAGAATTGTCTTTACTCGTATAACTGTACCATCCATCGGTGTAGTAATCAATTTTTCCGTCGGGTGCGGCAGTCCACGCGATTTGCGGCAAAGATTCCAGGATCGCTTCAACCCTTCGGCTCTTCAATACATTTTCAGTCACATCGTTGAACAACAAAAGCGTATTGACACTTTCCTTTTGTTCAACAGCAGAAGCGGTGACCTCGTAGTGGTTCCCCTGCAGGTCCTCGATGGCAAACACCTTTTCATTTCCTGCGGTGATATTTTCCCGGATCACTTCAATTGCCCGATAGGGGAATACCACATTCATCGAAATGTAATTTTCATCAACGGGGAGAAACATCTGCCTTGCTCTGTTATTGGCGCCGATGATATTCAGATCGCTGTTCACGAGCAGCGCACCCATTGGCGCATTTTCGAGTATATGCCCCAGGTTGTCAATTCTGACGGATACGGCGGATAACACGGAAAGTTTTGTGACAGCGGCAAGGTTAAACCGCACAAAGCTTCTTTTCTGCTGTGTTCTGAGAATGCCGCTCCGTAAGACCTCGGACAGGTCCGCATCGGGCGTATAGACGAGGCAGGTGGTAGTTTTGCCGGTAAACAGCGAAAATTGAATGCGCTGTTTTATTTCGTTGTACCTGTTTTTTTCACACAATACCAGGATCGTCAGGAATTTATTCTTCAAAACAATTTCCTGCACATATTTCACCGGATCATCAACCGTGCGCCCGATTAAAAACAAGGAGGCCTGTTCAAGGTCATCCTCCGGAGGAACATGATCGATCTGCCTGAAGGTAAATTCCTGATCGAGGTGTTGACGGATGTCTTCAAGGTCAGTGGCCAAACCAAAAAAGTAGATCATGAAGCGTGTCCTGTTTTAATCCGACAGAATGGGTTGGTCCAAAAGGGAGCGTCCAAGCCAGGTATAGAGTATGTCTGTAGTGGGGGCCATCACGTGTGAAGCCCTGGCATCTCTGAGCAACATTCCCAAAAAAGAATTACCGGAATATCCGATTCCGCCGGCGATCGTCATAACATCATTGACCGTATCCACACAACACGATGCCACCTCCGCTTTTGCAGCCAGTATAGACTGCAGCGCCTGTGGCGCTCCCGCGTCTCCCAGTTGCGCCGCGTGATAAATCAGTGCGCGCGTACGTTCCACTCTTGCCCACAACGTTCCCATGCGGTGCTGCAGGAACGATATCTGCGACAGTTGGGTGCCATTGTGAGAATAAACCCGCTTCATCAGAATGTCTCTCGCCTCCTGGACCGCGCACTGCGCGATACCAAGATAGGTGCCTGACATGGCAATCAGGAAATAGGGAGCCACGACATTGAACATATACCACAACTGATCACCCTGTTGACCGAGTATCTGGCGGTCGGCGGTCATAACATTTGTAAGCTTTAAAGACCTGGATGAATTACCCCGCATTCCCAAGCCATCCCATTCTTTACCCCACTCCATTCCAGGCGTATCGGCATCGAGCACGATACAGGAAAATTGCTCAGGATTCGCATCATCCGTTGCAGCCATGGTCGACACAACATATGAATCAGCATATCCCCCGTTGGTCACGAAGGTCTTTCCGCCATTGATCAGGAATTTGTGTTCTGAAACAGGCATCAACGAAGTTTGCGGGAGATAAAAATGTGATCCGGTTCCGGGCTCGCTTAGGGCAAGCGTGGTAAGATGCCTGCCCGCTGCGATCTTTTCAAGATAGTTTTCTCTCTGCCATGACGTGGCTTTTGCTGCAATAACCGCTGTACCAACACAGTGCATCCCAAAACACAACCCCACAGATGAATAGGCAGCGCCCAAAGTCTCACAAACACGCGCAAGGGCATAAAGTCCATGACCCAACCCGCCGGAATCTTTTGGAACCAGAAGGGCTGTGATCTTCTCATTCTTTAAAACATCCATGCTCTCTTTTACCCAAGTGGCGTTCTTATCGGCTGCAATACGCTCGGTCTTCACCACCGTCTTTGCAATTTCATCAGCACGGCCAATAATCGCCTCAAGGGTCAAAACAGGCTGCTTTAAAGCGGTATCCATATCAGTTACAGTTAACAAGCATATCTCGGTCTTTACACAAAAATCCGGGCCCTCAGTGGTCTAAATATATTTCAATATATTTCAAAGGCCACGGTCACTCCCAATAAAAAAAAATAAAAAATCCCGTATAAAAACCATGCCATTGGCAAACATATGCAGGCCACTCGCTGGGGATAAATGTCCAGACAACAGCCAGCCGACGAATCCTGCCAATGACGTTTCAACATAACGGATGTTCGGGAGACCGCGAATGCAAGAATGTAAAAAGAAAGATAGATGAACAATGATCGCCCGTGACTGTAATACGGATTGTTCCTAGCGGGGATATGTTTCTTCGTTGGTGTCAGGGACGTTAGCCTGGCCATCCCGGTATTTCAGATTTGACTGAAGCTTCTGTTCAACCTGCAACAGGAGTCGTTCCAGTTCACCACATAGTTGATTAAAACTCCAGGTCTTCTGCATGTAATAGTCCGCGCCGATCAATAAGATTCCCTCCTCGTCTGTGCGGTTACCTGAAGTCGTATACATGATGACCGGAATGTCCCTGGTTTTGTGGCTTGCTTTTAGCTGATGAAGACATTGCACACCGTTCATTCTCGGCATATTGTAGTCAAGGAAAATAACGTCAGGTTGTATTTTGCCACCATTCAATACCTCAAGGCCTTCAACGCCATCTCTCGCAAAGCACACTTCGGTCGCAGCATTCCATGCATGAATTGCCTCCTCAAAAAATTCCCGGTCATCCGGATCATCATCGATCAAAAAAACAATCTTAAGCATACAGGTCATTTGTTGGGCCGATCTGAAACCATTGACCCAAATAATATCCTCAAACGGAACAGATGGTAACGGAGCACAGTAAAGTTACCATGCGTTGGGAGCAGTAATTTCCTTAGCTTATCTAATATACCAAAAAAGGGATGCAATTGCAACCTTAATTTTCCGCGGGATCGAAACCGTCCAACGTATTCAGGACCTGATTGCTGGAAGATGATGGGCGCAGACTTCCCGGGATCGCTAAAATCGTGATCATGCTGTCATGCATTTCGCATAGCTGTCACGTGATAAATACCGGCACCTGTTATAAACGCAACAACGCCGCACAGGGTGCTCGTTCGATATGCTGACCTGGCAATTGAAATCTCTGTATGGCATAACCATTACAATCCGGCACGGGCCGGTTCATAGGGTCCGTACACGGCATCCCGGAATTTTTTATGGAGCTCGCGATCGAATGGCATGATCTGAACAAATAACACTGCCGTGAGTTCGTTTACAGGATCCACCCAGAACAGCGTGCTCGCCGCACCGTCCCAGAAGAATTCACCAACAATGCCGTGATTCTCTTCTTTGGAAACCGGCGGACGGAGTCGCACGGCAAAATCTATTCCGAAACCTACTGATCCTTTACTCGGAAGCCACATCCGATCCGTTACACTGTCTGACAGGTGATTTGTCGCCATCAGCTTTACGGTTTCTTCCGTCAGCACCGCAGCCTTTCCAAGCGTTCCTTCATTCACCAGCATGCGGGCGAACTGCATATAGTCATCGATGGTGGATGTGAGCCCATATCCACCCGGCTTTAACGCCCATGATTTCGAATTGAAAGAATTGGCCTGTTCGTCGGGGATCCGGCTCAACTGGCCATCCTCCCCTCTCCGATACATGGCTGCAAACCTGGCCCTGTCGTTATCGGGAACCACGTACCGCGTGCTGTTCATATCCAGCGGGCCAAAGATGTTTTCCTTCAAATATTCGTCGAATGGCACGCCGGAGATCTTTTCCACGAGGAACGCCTGAACGTCAACGGATGGACCATACGCCCATTGCCCGCCCGGATGAAACATCAGCGGAAGACTTGCCATTTTCCGGGCCATCTCACGTAACGTATTGGCTGGATTCATGGCGTCGGTTTCCTTCATCAGGGCGCCAAGGCCCGGCAGATCTTCACGGGTCGCGAACCCTGCGGTATGACGTGTCAGGTCGCGGATGGTGATCGGCCGCCGCGCAGGTTCGAGGATCAACTCACCGCCGGCATCCACACCTTTGTATACTTTGATGTCCGCAAATTCAGGTGCGTATTTTGAAAGGGGATCATCAAGCTGGAAGGCGCCCTTCTCATAAAGTTGCATCAGGGCCGTGCCGGTGACGGGCTTGGTCATGGAGTATATCCGAACGATCGTATTGCGATCCATAGGCGTTTTCGCCTCCCGGTCAGCATAGCCGAAAGCATTGTAGTAGACTTCCTTGTCTTTTTCAAAGATGAGCGCAGATACCCCCGCGATTCTCCCCGAATCAACGAAACCCTTGAGTGTGGAATCAACGCGCGCCCTGACCCCATCATCAACCACCCTGGAAACCCCTGAAGCTGATTCACCCGTATTCGGACTCTGGCAGGCACTGACGAATAACAACGCCACCAATAGAGCGTAAATGATCTTAGCCATTGTTTTAAATTAAGTTTTCGAATTTCACCATCCGGCAGCCGGAATAAAGGAGACACCACTGGAACTACTATCCAAGATAGCAGATATTCTCCATACGAAACAACAACGCTGTATGAAACAATAATGAAGAAACAGCGCGTGTGTTACATCTATTTATTCCCTGAAAACGCGCACGCCATTGACAAGTTTATGGAGCGCATTATAGGTTATTCTTTTGATTGCGTTCGCCGACTTCCCTCCCATGCCACTGGATGAACACCAATCCGTGCTCGCTGTATTGATGATCATACCACCCTCTTTGGTTCTCTGAAACACAATGAATGTAGCGGTGGTTTCCCTAGCCCGATACCCCTTGTCAAAAGCAAGTAATTCGATCTTTTCGAAATTCAGACTTTCCTTATCGAGGATGGGATAACCCTCCGGATCGAATCCCACAATGGGGGCTCCGTCATATTCGAGGGAAGGCAATGAGAGAATATCTCCTCTTTTCAGACCGAGTCCTTCAAACAAAGGGGACGAAGGCGTCGCTATTTTATAGCCATTCCAGCCATTATCGCTTTTCATGCCGTATCCGCCACGAGGGAAGTCCGCGCCTATGCTGGACACGATCGGATACAGAAGAGAAGGCTTGTCCCACTCGATGGTCTTCAATAACGGATCCGAAACCGGATCAGCCGTGGCATCCCGGTAGCAAAACATTTTTGTCCGATCCTCGGAATAGCGCACCTGCCACCACATCGTGTTCCCGGACAAGATCAAAGCATGCCCCCCGGAATCCACGAAGCGGTCAAAGTTCAGTCGCGCCTGGCGGGTCCAGTATTCACTGTGACCTGCGAGGACGAGGACTTTCGCGCGGTTGATCCGTTCGTAATAGTCCACATCCACATCGGCCACATATCCCACGCTGAAATCTTCCAGGGTTGAAAACCACTTCAGACAGTATTCGGATAGGGACTGCAACGGTATGGGTCTCTGGAACGATACGGCTACGGGCCGGTCCTCTTTTGAATACAGGCTTTTACCTCCGCTTTCAGCATAGGCATTGGCCGTGTTGGAAGGATACACGACCATGACATCAACCGGGTCATGCGTTTTCACGATAAACGGGATCCTTTTTTCAATCAGATAGATCCCGCTAGCCATCGATGGTACGTTGATCTCCACAGCCACACGTAGGTCATAGCCACGCTCGGAAGCATCTTTCGGAATATCTGGCATCTCGGGCAATTCCGAGGCCACTGAAAGCACCGAATCACCGTTGACACTGAACACGGTCAGCCTGCAGCGTTCAGAACGGTCGCGCGTTTCAAGGAATACCCTCATCTTCTCCCCCGGGTAGTAGGATACTTTCTCTGTATATCCATTTTCAACAAAGGGCTTGCAGGCGAGTGACGGGATCAGCGGTTCACGTTCGATGATCTCCGGCTTAACAATGTCATCAGGCAAGCATCCGGCCAGTGAAAAACAATAAAAGAAGACGTGAAGACGACGATAGAATCGCCTCTGAGGGGTGATACAGTCAGTGATCATCAGGTATATAAATCGCAACCCGATAATACAGAATTCGCCGCACTAAAAAAATAAATGTCTGCCGGCTTTCTGCACTCCTTTTCCAGGATTCAGCGATCTATGCCCGGACTTCAATGAAGGCGATTACTTCGACTGGGACAAGGCAACGGGTGGCTTGATGCCGTGGATCCTTGCCATGGTCAGTCCATAACATCTGGCCCGGGTTTCTTCAGACACATCGTTTGCGTCCATGACCTTGTTGAATCTCCGGAAATTCTCGACCAGCGCATCAGGGTCTTCATCAGAAGCAAAAACGATTTTCTCAAAGGCAGGCACCAGGTCTTTAGGCATGTGCGCAGTTTCCTTTCCCACGTAGGGCGTCCACCACAAGTACTGCTTCCAGATACCCGGATCATTGTCTTTTTTTATCAGGGATGAGCCTGACAGGTCGAAATAGAGATTTTTATTCCTGCGCGCGGCCTCTCCTGCTTCATCGTACCAGGGGTTTCCAAAGTGCGCACCTACGATGAACAGATCCGGGTGCTTCGATGCGATGGTTGCGAGGTAGGCAGGCCGAAGCCGGGCCATCATACCATTGCTGAGATTTCCTGTGTGCGGTGCGAGGGGCATTCCAAGATCTTCGGCGAGGGTCCATAATGGCTCGTACTTCAGATCATCATAATTCCATTCGTTTCGCGCAAAGAACTCACCGAGGCCTCTATAACCCATGGCATGCACCTTTTTAACGTCTTCCAGCACCGCAGGGGCATCGATATCAATCATCGCGTAGGGAATGATGCGATCGGGATGTGCTTTGGCAAACTGAATTCCCCGCTCCAGGTCATCCATGCGCACCATGAGACACGCCATGGCGTTGTGACGCGTATAGACTTCAACAAAGGATTTCTCCCATTCATCCGTGGGCTTATAGTGCACGTGGGCATCGATGATAAAAGAAGGCACACGCGTGCCGGAAGATGACGCCTCCTTTTTTTGATCGCTTTCTTTTTGACTGCATGCAAAAACAAGGCAAAGACCAAGGAGTGAAAAAACTTTAACGTTCATAAATAACAAGCAGGTTTGAGTTCAGGTAATGAGACCTTGTGAAAGAAATACAATACTTCAGAAAACCACACGGAAAAACTTTCCTGATAAAGCAACATGAAAAACCTTAAAAAAAGAAACCATTCGTATAATATTCAGCCTTGCCGGCCCATACAAAAGCCTGGCGGTACAACAAGCTTCCAATCTGCGGACGCGGCAACCCCGACCTTGCAGGAAGGTTGCGGGTATCCCGGTCTGGGCTTGTTATGGAAAACAGGACAGGAGCGTCCACGTAAAGGTTTCATCGGCATGATCGAGGCCCTTAAAAAGGAGGATATCCTCGTTATGGGGAATACCCTGATCAGGAACATAACATCGCGCCCTCTGGCAGGTGATACCCTGGCTTGCAGGATTGGTAGGCGTGGAATGACACGAATCAATAACGGGTCTCATTTTCAAGGATCAGCTTTATGATCTCCTTCTTCGCCTGCTTCGACTCGCGAAAGTTCAGGAGCATCCACACATGAACCATATCCTTGTATTCGTGATAGTTGATTGACACACCTTCTTCCCGCGCAAGCATCGCCAGCTTGCGGGCATCCGGAACCAGGATCTCCTTTGATCCCATGAACATGGAGATGGGGGAGAGCCCTTCGAGGGGACCATTGATGGGACTTAGCATCGCATTATCGGGATCCGAAGTTCCCGCAAACGCCAGTCCTGCCTTGCGCAAACCGCGAACGCTCAGAAACGGATCCAACCGATCGATATCATTTATTTCCGGATTGTTCAACGTAATGTCCAGCCACGGAGAAAGCAGAATGATCTTACGAGGCTGGTCAATTTTATTACGAATCAGATTTTGTGCCAACGCAAGCGCAAATCCTCCTCCGGCCGAATCACCCATAAGAATAGTATTTTTCGAGCCACTCTCTGCAATGACTTCTTTATACAGGGCCATGACCATATCGAAAGCATCATGATAATTGTTTTTAGGCGCAAGCGGATAATCGGGCGCCGTGATCGTGCAACGGGTGAATCTTACAAGGAAGGATAAGAATTTCCAATGTTGTTTGACGAAGCTCTGCACATAAGCCCCTCCATGAAGATACAATATGTGTGTGGTCGACTGCGCTCCTTTCGGCGTCAGCGTAAAAACATTACGGCTTTTGACCTGGCGCTTCTGAATATCGCAGAACCTGTACGTCTCGGCAGGCGGCTCTTTACTATTGTTAAAGTTGAATTTCCCGAATGCAAATTGCATTTCGAGAAACTTTTTCTTGTTGATGAGTCGTAATAAATAATAGAATAATCCGCTTTCGAGGCTTGCCATGTACATTAATATTCTTTATAGCCCATGGCTCAGTGTGATAAGATCAGGTATGAAAGATCTTCTTGATGTCAGGGTTATGTCGGGTCCGGAAATACATAAATAAAAGCGCCGCAGTGACGGGAAGCAAACACGCTGCGACGATGACGCTCCACTTCAATGCGACGGTATGGATCAGGTAAAATGAAAGAATGCCTTCTATCACCATACAGAGGACGGCTATGGCGACGAAAAATATCGCGACTACATTCAGTCCCCTCATTTTCAGATTCATTGTAATATAGTACAAAGTCAGACCAATCACATTCGCCGCACAAAGGATCGGTAGCGCAAGTTGTACCGGCCAGGCCGTCGGAATGTAGTAATACACGACAAACAGTACCACTATAGAAATCACCCATGCCGCCACAACCTGCAGGATGATCTTTGTATGCCAGAACGCCATCAGCGAAGCATACGAGAAAACCATCAGGGATATCGTCACCGGATAGACAGACCATGTCACGGAGCCTTGAACGGAAAGATCTATAATTAGCGTTCCAAGGATCCCTGATAAAAGTAACACGGCCGTGATCTGCCAGAGCATACGTTGTAATGCATATTTTTCCACCGACTTCCGCTTCGTCTTTTCTTTTGCTTGTCCCACGCCGATGCCTTTCCGGACCTCGCCGTTCACGACGGTCTCACAAAGGGGACAGATTGCGATCCCTTCATCAAGCTCTACACCGCACGTTCTACAGACAACCATATCCGAACAAATCAGTAATTCAAAATCTTTACGTGAACACCCTCCTTCACCAGAAAAGAAAACAACTCTCTCTCGAGTTCCCTGGAATCCGTAATATTACCGAAGCTCATTACCAGACTATCACCAAATCCGATGATGCCGCAATTCACTTTCAACGTCTTGTTTGGCGGAGGAGGGATAAATACGAAATAATCAATGAGTCCGTCAACCTCACCGAGCGTAACCTTTCCAAGATTGGTAATCACCCCGCTGTACAGGCTGGTTCCCTCTATGTGATAGGTCATGTACAGTATGAGTGATTTAATGAATAATGGCGTATTTTTGAGCCAGATATTTCGCTCCGCTCCGACATTCCGGGCGATGATCTTGTTGATCAGCTTTTTGTCGGTTTCGAGCTGAATGATATGGTGCACTGTTTTTACGATCTCTTCAAAGGTGTATTGCCCCAGCGAAAGATCGATCTCAGGAGTAATGAACAGCGAAAAATTACGCATCGTCTTCGATGGATAGATTCTTCTAAGATTCACCGGCACCTGTATTCTGAAGATTTTACGATGCTTCTTCCTTTGAAATGCTGACAACCCATTGTAGATGGATTGCAGGGAATACAAATACACCGCCACCAGATAGTCAGTAATACTGACCTGATATTTCTTTGCCCTGGTAGATATCCCCGACAAGGGTAGCTTAACCACCAGTACTTTGAAACGGGGATGTTCACTCAGCCTGAAAGGAAGATGGAATGATTTAGGCTTCTTTTTTGGTGAAGGTATTCTACCCGGAAAGTGTTTCGAAAAAGCATCTTCAAATTCTTCCCGGTCAGGAGCCTCACTCGGTTTCAGGAATCCTGCAGTCTCCTCAACATGAATGCCACAAAATTCAAAATACGTGATCAAGAGAGTTCTGAGAAATTCAAACGCCCCTCCCCCGTCGGTGAGTATATGAGAAAACTCCACGCTGAGGCGGTTGTCTTTCACCAGGATCCTGAAGATGAGATCATCTTTCTCAAACGCACGGCATGGCAGGCTCAGATCAGGCCTTAATGGAATTGACTCCTGTTGATATTCCAGGTAATACCAGAAAAATCCCTTTCTGGGTTTTACTTTATAATACGGAAACCTATCCTCAATCTCATGAACAGCCGACAGAAGCGGTGCAATGCTGATGCGGCGCTTCAGCACACAGGATAACCTGAATACCGATGTCAGTTCCTCATTTTGTATGGCAGGGTAAATCTTCGCTGCATTGTCAAGCCTCATCCAGAAAGGATGATGCACGGCGGGCCGATCGATAGTCTCATTCGAAAGTATCGTATGATCTGTTGACATTAAGGACTTTTAGATCGTGCAAGGGCTAAGAACATGATCCCGCCCTTCGCTGTTAATCCAGATCAATTCTCATCTGATTTGTCCCTGGCTTTGCGCGCTTTCTTTGCCTGGGCATCGGCGCTTTTACGGGTTCTTTGAGCTTTCTTCTCGGTACGGTAAGCATTCCGCGACTCTACTGCTGCATCGTTGGCATCCCGCTCAAGGCGCCGGGCCTCTTTCGCTTTCGTTCGCGTTTGGGCCCGCTCCTGTTTGAGATCCTTCATACTCTCAGCATCCTGCTCAACCTGCTCCGCCTGGCGTTCATTGGCGTTACGGGCACTGTCCTGATCCTGGTTTTCGGTGTTGGTCACCGACTGCTCCTGCGCCACTGCGTGATGAGTAAAAAACAAAAACCCTCCGAGGGCAAATGTTGAAATTAGGGCTTTTAGTCTCATAAAGTTATGTCCTACATTAGAGCAGTGACCCAATGAGAACAAAAGCCCGCAACTTAACGTTGCAAATCCCTGGCATATTAGTGATATATCGGATAAATGCTCATCTATCCTGCCCAGATAAAATTCGTCTTTTAAGAAGCTAAACACTATGCGGATACCTACCGACAGTATCCATGGCATATTTCCCGGAAGCCCATTACTATTAATAGTGCCCATTTGAGGTCCATTGGCACTAATGGAAACTATTCCGGATTTATCGGTCTATAATCGCGTAATTGCAACGATAAGTGAACAGTTGCTGTTGTATCATCATCAGGCAATTGAACTTGAACTTCTCCCCGACTCGCCTGATTCGTTCTCCACTCTTTAACGC
>JBARAD010000064.1:0-3138 GCA_049791675.1 Chryseosolibacter sp.
GAGAAGGAAAGCTAAATATCAGTCAGATCGCCCTGGAGGTCGGCTTTAACAGTCATTCGTACTTCAACAAATGCTTTATCAAACAGTACAACACCACGCCAAAGGATTATGGGAAGCAGTTGCGGAAAGCTGCCGTTGATGAATAGTGGGACTTCATTCATGTTTTAAGCGCTTTGCACTCGGAATACCACCAGGATTTTCAGGCGCTTATTTATCCTCGAACGGGTTCACATAACTAATGTGCCTGGTGTTCTTAATAAAAACCAAATGATCAAACTCATCCATAACATTCGTTGAACTGAATTGGGTTTCGACAGGTTTCTTGTAACCGACAAAAGTAAACTGCCTGGGCGTGCCGAGCCAATTGCTGACTGAGTTTTGTGCAAGCTTGCCCACATTCATGATCCAGTTGTCGTATTTCAGTTTTTCAAACCAGTACTCATATGTCTCAGGATGCGGGGCTTCCAGCGGAATTGCCTCGGGATCATGGGGTCTGTTAAATGCTGAAAAAGTGCCAGAGAAAGTTGTAAATCCTACTGCCTGGTAATCCTCTGCAAAACGATCTTTCAACACATATCCCATCCAGTTCGCACGTTTTCGTATGTGGCCGTTGTGTGCCCACAGTATGATCTGATGATCCGGGTAATGATCTGCCATCCAAATAATGTTTGCCGCCATACAGGAATCCCTAAATGCGCTGGGATTACCGGTTGCTTTCAGGCGATAAATAAACTGGGATAGCACATCGATGTTATGCCGGGCAAACCTCGCCTGGTCGTCCAATGGACGCGTTTGTTCCGAAAACAAATTTCCGATGATTTTCAATTTGGCGACAATTGAGTCGAGTTTCGGACCAACGCGCCGGTCTGTTCGATACCGATCAATCCCATGACTCAGCTTCCTTATTTCGGAGACAGTAGCGGTTAAAATTTTAGCATGGGATTCTGCAAACTTCTCAAGGTTCGCGATCTCGCTATCCGGCCACTGCATATCAAATCCGAGAAATAAAACTTTATTGTCATTGGTGCGGTTAAATTCGCGGATCCATCGAATCATTTCAACCAATTCAATAGTCCGCCAGGGATTGGAAATATTACGCACAATTTCTTCAGGGTCGCCCTCCCCTCCCCTGATGTAATCATTGATCCGCAGAGCTGCACCGAAGGCGCTTTCAAATGCGACAATAACATTCTTATCGGATGCTGTCGCGATATGCTGAATGATCTGACTCTTGAGCAAAGAGAATTCATGTGTGCCGTGCGTGGCCTCACCCAGTCCAAGAATCTTTGCGTCCGCAACCTCATGATAGAAGTTACTGTTTACTTCAAAGACATCTTTGGTCCGCCCGATCTTATTGAGTTGATCATTAGTCCACTTAATTTGCGACTTCGTGACCTCAGGCAAGAAAGACGCAATATCCTGCACCGGAGTCTCATCGATCAATACTTCAAACTTATCAAACCAGTACATCCCTGCACCCTCAACAATTCCACCAAAGAGCAGTGAGTTAGCAGTCTCGGGCACCTTCACCGTCACAGTCAGCTTGTGCCAGCCACCCTGAGAAGCAGCGGTGAGCCGGCTTGACTGGTTATACTTAAACTTTCCACCTCCCCGGGCGTTAGCATACAACATAGCATACGCCTTCTCTGATAATCCATGCCCCTTCACATAAGCGGACACGGTTACTGTCTTCTTATTCTTTATCAAAGAAGATGGGATAGAGTCTACATTATAGAAAAAGAAATCGCGAGGGGGTTCTCCTTTGAAGTCCTCAGTACAAATAATCCGCAGGCTTTTACTCCCTGAGACGAAATTCTCTAAATCAACGGCGCTTATATATGATTGATTAACCGGTCTACCCCAATATTTGACAAAATTCGGGTAATGACTGATTTCAAAATCCAGATTGAGATTTGCCTGCGGGTAGGCAGAAATGATGGGGCAAAGAAGCAGAAGAAGGATGCCGAATTTTTCTAATTTCATTATCCTTATAAAAATAATAATAATCGGAAATTACACAACACATGACCTCAACAAAGTCGATGCCCTTAAGAAGGGATCTTCGTTGGTAAACACGATTTCCACAAGGAAACTGGATTCTCATTCAGTCCGGGCTGGAGTCATGATTAATCGGGAGCGGTGTCCGCAATCTCCGAGTCCCGGCAAGTCATTAACTCCTAAGGGAGAATAGATCGTTGCAGGCATGCTGCCGAGTCTGGGCTGATCCTTCTATTCATAGAAGTGCGCATGCTCCTTGTCCACATCGATATAAACATTTCCGCTCACTGTGGGGGTAGAGCCTTCTGCTGAGATGCCGTATTGGCTTGTGTGGCGGATGGTGTTGTTCGTGATAACAGGAACATCCGTATGGCTCGCATGAATGACGCCATAGGCGTGACCGCCGGAATATTCGAGGATACATTTATTAACAACGGATCCGGACAACGTTCCTTCAGCAAACCAAACGGATTTCCAGTCGCCTTTCGCTTTGTCCGGGCGCGCAGACGTGAATACGATCGAGTCGCCGGCGCCATCGGCAAACAGGCCACCTTTTGCTGAATTGTATCCCACATACAGCGACGATCCCTGGAACGCCAGCGTGCTTCCGGGCTCGATCGTCAGGACACTTCCTTCGGCACTACCAACATAGACGTCATCTCTGATGATATAGGGCGATGATTGCCTGAGCCATGTTACCGCAGGATGTATCAGCGGATTCTGCGATCCCCCGGTTACAATAATCCCATTGGGCCCCTTGAATTGATTTCCAGTACCAATGGTATGCGCCCAATTCGCGTTCAGGACGACCCCGTAATTAACAGTGGATTCAATGGTGTTGTTTGCGAAAGCGTCGAAGTAGGAATTTGCATTCAGCGTGAAAGCACAACGCGCATTTTTGACAACTACATTTTCAATCGACACGTGAGCGTCCTGCAGATCGATCACTCCCATCCCATCATAAAGATTCGATGCTGTTCCACCCTGTTCAAAATGACAATGCGATAGCTTTGTTCCCGGAAGCGTTCCGCCCAGAAATTGAATTCGCGGTCCCGCACTGCCTGCAGTCTCGGAGACAAACCGTATCGGTTCGTTGACCGACCCCTCTGCCAGCAACTTCCCGGTGCCGGAAGCACCGCC
>JBARAD010000065.1:0-2350 GCA_049791675.1 Chryseosolibacter sp.
GTTTAATGGAGAGCGTAAACAGTTTGCCCCAGGAAAAATCTTTCTACGCATGCACTATCGGGCAAACGGAGGCAAGCCTGATCGAAGGAAATTGCCGCACGCAACATAAAATTTCAAACATGACAGAGTAGGATTAATTGCTAAATACGCGATCCATCAGTAGGTCACAAAGCCCCGACGGGGCGGAGTATCCTAGCCAGGCTGAGCAGTCTCTGCGAGGCCTGGGTATGAAATGTAAGCAGTACGGAGCCCTGAATGGGCGAAGTACAATTTGCGTCAAAGGTCGGCGCTCGAACGGACACAGTGTTGCCCTTGAATAAATGAGATTGATGAATCGTTTTCGGCTCAATTCAATCGAAAACCAAATTACGGCGATTAACACAACTAAGGACTAGGCCTTCCGCACAAAAACAGACTTGAGCGCCATTGCGCCAAAACCTTCTACCCTGCAGTCGATGTTGTGATCCCCAGTGGTGAGTTTTATATTTTTCACTTTGGTGCCTGCCTTGATGGGTTTAGGAGCACCCTTCACAGGTAAGTCTTTGATCAGCACAACGGTATCGCCATCCTGCAACACATTGCCGTTGGCGTCATTTACGATCAATGAATCAGGATCTTCGGCGGCACTTGCCGTTTCTGTCCGCGCTTCAGGGTTCCATTCATGCCCACACTCCGGACACATGAAAGACGTGCCGGTGGGATATCCGTATGGAGACCGGCATTTGGGACATTGGATTGATTCAGTCATCGTGATATTTTCCGCAAATATAACAATGTAGACTTTGAAACGATTATCGATCAGATATTCGCCGGCATCCGCGTCAAAAAGCAACCGCAACGCTCCATGCCGGGCGCAGTCCTCCAATTCACTGGCCTGTTGTTACAATTGCCAGGCACAGTTTCAAATGAGAATTTACTGAAACGTCATCCGGTTTTCAGATTGTTGTTTTGGCATTGGCGGGTTTGAACTCCGCGATGACACTGTATGGTTTTCATCACTACCACGCGTTTGCCTATGGCAACTTTAAACGCTGAGGATCTTGTCTGGTGTCCCAGATCCTAATGATCCGGATGGTATCCGCTTGGTCTGAATAAAATAGTTTATAGTTCTTTACAATCTTGACCCTTAACCCTGGGAAATCTGTTTCCGTGCCAATCTGTGGAAATTCCGATATCAGCTTTGCGGCATCATTAAACAGTTCTTCGAGTTTCTTACTGTACGAATCGGAATTATTTTTCTCGATCCAAAATTGATAGATGTTGAATCGATCGCGGATAGAAGTTTTTGTCCACTCTATTTTTCGAGCCATTCCTTAATCATATTTTCGGCGGCTTCAGACGAATAGACTCGTCCTTCTTTCACATCCTCCAGGCCCTCAGCGATTGCGTTTCTCTCAGCATCGGTAAGTCTGTAGACCGAATCCATCCCAGATTCACGGTTTACCAGCCTATAAATTTCCTCCAGGATCAATTCGTCCGTTATCGTTGTTATTTTGCTGATTATCTGCAATTTAAGTTCTGTTGATGACATATTCTTCAAGGTTACAACTACATTAACAACCATTCTAATATCGGTCTAGTTTCCGTCCGAAGCAAGCTGGCGCAACAGGACCTACTTGCCTACAGGTATAAACTGGATTAGCCGTGCAAAATATGCTCGACTCCTTGCGCGGAAATGAATGCGGAAGGGAAGGTGCGTTGCCGACCTGGCCCGCATCATACTGCGCACACTGCTCTACTGATTACTGATTACTGAATACTGATTACTGAATACTGATTACCGAAC
This sequence comes from Chryseosolibacter sp., assembly GCA_049791675.1. GTDB lineage: Bacteria > Bacteroidota > Bacteroidia > Cytophagales > Cyclobacteriaceae > Chryseosolibacter. The sequence goes on from JBARAD010000065.1 coordinate 1,787, forward strand.
ACTTACCGATTGATCACCGACTCACCGAACAACCCGAAACCCCTGGCCATCAACCCGGCGAGGAGCGGAATCACCGCGAGCAGCACAAGCTCGAGGCGCAGCATCCAGAAAACAGACGCAGGAATCAGCACAGCTTCGTCCGGGGTTCCCTTGCGGTGCCTGATGAAGAAGACAGTCGGATAAATGGAGAGAATTCCGACCATCAGAAATACCGCAAGCTTGGTATGAAAGATCCAGTTCCTGCTGTAATAGATTGCCGGCTTCCCGAAGCCGCCCAGCCATAGGGTTAGACCCACGGCGATCAACGTGAGCGCTGCCAGTCCGTAGACGGCATCCACGCGCGCCAGCCTCCCGATCTCCGCACGGGTCAGTGTTTTCTTTAACATGACGTTCTCAGCTACCAGTACGCCCGCAATGGCAAAAATACTGACGAAATGAAGGTAGCGCAGGAGGATCTCGGTGGTCATGGTGTACGGAATTTCTGAACATGAAAAGATACTGTGTATACGGCGGGGCGGCGCGACGGTTTCACTGACAGCGTCGAATAGCGAATAAGGGCTGTTT
>JBARAD010000066.1:0-22130 GCA_049791675.1 Chryseosolibacter sp.
GTTGACGTTCACCCTTTGAGGATCGAGTTCCAGCTTGAGGTTGTTGGCCAGCGCTACCGCGGAAAATGCTTCATTGATCTCGTAAAAGTCCACATCCTTTTTGTCGACGCCTGCATGCTTCATCGCCCTGGGGATGGCGAGGGCGGGCGTGGTGGTGAACCACATCGGATCCTGTGCGGCGTCGGCGAAGCCACGGATCATCGCAAGCGGTTTTATTCCCAGCATGGTCGCCTTTTCCTTACTCATCAGCACCAGCGCGGAAGCGCCGTCGTTGATGGTGGAGGCGTTGGCTGCGGTGACAGTACCGTCCTTGCCGAAGACCGGTTTCAGCCCCGGGATCTTGTCGAAGTTCACATTTTTATATTCTTCGTCTTCATCGAACAAAGTCACATTTCCTTTCCGGTCTTTGATCTCGACCGGTACGACCTCATCCCTGAATTTGCCGGCTTTCCAGGATTCCGCCGCCCTTTTGTAGGAGTTGATGGCGTATTGATCCTGGTCCTCGCGCGTGATGCGCATCTCTTTGGCCGTGTTGTCGGCACAGACGCCCATAGCGCAATGGTTATATACGTCGGTCAATCCATCGTATTGAAGGCCGTCGACGAGCTCGCCGTTCCCGAACTTATATCCATACCTGGCTTTCAGCAGGTAGTAGGGAATGTTGCTCATGCTCTCCATTCCGCCGGCCACGACAACATCGTTCTGTCCGAGCATGATCGATTGCGCGCCGAGCATCACCGCTTTCATTCCTGAAGCGCATACTTTATTCACCAGCGTACAGGGGATTTCGAATCCAAGTCCGGCGGCCGCAGCCACCTGCGTTGCCGGCGCCTGCCCCAGCCCGGCGGAGATGACATTCCCCATGAATATTTCCTGAACCAACCCGGGATCAACGCCTGCTTTCTGCAGCGCACCTTTTACCGCGATTCCGCCAAGGGTCACAGCCGAAACGTTTGCCAGGCTGCCACCGAAACTTCCGATGGGTGTTCTTACTGCGGAGAGGATGTATACTTCTTTCATGATCATTTGTTGTTAAAAGTCGACTGCTGTGGACCGTCGTCCGTGGTCTGTGGACCGTGGTCTGTCGTCCATCTCACCAATCCGGTTTATTCCGGTCACGCGACTGGGTCGGCTTGCGCTTCTGTTGCTGCAGGTACTGTTTCTCCTGATTCTTCATCGCCTCCAGGATCATACGCGCTTTTTCCTCAGTGATCTTCATCTGCTCCAGCTTCTCACGGTCAAGGTTGGGCATCTCCTTTTCCTGTGACTCTTTCTGTTCCTGCTCCTGCTGTTCTTTCTCCTGCTGTTCCTTTTCCTGCTGTTCTTTCTGTTCCTTTTCCTTCTGTTCCTGATCTTTCTGTTGCTGATCTTTCTGTTGTTCGTCCTTGCTTTCCTGATCCTGCTCCTGCTGATCTTTTTCCTCCTGATCTTTCTTCTCCTGATCCTGATTTTGCTTGTCCTGCTTCTGCTGATCTTTGTTTTGTTGCTGCTTTTCTTCTTCCTCTTTCTTCTTCTCTTCCAATTTCTTTTTCAGCATTTCATAGTTGTACCGGGCATCATCATTCGAAGGTTCAGCTTTGATGGCCTGTTTGAAAAAATTCAGCGCCTCCTCCGAACGGCCCTGTTGATTGGCCATGATCCCAAGTTGCTGATGGGCTTTGGATCTGATATCATTTTTCGGACTTCCGGTCACCCGCTGGTAGGTATTGAAGGCGTTTGCCGTATCCTTCGCGAGGTAGAGCGCGTTTCCCAGGTTCAATACCACCTCATCTTCCGTGACGCCAAGCGAATCGACCAGATACCTGTAATGCCTGATGGCTGCGGTGTAATCTCCGGCCTTGAAAGCATCCTCTGCAGCCGACTTTGCGGCGTTGATCTTCCTGACCGTTGCGGGGTCTACCAGGGTGATCAGCGAGAGAACGAGGAGAAGGACAAATTTCATATCGTAACTGTCTTGATATTGATGAGGATGTCGAGCAATAACAGGGCCGCAGCAATCGCCAGGAAATAAAAATATTTATTCGCCGTCACATCTACCATGCGCGCGTCGCGCAGTTCGCCTTCAATCCTGCCGATGGTATTGATCAACCGGGATACATCATTTTTTGATTCGTTGATCTCAAAATATTGGCCACCGGTCTTATCGGCAATGGACCTGAGCGATCCCGAATTCAGTTTCGTGACCACGGTGTTACCTTCCCGGTCCTTCTTAACGCTGTTGCCCGCATAAATATTACCGCCCTTTTCGGTGCCGACGCCGAGACTGAACAATTTGATGTCGCGGTTCTCAATCTCACCCACCATATCCTCCGTTTCCTGACCGAAATCTTCACCATCGCTGATCAGAATGATCACCTTCGATTTTGTTTCATTGGGCTGACCCGCGTTATCCTCCAGTTTATCCAGCGCCATTTTCAGGGCCGGTCCAAAATCAGTACCGCCCACGGGCACCAGCCCGGTATTCATCGTTTCGATAAACAGGTTCAGCGCATTCTGGTCGTAGGTCAGCGGACATTGCATGAAAGCCTCCGATCCAAAGATAATGAGGCCAATGCGGTCGGAGCTGAAGCCGGCGACCAGCTTCTTCATTTCGTTTTTCACCTTTTCGAGCCGCGTAGGCTGGATATCGAAGGCATCCATTGATTTGGACAGATCCACACATATCATGATGTCCTTTCCGATGGATTTCACCTCTCTCTTCGAACCGCCGAACGAAGGACCCAGGATGGCGACGATGATCAGCGCAAAGAAAAGGGTACGCAGCAATAATTTGATAAAGACCCTTCTGAAGGGGGTGTTCAGAGTCTTGCCCACGTGAATGACCCTGAAGAGGTACAATCCGTAAAAAACAACGAAAGCCCCGATAAAGATAAATTCCGTTACACCGAGTTGCCGGTACCAATCCACGATATTGTAGTTTTTTGCAATTAACAACCCTGCCGGGTGGTTTGCAAGGATTTGGAGACAGGTTTAATTCATGTCAGCCGGTAATTAGCCTGCATTCAGCCTTTCTTCAAACCCGTCTTTAAACCTGAATTTTAAACCATCACGCGTCGCCGAAGTACCGCTTCAGCAGGGTGCATAAATCCTGGTACCGGTAGGTTTTGGTAAAGAATTCGGTGGCGCCCAGTTTCTTGCATTTTTCGATCTGGGCGGGTTGTGACGTGGTGGAATACACAATCACAGGAATATCTTTCAGGATCTTGCTTTTCTTCATGGCCGCGAGAAATTCAAAGCCGTTCATCCGCGGCATATTCAGGTCCAGAAAAATATAGTCGGGAATGGTGTCTTCGTTGTATAGCAATTCGAGCGCGCGGTCTCCGTCAGGGGCGACCAGACAAAGTGCCGACGCGGAAACATCACTCAACGCGGTGAGAAAAACCTCCTGATCGTCGGGATCATCGTCTACCAGTAAACAGATTTTAGGTTGCACCATATGCGATTCGACAACGGGGGATTAAAAAGAGATTTGCCGCTGAAGTCTAAAAATCGTTGCAGTAATAATTTACAAAAAATTACTGCCGCTTTAAACCCCGGCTACTAAAAGTTCAAAATTGACAATGTAAGGAATTTGCGCAAAAACAATTTTCTCCGAAGGGTCGATCAGCGTGAAGACGGGTAACGCTGACACTGGATCTTCGGGTTGACATTTTAAGGCAAATTGTTGTCGATGTAACCCGCGCTTTATCGACCGGCCGCTACGGGTGTTCCGGGCGGCAATTAAGCCTGTTAAACTCAGAATCGTTTTCGGAAAGTACTTTATAATCGCCAAAACATTACATCGCACATTTCCGCGATTTCAAAAATGTTTCGGAAAGTTACAACAATGAATTTCCCGCCCGGATTGCAGCGTCTCCACGATTACACCACAATGGATCGTAAAAGTTGTTTGAGTTGACGGTATGAATGCGGTTTAAGGAAAAAATCACTGGCGCCGATTTGCTTGCACTGCACTTTTTCTGCCGGGTCATCCGAGGTAGTCAGCATATACACGGGAAGATGTGAAGTTTTCTTATTTGCCTTGATCCGTTCCAGACACGTTTTTCCATTCATGCGCGGCATATTGATATCCATGAAAACAACGTCCGGCTTATGCGATTCCAGGAAGCTAAGCGCTTCCGTGCCGTCACTGACGGTTGAACACTCCAACGTCTGGTCGATGGATTTCACCGCCTCCAGAAAAATGTAGCGGTCATCCGGATCGTCATCGACGTAGAGAATATTCATATATCAAGATACAAAATAACCCCAACCTGCAGGCGGGTTAAATTGGCAAGATCATGACATATCTTACATGAAGGTATCCATTGCAGTTTGCGCATGGCTTATCAGCATTCGCAACGGCAGTTCCCGCGGTCCAGGCAGCTGTTATTCATCCTTGTCAAAATCCCGGATGGTGTAAATACTTTGAATCTGATCGACGGGAATTCTTAGTTCTGTAGCGGGATCATCCTGTTGCGTTCGCAGCGTCACCGTAGCGCCTTGCGCGTCGCTGGTAACATCGACTACTGTGCATATTTTGACGAGTAACTTGCCTTCGCTGCTATAACAGATCGCCACCTGGTGGTTCGATGATTTGCTGTTCATCAACCCCGCATGGATTCGCTGTTTATCGCGGATAAATCCAAAATGTACTTCCATGCTTTTCATCCCCACGTTTGTTTCCGGACACATCCAAAAATATACCCCTGCTGCTGAAGTTCGAAATAGAGCAAAACGAGGTTGGTGGTCCACAGTAATGGGGAGCAGCAAGGTAAGTTTCAAGAAAGATGTGCGTCGTTCAGCGGCGCGCTGTAATCCATTTACCAATGTGGACGGGCGAAAGATGCGTATAGTCCGGACCGTTGTTCAGGGCCGCAGTCAGAAAATCGTGTGCTATTCTTCTCCTCAGCTGTTAGCGGTGACCGTTGCGCATGCGCGGAGAACGGATCGATGCAAACAGTTTGCTTTTATGGCTGCCCGGGCTCAAAGAACGGGAAGCGTCTTATTCACGTTCGCCGGATCATTGTAAAGCGTCTTGAACGGATAAACCTTTTCAATTTCCTGTAAAAAAAGAACATGTGCCTGTAGGGGGACCCCGTTCAGATCCTTTTCCTTCAGGATGATCACCTTGTCATGTTCTTCTTCATCGTCAAAGATGTTTTCCACTGCGCACATGTTCAAACCGTCCCTCAGGGAGGGCGCCCATATCCCGATAACGTTTCCATGCTCCCGGCTGGCCATCAGCTCTTCCAGGATGTATTTGGGTTCTGTAATCATTCCCTGCATCGCTATTCCGTTTACAAAATCAGCACAAAACCCGTACCCAGCACCCGGTTCCCCGCCTGAACAGCGGGTTCATCCGACCGCCGCCTCTGTAAAGGCACAGTTTTTTTCTTCGGGCCAGACGGATACGTGTGTCGAACGGTAGATAGAGCAGGGGGAATTAATGTACATGATATTTTCGGATGAAACTGAGGACAACCTGAATACCGTGATGCGGAAACTGAGCAGGGAGCTGGTGTCAGATCCAGGTGAAATGCTGAATGCACTTGCAGAGAGCAAAGAGAAAGGAACGGCTGTCGGCATCTGTGCGCCGGTGCTGGGGAAGGAGATCGTCGTGACGGCTGTCGAAGATATATTGATCGGCGAGGTGATCACCATTGTCCTGAAGAATTATGACATCACCGGGTATATGCTTGAAACGAACAAGGTCAAACTCGCAGACATCAAAAGTGTTTGTCCCTTTAAGTCTCTTTTCAGGAACCCGTATATGAGGACAACCTTAAAAAGAAAGTATCCGGGAGTTTAACGACGTTAAATCTCCTGGTTTACAGGTCAGGCCCGGATCAGCAGGATCCGGGTTTTTTTTTGAAAAAGCGCGATCTCCCGGGAACAGCATTTCCCCGGCGTTTTGTATATTGAACGAAGTATCCCAAACGGATCCTGGTTTGTGAAAACTTCACCTATACGTAGCCTGCTATGAAAAATCTTTACCTCGCCGCCTGCCTCCTGATCTTCAGCACGATCGTTTCCGCCCAGGAGAATGCCATCGGCATTTTCCAGCATCACGCCGACGTTGGAAACCCCAAAGTTCAGGGTTCGGCTGCCTACGACGACGCCACACAAACGTATACCCTTCGCGGCGGCGGATACAACATCTGGTTTGGCAGAGACGAATTCCACTATCTCTATAATAAAATAAAAGGCGATTTCATCATGACGGCTAATTTCGCTTTCGTCGGGAAGGGGACTGACCCGCATCGCAAAGTTGGATGGATGATCCGCCCGGACACAAAGGACATTGCGCATCACGTCAGCGCCGTTTCCCATGGGGACGGCCTTACCGTGCTGCAATGGCGCGCCATGCCCGGTGCACTGATGCGCGATCCCCAGGATGAGATCTTCACCCCCAAGAAGCACTACCAGGTCATTCAGCTGGAACGGAAGGGCAACATCTTCACCATGCGGGTAGCCCATCCGGGTGAACCCCTGCAAACCGTTGGCTCGCACACCATGGAAGACATGGCCGACGAAGTACTCGGGGGATTGTTCGTTTGCTCCCACAATGAAAATGTGCAGGAAGAGGCAAAGGTATGGAACGTCCGGATCGATCAACCGGTTGCGGACAATTACAATCCTAACCGGGAAGGCTTTATCGGCTCGCGTCTGGAAATACTGAATGTCGCGGATGGAACACGGCGTGTGATCCATGAAGATGACGGACGTATCGAAGCGCCCAATTTCATGCCTGACGGAAAAAAACTCTTGTTCAACGCGAACGGATCTCTGTTCACCATCCCGGTAGAAGGGGGCACGCCCGAGAAACTCAACACGGGATCTGCAGACAGAAACAACAACGATCACGGTATTTCTTTCGATGGAAAAATGCTCGCCATCAGCCACCACCGCAATGGCCTTCCGGGTGGCGGATCGACCGTGTACGTGTTGCCGTTGCAAGGCGGCACGCCCAGGCTGGTCACCGAAAAAACACCTTCTTACTGGCATGGCTGGGCGCCGAACGGAAAGGAAGTGGTGTTCGTGGGCCAACGCAACGGGAAGACGTATGATATCTACAAGATCAACATCAACGGCGGCCAGGAGATCAAACTTACGTCCACTCCGGAAGGAGCGCATGTGGATGGGCCGGAATATTCACGCGACGGAAAATATATTTATTTCAATGCGAGTTTCTCCGGCACCATGCAGCTGTGGCGCATGAAACCCGACGGATCCGCGCAGGAGCAACTTACTTTCGACGAATACAATGACTGGTTTCCCCATATTTCGCCCGACGGGAAATGGATCGCGTACATTTCGTTTCCTGTAGACATCAATCCCAATGACCACCCTTCGTACAAGCGCGTGATGCTTCGGCTGATGCCGGCCACGGGGGGCGCGCCGCGCGTGATCGCCTATCTTTATGGAGGACAAGGCACGATAAACGTCCCATCCTGGTCGCCCGACAGCAAGTTCATCGCTTTTGTGAGCAACTCCGGGAAGAAACAACCCGCAGATCAAAGGACGGCCAACTAAACGCGCGGCTGCTGAAGATGGCGGCTGCGACTGTCTCCGGTAAAACCATGGATATCAGAAACCATGGAAAGCTGCAACTTTAACAGGCGCAGCCGGGTTGAAGTCCCCGTTCAAAGATCAGGGGGTTTCCTTACTTTCAACGATTGATATTTTGAACGGTATTTTCTTCAAAGGCTTGTCTTCGTTGTAAACTTTCACGGCGGCGATCTTGTCGATCACCTCGAGGCCTTCGATCACCTCCCCAAAGGTTGTGTATTGCTGATCGAGCGACATGTAGCCCCCGGCATTCATATAGATTTCCTTCTGCGCGGGAGAAAGGGATAGCCCCAGGTTTTGTGCTTCCGTCTCAACCTGGTAGTCGGCGTACTTTGACCCCTGCACGATAAAGAATTCTGTGGACGATGATTCCAGTCCGGGATTGTTCTCATCCGACCGCGCCATGGAAAGTGCGCCTTTTTTATGGATGTAATTTTTATTGAACTCCGCAGGAATGGTGTATTTTAATTCTTTGGGATAGATGCCCGCCTGGATCATGAACTGGTAAAAGATCCGGTAAAATTCGCCGTCCTCATATACTCCTTCTTTAATGTTTTTGATGAAGTTTGCGCGGTGGAGCGGCATCTCATCATACAACCGGATGCGCATGTTTCCGAAATCCGTTTCGATGAGAACATCCTTTTCGGGATTTGATTCGCCGTATTTCAACAGCGTCTGGTTTACCAGCAGGGGATCGATTTCGGTGGTGACTTTTTTTGTCTCACAGGACAGGGCCGTCAATAGCAAAAAGAGGATTCCGCAATATTTCATGGTAGGGGATTTCAGGGTTTCAAATTAAGGATTTTATCAGGGGGACAAAAAGCCTTGCCGGGCCTCTGATTCAGCGCATGGTCACCAATCTCTCCCTGAACGGGTTGCCTCAGCACACGCAGCGAAAGCAATACTGGTATGGTTGACTGGCGGAGCGCTCTTTAACTGCCTGTCTACAAAGCCCTTGCGGCGCTGCAGATGCGGGTAGGGGGGTATTATGTCTTTTAAGAAGTGCCGGTAAAAATTAATTTGCGAAATTAGGCTCCGAAATGAGTAGTATGATCGTTTTGCACGTTGATGATGATCCGGATGACAGCCTTCTGTTTTGCGAGGCCGTGAAGAAGGCGGCGCCATCCTTTACCTGTCTGGTGGCGGATAGCGCAGCGAGCGCTTTGGAAATCCTGTCGGACAGGCAAAAAATTCCGGACTACATCTTTCTGGATATAAACATGCCGAAGATGAACGGTCTTGAATGTCTTAAGCTCATCAAGAATAACCGGGCCCTGAATCACATCAAGGTGATCATGTACTCGACTGCCTCCGACCCCGTTCACATGAAGGAGTTCAAAAAACTCGGCGCTGCTTTTTTGCCCAAGCCCGACAAGTTTGACACCCTTGTCAAAAACCTTTCGGACATCTTAAGCTAGGAACGTACCATTCCAGCATGTCACTAAATCCGGATCCGGTGGAGGTGTTTATTGAGATCTTCGCCGTTGGCAAATGAAACCCTCATGATCTTGCGGGTTACAGGATGGTGGTAGATTTCAACGTAGCTCATTTTTATGTGGTATAGCTTTACCGTTGCACCGTAGAAATCGGTTGTAATCATATGTTGCCCCTTCTTCAGGATGAGGTTAGCCCTCTCCCGGAGATCCAGGCAGTGGAAATCTTCATTCATACAGGTTAGGTTATCCTGATGCAAATATAAGCATTCAAAGGATTTACTTCGGTACAGCTGGTCTGATATGATAGGGGAGCCCCGGATCCACGGCACGACTACCGGAAGACAAAAAAAAACCAGTAATCCGCTATGGAATACTGGTTGAATGGGTGATGTATGATCAGGCTACAACGGAGGCATTCGCGTTGCTCTCGCTTTCTACTTTTGCTATTTCCTTGCGGTTTACGCGGAAGACAAAATTCTTGTCCATGCTTAATTCATAAGGGGCTTCGCTCATCAGTTCAGTAGCCCGCTTTGATTGTTGCAACACCTGAAGCAGGTTTTTGGCAACGGTTGATGTCTTAATGTTATTGATAGCTTTTCCGTTAGAAGTTTCTAACATAAAGCTAAAACCCGATTTTTCTTTCTGGCCAACCGCTTTGAATTCGTGTGCAAACAGTTTGTACTGCTGAGGTCCGTTTTCCACCGCAGCTGACATCAGTTGCAGAATTACCGGGCGATATTTGTTCCACAAAGTTGAATAGGGATTTGATTCGGCAAGCATCATGGTATGTTTGTTTTTATAGTATTTTTAATTGTCAGTCGCGCCATCAACAGAAGATTCTATGGTGGGCTTTATCATGAACAAAAGGTCTTCTTTAATTGCTGTGTCGAAAGATCCAAAAGATCAGCAATATACGGATTTACTTTATAACAATGATGAACCCTGATTAATTCCTGATGCCAGGCGTCGGATCCTTTTTTTCATGCGTCGTCAGGGACCCATATATTATTTTGCGAAGGTCAGAGCAGCCGAATTATACAGCTGGCTTGAAAAATCCAATATCATTTTTATTCTTTATGTTTGAAAACACGGCATCACCACCGTTTTAAACAACATTATCGAACAGACATGAAAAAAATTTACAGTACCGACCTTCCTCCCACGTATGGCCACCTCGCCTTGTTGCTGTTTCGGATTGCTGCGGCAGCGCTGATGCTGACCCATGGTATTCCAAAAGTTCAAAGGCTCTTTTCCGGAGAGGAAATCAAATTTGCCAACCCTTATGGATTGGGCGAAGAAGTCTCTTTTGTGCTGGTGGTTTTTGCGGAATTTGTTTGTTCCATTCTCGTGATGCTCGGGCTGGCTACGCGCCTCGCAGTGATACCGTTGATCATCACCATGGCGACTGCGGTGATCTATGCCCATGCGAATGATCCGTTCGGCGTGAAGGAGAAACCGCTTCTTTTCCTTGTGATCTTCGGGCTCCTGCTCGTGTTTGGCAGTGGCCGTTATTCGGTAGACCGCGCGCTGGAAAAGCGGTAACTGGCGTATGACGAATGCGGTGGCTGATCGGTGCGGCCAACCAGTAAGGTAAGGCTTTTTATTGGTAAATAAAAAGCCTTCTTTCTGTAACCCTTTGGGTAGCAGGCAGGTATAATGGATTACGTGCCCGGCGGGCTTACAGGCTTTACGCGATGCAATGCCCGGCCTTGTGCGTACATTACCCTGGCAGTCATTCATACCCCAAACAGCCCGCTATGCTCCGCACGCATCTGAAATTCTTTTCCCGCGTCTTTCTCAAAGACAAGTTCTTTTCCATTCTCAACCTTTCGGGCCTTGCGCTGGGAATTGCTGTGAGCATCATTCTGCTGCTGATCCTGCAGAATGACCTTTCCTATGACAAACACCATGTAAACCATCAGCGCATCTATCGCCTGGGCGGGCACCTCCAGGCGACGGGTATTGACGTGCGGCTGGCGCGTACAGCCCGGGAGTTGGGTTCCATACTCGGGGAAGAGTTCCCGGAAGTGCAGGGGGTGGTACGGGCGAATTCGTGGGACCGCATCATGGTGAAATACCAGGATAAAGGGGGAGGCGAAAAAGCCTTCTATGAAGAGCACGTCGTCAGAACAGACTCGAATTATTTTCAGCTCTTCACGCATGCGTTCATTGCAGGTGATCCCAGGACCTGCCTGATCGATCTCAATACGCTCGTGATAACCGAATCCGCCGCAAGAAAATACTTCGGCGACGCGCCCGCCCTCGACAAGCCTTTGCTGGTGGGGTCCGACGCGTATAAAGTCACCGGCGTGGTGAAGGATCCTCCGGCGAATTCACACCTGAAATTCGATTTCCTGCTATCGCAATTGCCGCGCCGCGCGTGGACACAGGATCAGGGGATGATCAAATCAGAGGCTTTCTGGAATCCGGATGTGTATACCTACCTGCTCTTTCCCGAAAACTATGACCCGCAGCAGTTCTACGACAAGTTTCCGGTGATATATGACAAATATTTCAAGTCCTTTGGCGATCAGGTCGGCGGTAAATATACGCCCATACTGGAACCGCTCGCCGCGATCCACTTTCACTCCGACCTTGACGCAGACGAGCCTCGCGGGAACATGGCTTACCTGTATGCGTTTACAGGAATTGGCTTCTTTATCATCCTGCTGGCCTGCATCAACTACATGAACCTTTCCACTGCCAAGTCGGTGAAGCGCGCCCCCGAGATCGCCATGAAGAAAACACTGGGATCTGATAAGCGCGCCCTTGTTTTATCGTTCCTGGGCGAATCTGTTTTTCTTTCAATGGTGTCATTGGTGCTGGCGATCTCCCTGGTTTTCCTTGTGCTGAAAGGCACTTCCTTCAATCAGCTCATTGCGAAAGACCTGGCGCCGGATTTTTTCGGCAACCCGGTCTTATTGGGCGGCTCCATCGCGATCGCTTTGGCCATCGGTATCATTTCGGGATTGTACCCAGCCTTCTACCTGCCCGGGATTCCGACCATCAAAGCGCTGAAGGGATCTTATAAGAACGGGACTTCCGCTTATCTGCTCCGGAAAGTGCTCATTACAGTTCAGTTTGCCATCTCGATCTTTGTCGTGGTGTGTACACTTTTTATGCAGGACCAGATCGATTATGTACGCAGCAAGGAACTCGGCTTTGACAAAGAGAACATCCTGTTGCTCCCGATCGAAGACACCCTGGTGCAACGGCAGATCCAGGGGATCAAGAATGAATTCCTTCAGCATCCGAAGATTGTTGCTGCGACCACTTCCTATAGTGTGATGGGAATGAACATCGGTGGCAATGCAGTAATGTGGGCGGAGGGTGATGCGGGCATGAAGCAACAATCATTTACCCTGATGTCTGTAGGCGAGGATTACCTGAAGACGATGAATATTCCGCTGCTGCAAGGCCGCGACTTTCGCAACGGACCAAAAGCGGACACCGAGGGTGTTTTCATCGCCAATGAAGCTGCGGCCAGACTGATGGGATGGGGCGATGATGCGGTAGGGAAGAAGGTCAAGTTCTTTCATGCTGAAAAGGATGGTGAGATCATCGGTGTGGTAAAGGATTTTAATTTTGCTTCGCTTCACAATCCGGTAGCGCCATTGCTCATCCTCAAGGCTTCGGAGGAAGGGGGTTTTCTTCACCTGAAAATAGGCGGCGGGAACCTTCCTGAAACGATGGCCTTGGTGAAGGAAAAATGGTCGCGCATCGATCCCAACCATCCGTATGAGGCGTTCTTTCTGGATGAACGCTTCAACGAACAATACCGCGCCGATGAAATCCAGCACAGCTTGCTGATGGGCTTATCGGCCATCTGTATTTTTATCTCACTCCTCGGGCTGCTGGGGCTAAGCGCGTTCACGGCGGCGCAAAGAACCAGGGAAATCGGTATCCGTAAAGTGCACGGAGCCAGTATTCCCAACATCATTTTCCTGTTGTACAAGGATGTGATGTACCTGATCATCATCGCTGCCATCCTGATCGTGCCCGTTGCCTACTATCTGATCGCCGCCTGGCTGGAAAATTTTGCGTACCGCGCGCCGTTGAATTACCATCTGTTCGCGGTGGTTGCCATGATGGCGCTGGCCTTCGGATTTCTGACTGTAGCCTTTCATTCGCTGAAGACGGCGCGGACCAATCCCGTGGATTCTTTGAAATACGAGTGAGGCGCACCACGGTCTGCAGTCTGTCGCAGGGCGGCAGCCCAGACACAGGGTTGCGGGCCTGCCCGGGAAATCCTCTCTTTCGGGGGATCTCATCTGACGGCCCGTTTTCGTTTAAACAGACCAACTGTCACCACATGATCCGCAATTGCCAGTTGGTCGGCCTGCGCAACGTATCATTGGTGCGTTGCCGCCACTTTCGTTCCTCGCTTGACTGTATCGGGGTAATTTTTTATTTTACCCCCTGATCAAAACAAGCGTATGAAGAAACGAATATTTATTGCAGCGATTTTAATATGTTTTATCGCTACGCTGGCGATGGCCCAGCCGTCGGCTCCTGCGCCGATGAAGCCTGAAATGACAGAGTACTGGGAGCCTGTTCCCAAAGTTGTTGATCCGGGTCCTTATCTGGGGAAAGTAGCGCCTCCTTCCGACGCCATTGTGTTGTTTGATGGCAAAGACCTTTCGAAGTGGAAGAGCAAGAAGGACGGGGGTGCCGCAAAGTGGAAGGTCCAGGACGGTGTATTCACCGTAGAGAAAGGAACAGGCGACATTACCACCGCGCAAAAGTTCGGCGATTACCAGTTGCACATCGAATGGCGTATCCCTGCGGATATACAGGGCAAGAGCCAGGCGCGCGGGAACAGCGGCGTGATGCTGCAGGATCTGAGCGGCGAACTGGGTATCCCGGCGTATTGGTATGAGATCCAGGTGCTGGATAGCTACAACAATGCCACGTACGTCAACGGGCAGGCTGGCAGTGTCTACAAACAGAATCCGCCGCTGGCGAATGCGATGCGCAAGCCCGGCGAATGGAACGTCTATGACATCACGTATACTGCGCCGCGTTTCAATGAAGATGGCAGTCTTTTTGCGCCCGCGCGCGTCACGGTTCTTCACAACGGAGTGCTTGTTCAGGACAACTTTGAGATCCGCGGTCATACGGCATACATTGGTCATCCCAAATACCACAAAGCCCACGGCAAGGCCCCCATCACCTTACAGGACCACGGCGACCCCAGCAAGGCGATCAGTTTTCAGAATATTTGGGTGAGGGAGTTGCGGTAGTCGCGACCCCTCATTTGCGCGGCGCAGCCCGGGCCGGAGTGTTTTTCGCCTTTGAAAAGCTATAGCTGTATCCGGCTGTTGCCGTAAATTCCGTGAACGATCGTGACGCTTCGGTCGAGGTTGTTCGTGTTGCCATGACCACACTGACCTGAAGGTTGTGTTTGCTTTGTAACGCGACCACGCCGTTCAGACGGATATTCAGCATGGTGTTGACAGCCTCACCGTTGGAAAATGATTTGTTCCAGGATGACGACATGGTTGTCCTGAGCTTCCTTCCGAAGAAAGATCGGTTGATGGCAGCGTTTGGCCCAATCATCCTGTTGTCAATGAATGGTCCTTGATTGGTGGTTGCGCTGAACGTCAGTGCAACGCCCATATTCTGCGGGATCAGGGTAAGGGTATATCCCGTGTTGATGTTGCAGAAGGCCGTTCCTGAATGTTGTTCCATCTGTCCCTGGTGGTCTGCCGCCTCCTGCCACGACACATGTATGTGAAGATTTTGTCTTTTTGTTTCTGCGCCTGGTAAAGTATACGTCGTCGACGCTGTTGCATTGCGGGATATCTGTGTAAAACTCAGGGTATCGGGATTGTCAAAGGGTGAGAGCGCGTTGAGCGATTGGAACTGTGATCTGATGTTGGTATGCGTCTGGAACCCTGACCATGACGCCGCCAGGTTCAGTCGCTGTGATGGCATGTAGCTGATATTGATCGAACTCACCATCCGGCGCATGATGCTGACTTTTGTGTTGTCGAGGTTGTCCCGTTGAACGCCCGCGCTGGCAGCGACATTCATTTTACCCTGCAACATCCCCCCCGCGATATTGATCGTCACGTTTTCCAGGTCGTTGTTGAAGTAGTACGCGCCGAGGGTGCGGTATCCGGGATCGATCCGCTCGTACGCCAGGCCAGCCACCCACGCCTCCCGTTGGTAATCGAAGGAAGTTTTAAACGCATGGTAGTAGGAAGATGACAGCGTTGGCGTAAACAATGACCCCGTCTTTGCCAGGGGATGATCGTGGTTTGTTTTTTCCGCGCGCGTATCTTTTGTCATCGCGCTGGTGGCCAGTTCGGCTTTCAGCAGAAAGTGTTTGAAGACTGTCTTTCCGCCGCCGACGCTGACAACCAGGTTTTCCTGAGGTGTGATGCCGAGGCTGTCGGGTATGCGAAGCGCGTTGTTTTTTTCATCCCTGGCGCGGAAGAGGATCAGCTCCGCAACGTTGCGCCCGGCGCCGTACGTTGCCTTGAACCCATAGCCATTGCGTTCGTACGACGGCAGCGCCGCAGATTTCCCGGTCGTATCGGCTTCAACCGCCTTCAGAAATCTTCCGTACAGCGCGCTGAACTTCCACCTGCCCTCCGGCGCTAAGTCGACGCCTCCTCCAAGAAAAACGTGGCCATTTACGGTATAAGGGGAAAATGACATCGATGTATAGCCAGCATGTGCCGCGATCCATTTCCAGGTCGGATGGAGTGCATATTGATTGAAGGGTTGCGAAAAAGAAGTCCGCTTGTTCGATACGCTGAAGTTTAAGGGAACGGCCCATCCGTAAAGAGAGAGATTCACGTTTCCTGACGCGAAATAATTGTACGGATCCCGGCGGGAAGGGATGCCGCGCGAAGCATAAAAAACCTGGCTAATGGATAGTCCGCCGGCGAAGGAGAATGGTTTCTCCCTGCCAATAGATTGGAGGTCTTGCGCTATCAATGGGATGTTTGCACAGAGTACAAACGCCCATGACAGGCCTTTGCGAGAGGGTCTTCGCATGAGTCGGGCCTTTTTTGTAACTTAGATAAATATCGAAAGGGATTTTTATACTATCAAAGGTTTGGTGTTCTTTTCGGCTGGTGATCGGAAGTTTATCAGGAAAACCTGACGGTTGTTTATCGTGACATTGTAAAAATGTCCCGTTGCACTTCACCGTCAGGTAAATCTATCAATGGCGGCAAACTGGTGCGCGTATGATGATATTTATTCCAGGTCCGCTTCCACCGGTTGTGTTTTATGTTGGGGTACAGTTGTCGGATTCTTTACAGGCTTCGATCCGCCTTCGAAGTATGCTGGATCATACCATGGTTTTATGGTAGGGCAGAGGCGATGGATAAATTGATTTTGAAATCGGCATGTAAGTTTACCCTTGCTTCTTCCAATTAATATTGTACCTGTATAAATATTTTTGGCAAAAAATTAAACCCCGTTTGTCATGTACACCGCTTCATTGAATGTTCATCATGGTTTTGGGATATTCCTGAGACCTTTTGTAAGGGTATTTGCCCTGCTCCTGTTCTGGATATGCATTGCGTCCCTGTCCGTGCTGGGTCAGGCAAATGAGCTGAAAACCCTTGGCGGGGAATTGCAGAATAAGGTCGTGGCCGTTCAATCGGGATCCAAAACCTATGAGCAGAAAGCCACCTTCCAGGAGCCGGCGCTGATCCGTTACAGCTACGATGAGATCGACCAGAAAGGAAACCGCACCAATTATATATATGAATTCAACCTTGCAGACATAGATCCCTATGCCGTGCGCGAGCAAACACAAAAAGATCTTATCAGCGTTGTTGTTGCCGCCCGTAATAAGCAGAAGCTCATCAAGGTATACAAGAATGAAGTGGTGCAATCGTACGATGATCAGACCACCATCATTGCCAAAGACATTGAAAATGCACGTGAAATTACCGGCATCATCAAGAAAGCCATCCCTCCGGCAGAGAAAGTGATGGCCTCGCGGCTCAGACTTTCCGGCTACGATGCACTGGTTGGCTGGCTGGTCAGCAATATCAAAGATGTCAGTTTCGGAGAGAAGTCTGTAAAGCAGTCCTTAAAACAGGGCGAGCATCCCGGCACTTTGGTGCTGACCCGGGTGGAGGCTGATTCAAAATCCTCTACAGAAGAAACGTATACCTTCAACCTCGCGGACATTAATGCCAATACGCTTTCATACAAGATAACAGGAAATCAGTTTGCCATCCAATTCGAAGCATTGCAGAAAGCGAAGTATTTCGGTGTGCGCAGGAATGGCCAGGCGCGGCCGTACGTAAATGAAATGCTGATATCGACCAACGGCCCTGACGAAGCGCGCGACATGAAATATGTTTTCAGCACCGTTCTTCCGCTGGCCGTGGAGAAAGTAAAAGGGAGCATGCCGCCGGTGAATTCGGACAAGGATGGCATGCAAAAGCTGGTGAAGCTTACCACCGACATCACCTATGGCGAACAGCAGATTGCTCAATCCATGGAGGAAACATGTTTGACGAACTTCACGCAGGTTGAGAAGAATCCAAAGGGCAGCAGCAAAAGTGTCATGAAATTCAACTGGATGGATGTCAATCCGCTGGCAAGCGCCATGGAAGTCGCCGGTGAAAGACTGTTTGTGGATCTGAAATTCACCGACGACAAGAAACTGGTGATGAACACTGCGGATGACAAATTCAAGGGGTACGAGAATCAGGTGCGCCTGTATATGCCGGATATTGAAAGTGCCCGGAAAGCAAAATTCATTATTGACAAGGTCATTGAGAAATGCAAGACCTCCTATAAAGAACCGTTCGGCAGCGATGCCGCGTCGGCAACTGCCTATTTCCGCAATAACATTAAGGAAATATCATTGGATGGAGCGACGCTGAAACAAGCCGTTGAACCTGTGGAGGGTGAGAACAGTAAATTCAAATTTACCATGGTCGAAGTTAATACCAAAGGATCAGGTCCTGAACAGGTTTACGAATTCAATCTTGCGGACATCAACCCCTCCAATATTACCATGGAGGCGAAGGGGAAATGGCTGTACGTAGTTATGGAAACAAATTTCAAAGCCAAGATCATCAAATACTACAAAGACGGTAAAATACAACCCTACACCACCACGCTGGAGTTTGCCGTGAACGACGTGGATGTTGCCCGCAATCTTGTGAGCGCGCTGAAGAAAGCGGTAACGGGGGTGAAGGGAAAATAAGGACTTATGCGGGTATGGACGTGGGCACTGCGGAATTGAATCCGTTGTGCCCACGTGCGTTCGTGGCGGGTTGTCAGGACGCACGCGCCTTGCGCCCGACATGTGGCAGACCGGTCTGGCGCTATTTCCCGGGTACAGGATACCGGTCAAGGGTAAGCGACCATTAAAAACTCCCATGCTACGCTACTTTTTTGTTTTCTGTTTTCCGGCTTTTTAACTTACGGGAACGTAAGATCCAAGCCTAAACGTATGATGCGACTCCTTCCCTTGTTCCTTGTCACCATGATTCTGGTCTCCGGGTGTGATTCCAAAAAAACTTCAGATACAGAAAGTTTGACGTCCGGTCCGGTCAGTCTCCGGATCGAACAGGATCAGGATGCGGGGACCATTTCGGTGTACCGCCCGGGCAGTGACAAACCTGTTGTCACGCAAAATGCCAAACCGGATTTTCGTCCGTATCTGCATCCGATCGCGGCGCCGGACGGCAAAGGTGTTCTGACAGAATACAGTCCCGGACATCACAAGCATCAGACGGGACTTTACTGGGGCTTTACGCGCGTGAACGGACGCGATTATTTCCACAATCCTGCCGGCGACTACTGGAAGAGGGTGTCGGCGGAAGTGGTCCAGGATACAGGGACTACCGTGAAATGGAAGACCGTCTATGACCTGCTCGATGAAAAGGGAAATGCGGTCCTGCGGGAAACGCAGCACTGGTCGATGCGCGCGGAGGATGGAAAATTTTTCCTCGACCTTGAATGGAGGGGTGAGGGGCAGACCGATGTCACCATTGGAAAATACGATTATGGGGGCCTGTTCCTGCGCATGCCCTGGCATGAAGGAGTTGAAGGCGGCGTTGTGAATGCCGCCCGTCAGCGCAATGAAAAGGCGGAAGGCCAGCCTGCGCTGTGGGTAGACGTTGGTATGCAGGTTGAGGGGCGCGATGATCTGGCGCACATTGCCATCTTCGATCATCCCGATAACAAGGGGTATCCGCAGCCCTGGCGTGTCGACGGGCAAATGGGGATCGGGCCGGCCCGCGCGCGCGCCGGCGACTGGCATATCCCGAAAGGAGAGACGGAAATCATCCGTCACCAGTTGGTTGTTTATACCGGAGAGTTGGACGATGTGCAGCTGACGGAAACCTGGGGCAAGTACAGTGGCCAGGGCGGTACCTACGCCCTGTGGCAGGTAGCACAGCAGGAGGGAAGGGAAGCGAAATTCCTCACACCTGATGAAGCGGTAAAGTCCATGACCGTCATCAATGGTTACCAGGCGAATGTGTGGGCCTCAGAGCCCATGATGACACAGCCCATGGCCTTCTGCTGGGACGACCGCGGCCGCATGTGGATCGCGGAAAACCGCGACTATGAATCGCGCGGCCACGGATTTTCCAACGCAGGGGATAGTCGCATTCTCATCCTGGAAGATACAGACAGGGATGGCGTTGCCGACACCCGCAAGGTCTTTATGGAGGGCCTGGCTTTTCCGGCTGCCATTGCCGTAGGATTTGACGGGCTCTATGTAGGCGCGCCGCCGAACCTGTTATTCATTCCTGATAAGAATAAGGATGATGTCGCGGACGAAAACGATATCAAAGTGCTGCTCACCGGCTGGGGTATCCAGGATCGGCATGAAACACTGAATAGCCTGCATTGGGGACCTGACGGATGGCTGTATGGTCTTCAGGGATTCGCCACGCCCTCCAAAGTCCGCAAGCCGGAGGGCAAAGGCAGGATCTATAAACACAACGACCCCTTCCCGCAGGATATTCTTGAAGGCGACGGCGTGGATATCAATGGAGGCGTATGGCGGTACCATCCCACCAAAGATCGCTTTGAAGTGGTGGCACACGGTTTCAGCAACCCCTGGGGTATTGACTATGATGCCAAGGGACAATTCATCATGAGCGCCTGTGTGATCCCCCATCTCTGGCACGTGATCCCCGGAGGAATTTATCACCGCCAGGGTGGCCAGCATTTTAATCCCTACATCTACAGCGACATCCGCACCATCACAGACCACAGCCATCGCTCCGCCCACGGCGGTGCGCGCGTATATCTTTCGGATG
Organism: Chryseosolibacter sp.; assembly: GCA_049791675.1. Taxonomy (GTDB): domain Bacteria; phylum Bacteroidota; class Bacteroidia; order Cytophagales; family Cyclobacteriaceae; genus Chryseosolibacter. The sequence continues at coordinate 20,249 of JBARAD010000066.1, forward strand.
CATTTCCGGAGTCTCAGCATGGAAGGGTCTTTATGGCCAACATTCACGAGCATGCCGTCCTGTCGGATGTGCTGGAGCGAAAGGGCTCGGGATTCGTAGGCCATCACGGCGATGATTTCCTGGTAGCCAACAATGCGCAATGGGTCGGCTTCAGTATGGAGATCGGACCGGAAGGCGGCGTGTATGTGCTCGACTGGCACGATGGAGATATCTGCGGAAAGGAAGTACTCAATCAGGAGACGGGGCGGATCTTCCGGATCATGCCGGAGCGATCGCTTGCCGAAAACTGGGAAGGCCGATACGGCGATCTCCAGCAGTTGACGGACCAACAGCTGGCCGGCCTGCAGACGAGCAAAAGCGAATGGCATGCGCGCAGGGCCAGGGTGATCCTGCAAAGCCGCGCAGCGAAAGGGCGGCTGAACGAGGACGTATACACTGCGCTGCGCAAGATCTACGCATCGCACGAGAATCCTGACTGGCGTCTTCGCGCGATGTGGGCGCTGCACGTTACCAACGGCTTTCAGGAAAATGATCTGGTGGAGGCGCTGAGATCGAAGGACGCGTACATCCGCGCGTGGGCGATCCAGTTATTGTGTGAGGATCGGGCGCCTTCACAGGCAGTGCTGCGCGAATTTTCGCGGATGGCCGCGGAGGATACTTCGCCCGTGGTCCGATTGTATCTGGCCTCTGCCATGCAACGCGTGCCGGAAGATGCGGGCTGGAACCTCGCACAGGCACTGAGCGCTCACGGCAGCGATGCGGAAGATCACAATCTCCCGAAGATGATCTGGTTTGGACTTGAGCCACTGGTAGCGAAGGACCCCGCCAGAGCGCTGGCCCTCGCCGCTGAAAGCAATATCCCGTTGATCGCGGCATACATTGCGCGCCGCAGTGTGGACGCGGACGCAACGGAAGGGGTCATTGCCGCATTGGCGAAGAAACCCAGGACGCTGGTGAGTATGCTCGAAGGAATGCGCGACGGCCTGGAAGGCAGAAACGATCTTGCCGCCCCGTCGAACTGGACGCCCGTATACGCGACGCTTCAAAAATCCGATGCGCAAGCTGCAGCCCTTGCAGGGGATATCGCGCGCCTGTTCGGGGATACAGAGGCAGCGAAGCAGGCGCTTGCTGCCCTGAAGAACAAAGGCGAGGCGACAGCGCTTCGCCGCAGAGCCCTGAATGTGCTCGCATCCCAGCAGCGGCCTGAGCTCGTGAATGAATTGCCGGCCCTGCTCGAGGAACCATCGCTGCGCATCGACGCCATCCGCGCCATCGCCGGATATGACGATGAGAACCTGGGAAACCTTTTGTTGAAAAAATACTCCGGACTGAACAGCGCGGAGAAGCGGGAGGCTGTGCTCACCCTCTCCTCGCGTCCACGCTACGGGAGGATGCTGACCCGGGCACTGAAGGATAAGACGATCCCCAAAGCTGAAGTGCCTGTGTATGTAGCCCGGCAGTTGCGCCGTGTCGTCGGCAGCGGTTTTGTGGAAACATGGGGCCCGATCGATGAACTTCCCGCCAGCGAAAATGCCGCATACAACAAATACCAGCGTCTGCTTACCACCGATGCGCTCGCCACAGCAAGTCCGCAAAAGGGGAAAATGCTTTTCCAGCGCACGTGCGGATCCTGTCACACGATGTTTGGCGAAGGCGGTATCATCGGACCCGACCTTACCGGATCGAACCGCACCAACATCAACTATATTCTCAGCAACGTACTGAACCCGAGCGAGGAGATCCAGGATGACTACAAAATGGTGGTCGTCACAACGCGGGACGGAAGAACTTATTCCGGGAATATTGTGAATGAAAATGCACGGCAAATTACGCTGCGTGTGGTTGGCCAGGATGCCGTCGTCGTCAATAAATCGGAGGTGCA
>JBARAD010000067.1:0-2443 GCA_049791675.1 Chryseosolibacter sp.
CCTGCGAGTAATAAGCAAAATCTTCTGCCGCCATCCAGATATCCTCCTCGACAACATTTTCTTCTCCCAGGTAATCGACGGCGTATCCGCGCACCTGCTCGGTTAACTTCTCTTCATTCACCAGGAAGGGATAACCGCGCTGGATCCTGAACTCGCACTTTCCGCCCATAGCCTCCGCGATATCTTCGGCCATTTTTTTCATTTTCCCGTGGGCCTCGTTTCGCCATGTTTCATTCATGGCCCTGAAAGTCCCCTCCATATACACCTCATCCGGAATCACATTGATGGCGCCATTGGCGATCACCTTGCCGAAAGACAACACTGTCGGGTCTCCCGGATGTGCCATACGGCTGACAATTTGCTGCAGCGCAATAATAATATGCGAAGCGATCAAGACGGGATCGATATTCAGGTGCGGTTGCGCGCCGTGCCCTCCTTTTCCGATGATGCGCACGAAAAGCGAATCCATGGAAGCCATGTGCTTGCCCTTGCGGATCCCGATCTTGCCCACCGGAAGGCGCGGCATTCCATGCTGACCAATAACAGCCTTCACCTTCGGATTTTCCAGGACGCCATCCCGGATCATGTGACTCGCTCCCCCGGGAATAACTTCTTCTCCCGGCTGGAAGAAAAGTTTGACCGTACCTTTGAATTGGTCGCGGAGCGCGTGAAGGATCTTCGCCGTGCCCAGGAGAGAGGAAGTATGAAAGTCGTGGCCACAGGCGTGCATCACATTCGGATTGACAGAGGCATACGGAACCTTATTCGCTTCCTGGATCGGCAACGCGTCCATGTCTGCGCGCAACGCAATAACTTCATCCGATGGCAACTTGCCGGATATAGTTGCGAGTACACCGGTGCCGGCCACAGGTTTCCACGGTATGCCTGTTGCATCAAGCTGCCCCTTCACGAAAGCGGATGTCTGGTGCTCTTCAAAAGACAATTCCGGATGCTGGTGAAGATGGCGCCTGAGTCCGACAACTTCACTGTGAATATTTTCCGACAGAGTCTTTATCGCATCAATTAACATAGCGTCTTCCAATAAGGATGTAATGATCGTCAAATCCGGCCAGCGCCTCCATGGGGGCGTGCAGAATTAAATGATATGAGCATGCGCCGACTTCGCGAAGGCTGCATATTAAAAGAACAAAGTCTGTACGTTCCTGATGGCTAATCCGATCAGAATCAGCAGGCCAAGGCCTCCGAAAATCTTCACCTGCGTGCTGTTTGTCAAGTTCTTCATTATGGCCCTGTCGTTTGCGATCTGGTATAAAGCAATACCGATAAACGGTACTACGAGGATCGTGATACTTTGGGCAAAGATCATCAGTTGAATGGGCAGGTTTCCAAACAGGATCGCAATGGTTGCACCAATCACCATGACCAGCGCGATGAGTCCACGGACTGCCCTGGAAGAGAAATTACTTCCGAAGCCAAGGGCATCGGCCATTAAAGTTCCTCCCAGCGAGGCATTGCCGATGAGTGACGAAAAGGCGGCGCCGAAGAGTCCGATCAAAAAGAACGCCGACGCGTAGTTACCGAACAACGGCTCGAGTACACGCGCCATGTCCGACCCGCTGTTGACGGGCAGGTTTTTGGGATGCAAAACTGCTGCAGCGCAAATGAGAACGATGGCGCTCATGATGCCGAGGATCAGGATGCCGGGAAAACTATCGCGTCCTGATTGCGGCTCGCCGGGACGGATCTTCCGTCTTGCCTGCATCAGGTATGACTGATAACACGCACCCACCACAGAAAAACAGGAGGCCATGAATGCGATGATCAGCCCGAAAGATCCGGATGGCACCTTCGGGATCAACCCGCCGGCTACCTGCATCACGGGAGGACTTGACAAAAATAAAGTCACCAGGAACGCAACGAGCATAATGATGATCAGTCCGATCATGATCTTTTCCAGTAACTGATAGAAACTGCGAAAAAAGAGCAGGCTGATACCGATCACATTAAAGGCGATAATCCAGGGTTCAGGCGTGGATTTGAACAGCTCGGCAATCGAGATCCCAATGCCGATCGAATTGCCTGACTGGAACGCGGCGCATACGAGGAATACGCCTACGCCGGTGGCAACCGCGGCCGGCTTTCCCCATTTGTTCCGGATAAGGGTGAGAAATGATACATCCGAGGCCATCCCGATGCGGGCTGCCATGGCGGTAAAAATTACCATGAAGAAAATGGCGACAACGACGATCCACAAAAGATCAAAGCCAAAATCAGCACCGAGTTTTGAGGTGATGGTAACTTTACTGGGACCAAAGACCAGGGCCGCGGTGATCATTCCGGGGCCCAGGACGCCAAGCCACGATTTGAATTGTTTTGCCCATGAAGGCGCGACAGCATTGCCCGCGGCCGTGGTTGTTTCTTCTGTACTGGATTTCAAGGTTTTGCTATTTATTAGATAATCATTCAGTTACCCGTGCCAGTG
>JBARAD010000068.1:0-2987 GCA_049791675.1 Chryseosolibacter sp.
GCTTTGGCTTCAGCGAAATTGAGTTGTGGCCAGGATGCATTCATATATTTTTCCTGTTTACCTCTGGATGATTATTGTTGAGCATGCAACGATGAAGCAAAGAAGAGCGGTAAAATTACAATGAATATTTTGTTCATGTAGATTGAGTTAAGATGTCGTCACTTCTTTGTTTAGTTCCCAGATGCAACTTTAGCGAATACTTTTCGAGCAGCGACCGCATCTGCCTTGCTTACTGATTTCTCAACCAATGCGAATATTGCCCCAATTTGATTTTCGGTCAGCCCTTGCTTCATTGTCAGACTCAGATGAGATCCGAGCATAGGCTCAACGCCTTTCCCAAGCGCAATGAGGACGGACACGGTTGTAAGTTCACGTTCTGCAAATGTCAGAACGTCTCTGGAGAAAAGATCTGCGAACAGATGCTCTTTAAGAAATCTGTCCATCTCGGGGCTAAAGGCACCATATCCACTGGTAGGCTTTTCAATTGGCCCGTCTGTTGGAAGGCCTCGAAGCTTGGCAAGGTTCTTCCATCCGGTTTCATATTTATTTGTATCGTTGACAGGAGTCGCTTCATTTCCAATATTGTCTTTGATTCCCCTGGCCCTTCGTTCGTCAAGGGTAGTCATTAGGGTGTTAAGACCCTGGATGCTTCTTGGAAATCCGCAGTATGCGTATGCATGAAGGAATACCTCTTTGCATTCATTGATGGTAAGCCCGGCATCCAGCCCCTTACTGATCGCCGGTTTAAGTCTATCCAGATCGCCTTTAGCCGTGAACGCTGCCATCAGCACAATCCCTTTCTGTCGCTCTGAAAGTGCCTCTGCTCCAGGTGCATTTTGCGCATGTGTAACCTGATATAAGCACAGCAATGAAAAGGCAGCTACAAGATATCTTTTATACTGAATCATAGTTGATTTTTAAGGTTTGTCTCATTTTACGACATTGATTGCGCGTAACCATTGTTGTACTTTATGCCGTGCTTCTTTTTCTTTTTCGCCTTCCATCACGAAGAGAATGCCGTCTCGTTCCACTCCACCTTTAATAGAAAATCCTTCAACGACAGTGCTACTAGGACATAACTCCTTTACCGTGTCGAAAGCGCTTCCGATGCCATAACCACCGTTTGTATTGAAGGGGACAACCGTTTTTCCACTGAGATCATATTGCCTTAAGAAGCTTTTCATCGGGGGTGGCAGCTGCATACCCCAGGTTGGAAATCCTACGAACACTATATCGTATGTTTCGATGCTATCGATCTTCGTTCTTAATGGCGGTAAGAAACCTGTTTCGTTTTCTCTGGAAACCTGATCGACAGTCGCCTTGTAATTTTCGGGGTATGGAGTTTCCAACGCTAATGCTACGAGTTTTCCACCAACGTTTTGGTGAATGATTTCCGCAATTGCTTTCGTGTTGTTTGTTCGCGACAGATACACGATCAGTATTTTCCGGGAATCATCAGTAAGATCCAACATAGGATCAGTGTCATTCCCCTGGGATGAACAACACAAGGAGATCAAAGCAAAAATTACGGCCAGTAGTTTCAAAATAGAGTTGGTTCTGTGTCTTAGTCCTTTGGTCCCTCACCGGGAGGTCCCATTGTCTTAGTAAATGAAAGGGACCCCATTTTCCACTCGCCGTTATTCTTAACATAGACCTCAGTTACGATAAACGGATTGGTCACTTCATTGCCGCCAACCACGGCCAGCAAGGTGATCCTATTCAACACGATTGCCGTGTTACCAATTATTTGCACGGATGCTTCATGAACATCGGCGTTCTTATAATGGATGCCGCCACTTCCAATCACCTGGAGTTCCCGTTCCTTTCCCCACGATCCACCCATATGCACGAACATAGACTTGTCATCAAAGAGCTCTTTTAGTTTGTCAACGTCCTTGTCTGCCATCCATTGCCATTTGTCTTTCGACAGCTTAAGGACTTCCTGATCAGCATTTGAATTCTGTCCGAAGGCTTGGGCACCTATAAAGGTCAATATCAGTACCTGAATTATTGTTTTCATAAAAATGACTTATCCGTTAGATGAAATTAGTGCTTAATTGCATGGGTGTCACGAACGCTGCTGAAGGTCAAGGCTAGTAACTTCCAGTCCTTCTGTTGTTTTTTATATACTTCCGTTACAGTAAACTCGGTCACTACATCACTCCCGCGAACGAACGCAGTTAGTGTAATACGGTTCCAAACAATGGCGGTGTCATCGATCAGTTCGATGGCGACATCTTTAACGTCCGCCTTTTTATACCAGATACTTCCCGATTTTATGATTTCAAGTTCCTCGTCTTTTTTCCACGTCCCACTCATGTGTACAAATTTGGACTCATCATGGAAGAGTGGAGCAAGCTTGTCAACATTCTTGTCGGCCATCCATTGCCATTTGTCTTTTGAAAGATTGACGACTTCCTGTTCTTCTTTCGTGTAAGTTTTTGTAGTCGTGGTTTGGGCGTACGATGACACTACACCTGATACCAAAAAGCATAGTCCCAGCATTGTTCTTTTCATAGTATTATAGATTGTTTAATTGTTATTTATCCAATTTCTTTTTCGTCAACCATTTTGACATCAGACCGGCTATTTCAAGGTTATTTAAATCAGAGAAGGGAAAATGTGTGTTACCCTTTATTCCAATTTCAGGCAGGTGAACAAGCGTTACATCTCCACCGTGTTTGTTAACCGTGTCTCGCCAAAGCTTTGCCATGGTAAGTGAGGCACGCCACTGTTCTTGACCGGGGTTTTCGACAGGCGCTGCAGCTATGAAGTCACCGTAGTACATTACGATGGGAATTTTTGTCAGCTGCCTGAAGTCAGCTAACGGCACGCCAGCGGCTTTCAATTGCCCGCCAACGTAGTCAATAGGCTGGGGCAATTCACCTTCAGGAAAGGGGAAGTTGCTCATTGGCTCATAAGATACGATGCCCTTAATGTTCCGGTTCTTAATAGCTGTTTTCCATCCTTGTCCACCGCTGTGAGAG
>JBARAD010000069.1:0-3589 GCA_049791675.1 Chryseosolibacter sp.
GTTGACGGACCACGGTTCACAGACCACGGACCACAGACCACGCTACCCTGTCCACGGAGACAACCCCGTTTACCCTTTTACCTTTCAGACCGTCTTCCGCAGGTGCTTCAAGGCCCTGGTAAGGTAATTCTCGACTGTCCGTCGGGAGATGGCCATTTCTTTTGCCACGGTGGAGATGGGAAGGTTGTGGATGCGGCTGAGGCGGAAGGCGGTGCGGCATTTTTCGGGGAGGCTTGCCAGTTTTCGCTCGATCACTGCCTGGAGATCTGCAAGGTTGAGTTCGTCCTCGACCGACTGGTCAAAGTTTGTTTTGAATTGATAGAACAGGCTCGCATATTTTTCCCTGACCTGCTCACTGCGATACACGTTCAGGATCCTGTTCCTGGCCATGTGAAAAAGATACGCCTTCGGGTTGTTGATGGCGGGAAGATCATTGCGCTGTGTCCAGAGCCAGACGAAGATCTCCTGCACGACCTCCTGGGCCTGGTCACGGTCACCTGTCTTGCCATGCGCGTACCGGTTGAGGCCGGCGGCGTGTCGGCGATAGAGGGTTTCAAACGCAATCATATCATTCTGGCTGAGCAGTTTCAGCAGTTGGAGGTCGGTATGTGCGTCATACCGGCTCATTAGAAGATGTGTGGGTATGAGTGGATTGAGATGACAAATCTCCGCATATCATCATTGTAGAAACCGAAAAAGATGCCCAGGTGCGATAACATGACGGGAAGTCTCGCCCTTAAGACAGAGAATACTTTTTCGGTTGGCCCCATAGATGATTGCATGAGAGAAATTGCAGCGCATATCAAAGGTATTGTATTTGTAATTTATATACAAATTTGGTAATAAATTAATCACATGCAAGGCACAGTTTGCCTTCGTGACTAACAGAGACAAGGAATTTCAAATCGCGTTTGGAAAGCATATCAAGAAGATCAGAGAGCAAAGAAATTGGTCTCAGGAGCAGCTATCTGCAGTTTCGAATATGGAAGTCAATCAAATCTCTCGTATTGAAAATGGTAGGCATGGTGCGAATCTTAACACCATAAAGGCTTTGGCGACGGCTTTGGGCAAATATCCCTATGAACTATTCAAGTTTGATTTTGATTTCGAATTGAATAGTGATTTTAACCCGCAAAATGCAAAGACTCAAGGGCCCGGAACCACTAATGTTATTAATGCTCTTTCCGAGTCCGATTTTTTTAATACTCCTAGGTCCGTGAAAGAGGTGATGATTCAATGCAGAAGGACGCATCAAGTTGATTTGAAAAGTTCAGCCACCTCTGGTGCGCTTAAGAAATTGGTGAACCAAAGAATTCTTAAGCGTGTGCGTTTGACAGGAAGTCAGAGATACCTCTATCAAAAAAGGAAGAGTTAGTTATAGGAACCATGCTTAAAGCCACTATTAGATTCTAATGAGACTGTAAAGTGAACTGTGTCAAGGACGGAAAATTCACCAACTTTGACACAAATTATGGAACAGAAGAAAGAAGAACAATTCAACCTCGAAGAGATTAAGAAAAAAGCGCTCGAGCAGTTTCGTTCGGGCAAATCGCTGTATGGTAAAGATGGCGCGTTCGCGCCTATGCTAAAGAGCTTCCTTGAAGCGGCTTTAGAGGGTGAGATGGAATCACATCTTGATGAGGATGAACGCCAGGAGGGCAATCGCCGAAACGGCAAGGCGCGCAAGACGGTACAAACGTCGAGCGGGCCGGTAGAGCTTGAGACAAGCCGTGACCGCAACGGAACATTTGAGCCTGAGCTGGTTAAGAAGCGAGAAACAGTACTAGCCGATACGTTGGAGAGTAAAATTTTAGGCATGTACGGGCTGGGAATGAGCTTCCGTGACATCAGCTCTCACTTGAAAGAGATGTACGATGCGGACATCTCTCACAGTACCCTGAGCGCCATTACAGACCGCATCATCCCTGCAATCAAAGAATGGCAAGCGCGTCCGCTGGAGTCGCTGTATTGCATTGTATGGCTTGACGCAATGCACTACAAGGTCAAGGACCAAGGCAAGATCGTCTCGCGAGCGGTCTATCACATCCTGGGGATCAACCAGGAAGGCCGCAAAGAATTATTAGGCATGTACGTCTCTGAGAGCGAGGGTGCTAATTTCTGGCTCGGCGTCCTGTCGGATCTGCGGAACCGCGGGCTGGAGGATATCCTGATTGCTTGCATTGATAACCTCAAGGGGTTCGCTGAAGCGATTCAAGCTACCTTCCCGAAAACTGAGGTCCAAAGCTGCATCGTTCACCAAATTCGAAACAGTCTGAAGTATGTGGCCAGCAAAGATCAGAAGCCGTTCCTGGCCGATCTGAAAGAAGTCTATCAGGCTTCGACGAAGGAATTCGCCGAACAGCAGCTGGATAGCCTTGATGAGAAGTGGGGCAAAAAATATCCTGTAGTAATCACCTCCTGGCGGAATAACTGGGCCAAGCTCAGCACCTACTTCAAATACGACCCATCGATTCGCAAGCTGATCTACACGACGAACACGATCGAAGGCTTCCATCGCCAGGTGCGGAAGGTCACAAAGACGAAGGGCGCGTTTCCTTCAGACATGGCCTTGCTCAAACTGATCTATCTTGCATACACCAACATCCAAAAGAAGTGGACTCATCCTTTGCAAAACTGGAGTATCACCATTTCACAATTGGCTATTTGGTTTGAAGGGCGGATGCGTCTATCAATTTGAAGCGGAGCGCTGACGCGCATTTTTTGTCTGATGTTGAAATATGGATAACTTTAAATCAATGCGAATAATCATCAAAAAAGAAGGACTAAAGTAATCCACATTCCAACATCAGTTATTATTGCAATGAAATTAAATGACACAGTTTAATTTACAGACCCATTCTAATAGGTAATAGGGTTCTAAAATGTCTTTATTGATGTTGCCAGCATTTTCCATTGGAGTTTGTTGTCGTTCGCGAACATCTTGTGTTTGATTTAGTGCGCGCAGTGCACTGCGTGCTTGTTGCTTTTTTGGCGGGAGGTGCTGGTGCTGAAATGCTTTGTTGACGGGCTGTCACTTTTGTCGGCGGTTTGCAGATGGAACAAGCTGTATATCCATCATTGACCGCATCCTGTAACGTCGTTTTGATCTGGCTACGGCTGAGATACCTGCAACCATCGTCATGATATTTCTCGCCCGTGCGCGTAATGTAGACTGTTTGTGACGCCGCAACATGGGTGATGAACAGCGCCACCAGGATCATGAAGACCTGCCACGCAGGTGGGGGTGAAGATTTGGTCAGCGTTATCCCGACTGAAATCTCTCTCATTGTTCAGAGGTTAGATAAACAGAAAGCCCTGTATTTGGCAATAAGGCTTCTGACAACTCAATGTAACTAAAGATCGGACTGGAAAAAAGGTAATAACCGCCCCCTAAGGGCAGAAACGCTGACTGATTCTAATGGTAAATGGGCAAACAGGTAAGCAGGTTCGGGTTCGGTGAAATTAACTTTTAGTTTTTTACGTTGAGATGTCTGAAAAGTGAAAAGGTAAACAGGCAAAGTAAATGGGTGGTGCGACGGAGCCGATTTGCCGAGGACCGTGGTCTGTCGTCCGTCGACTAGTACCGAAA
>JBARAD010000070.1:0-3125 GCA_049791675.1 Chryseosolibacter sp.
GTATTGTATCAAATAAAACCATACAGTTATGACGTACGAGATAATCACACAGGAGGATCTGCAGAAATTTCGTCTGCAGTTGTTGGAGGACCTGACCCGAATAATGTCAGGCGCGGTACAGCCACAATTAAACAAAGAGTGGCGAGAAGTTCAGAGGTAAGGAAGACGCTGGGTATCTCCCATGGCACATTACAGAATCTGCGTATCAAGAACATTCTGCCGCATCGCACGGTCGGCGGTTTGATGTACTACAAGTACCAAGACATTCTGAGGCTGTTGGAAGGAGGCGGAACTTCAAAACCCGACGGCCATGGAAAAGCTTGAGCAACTTTCCTTTTTCATGAACAGGGTGGCCTCGGATGTTCGTTTGAGGCCTACTCATACTTCGTTTTACCTGGCGCTCTGCCATGCATGGAGTACCAGCCGGTTTGCAGATGCATTCCATGTATCCCGCAGGCGATTGATGTATGCTGCGCATATCCGGTCCGTCGCGACCTATGACAAGGTCATTGGAGACCTCCAGGCTTTTGGATATCTGGATTACTGGCCTTCGTATCATCCTGTGAAGGGGAGTCGCGTGAGGCTTACGTTCAACCTGGTTGTTGGGCGGCACCGCCTGCATCGGCGCGGTAAGGGTCCTGAAGAAGCCTGATGATGTTTCGATGTTTCCATTGGCATCTGTGATGGTTTCGATCAACCCGCTTCTGACTCCAAATGCCGCGAAAGGCGCAATGCCAGACCCGCAAGCGTACGGACGGGATTGGCGGCTGTGCTGATTGGCATGACGGACATGTCGCAAACATAGAGGCCGGTGGAGCCGCTGACCTTGAGCTTTTCGTTCACAACCGACTCGTGGTTGAAGCTGGTATTCCGGTTGGGTTTCCAAGGCATCCGCAAGGTGCCGCAGGCATGATGCACAGTACCCCAACCAAATGGCCATTGTTTACCATTACCGCTACCGTATTCGCCAGTAATCCAGTCCACATCCTTGAACTCAGCGAAGACACGATTCCGAGTCTGGTTGAGCAAATCGAAAAAACCTTGCTGCCCTTTTGTCCATCCTGTGAGGGCAGGAAAGCGGAACTGCAACAGATCATCCAGAAAGGCGAAGCGCTTAAAGCGGATTTCAGGGGTATAACCATCGTTGGCATGCGAGAAGATACCATTCTCATCGTCCAAGCAGTTGGCGAAGCTGAACTTGATATCGACACGGCTCTTGCTGGTGTCGTCACTGACTGGTTCAGCGAAAGGATCATTGTTTCGCAAATGCCAATATTCGTGGTTAACGTTCATCTCTATATTAAAAGGGAACTTAACATGGCCGTTTGGGTCCAGTTCTCCACGTGAATAGAAAATGATTTTGGCGTGGTCCCGGCGACTTAGTGAGATACTGCCAAGCGACGAAACATAAGCCTGTGACTCCGCTGTAACTGGATGATCCGTCAAGCCAAAACCTACAAGCTGCTTCAAGTGACCGGGCAATCGTTGGTAGATCGAGGAACGATGGATCAGCTTTGGACTTTCAATGGAGCCAGCGGCAATCACGACTTTTGGTGTGTAAAAGCTGATTTGCTCGCCAGTGGCGGTGTTCGTGGTTCTGACTTCGTACCAATCGAAAGGCACCTCGTTGATGGCTTCCACGAAACAGTTGAGCTTGATAAAAAGTCCACTGCCATCTTGATCAGCGCCAGGCGTTAATCCCACCTGATTGATGAGTAGTTCAGCTGTGTTGAACACTCCAGTCGGCTCTATAAAGAACCGATCCCGAGGCGTGCCATCAGCATTTAGATAAGGTTGATGTAGCGCCCGAGGAGTCTCTTGTATCTCAAAATCAGTATTTAGGCTGCTACCTTCGAAATGCTGTACCAGCTCTTTGGCCTTTGCCCCGAGAGAGACCGATACATTCATCCGATCTGCAGCCAACTTGAAGTATTCTGCTGTCAAATCCTGGCGGACGGTATTGGGAAAGAAATCCAGCTCCCAGTTCCGCGGCTGCGGGATCAAGCCGGACCAGAATAGTGAACGACCGCCAAACGCCAATTGAGGCTTTCCGCCAATAAAATGCCTGTCGGTCGGGTTTTGTTTAAAATTATCGACACCAAAATGATCGGCTATGGAAAAGTTTGGCACCCGGCTGATATTGTAGACATGGGTGGGATAGATGAACGAACCGGCATCTACTACCAAGATGCGACGAGTCTGTCCTAATCGTTCCGCCAGATCATCAGCAAGAATACCGCCGCCCATACCGGACCCGACAATAATGAAGTCAAAGTCTTTATTCGTACCATCATAGTCTCGGATCAAGCGGGTATGAGCCTGCGTCTGTTCTGCAACCAGATTCACATAGTTTTTTTGAAATGGCATAGCTGCTCTCTTTGGTTTCAGCCGGTCGTACGCCAAACGGCTGGATCGGATTGTTGGGCGGACAACAAGATACTCTACTGGCCAAGATTGACTACATCAAAATAAGTTATTTAAAATCCATAAGCCAAGTTCTGGAGTACCAGAATTTGCCATGATACTTCTAGCAATTCTCTTTGATCAATTATTCTTGCAATCGAGGACGGTAGCCTTGGTATAAAAAAGGGTGTATTGTATTAGACCTCTAATTCAGTTCTACTTTGAGTGGTGAAAGTATCGACGAGATGGAGAAGTATCTGATAGAACGTGATGCATTTGTGCACCCCGAAGACGGAAATTGAAAATCCATGACTAATAGGGTTACGTTGGTTTGAGCGGTCAACTAAAAAAAAGCTTAATATTGAATTAAAGTCATGGCACAAGATGGATTCCATATAACTGCATGAAGGATAGGCTTTCAGATTGCTGAACCGTTACCGGCAAGTACCTACGGAAACAAGAGAAAATATGAAAAAGAGTATTATTACATTGTCTATTTTAGCTTTAATTATCTCATGCGAGACTGAGAAAACCGATGTAATTCAGGAAACAGACATCAATCCGGACAAAGTCATAACATCAATGATTCAATACCCCTTTACCTGGGAAGACATTGAAAAGAATAACCTGAAGCTATTCGGTGGAGACGGTCCTGATTCTACAATTGCTATGGCTTTGGCGTTGACGGAAATCGACTTAAACAGGGACAAGCAGAAGGATTT
>JBARAD010000071.1:0-8836 GCA_049791675.1 Chryseosolibacter sp.
TGCCATATATTCTACATCATCCCACAGTCCATTCGTAAAACGCCACCCTACCCATTCCTTTGTTACCTTCAATTCTTCTTTAAACATGCTCAAACTCTTATTAATGTCCGGAATCAGGTCATGGAAGTCTATGGTGAACAGAAGACTTTTCTCTTTGAAGCCGAACACGTACGTGTAAATAATCGATAGCGTCCACCAAGTCCCGACTGGTTCTTTCAGCATTTGAATGAATGCATTCCGGAATTCTGATTTTAGTTTGTTCCTATTTGCTTCATTCTGCATTATATATTCATTGCAGCCATTAATAAAGACTCGGCTTAGATCCGTGGGGACTTCAACCCACCTGTCCTCAAATCGATAATCCCCTTCACCCATTAAGTAGTGTTTAAATCTATTTGCCTCTATAGACTCATTCAACTTCTTTAAAGCTTCATCCATTTTCATTGGTTTAGCGATCTATAGGACTACATTTAAGTCATTCGAAATCCGGTCAGCTTCGAAGAGCCACACCCACTCCCCTTCGAAGCCGTCATTGCGCAGGCCATGTGCGCAGGGGCGAAGCAATCCCCGGAATTCTCGCCGAACCCGTTGGATGCAACACCCTTGCTTTCCGCCAATCATTGATAGCGTGTTGACCGCAGCCGAGGCATCGAGCCAATCCTCAATACGTTGAGGGACACACGTAAATTGAAACACTCAGCTTTGGACTCGTGAACTACCATTTGACATTTTCATTTACATATCGAAGTATTTTTATCACCAATGGCCTGTACGAGTCATGTTTTTTCTGAGCATCCTCATCCTGGAAGTATTCGATACCTCTGGTTAACGTCATGAGATTTGAATGAATTCGCTTTAAATATGTGTTTTTTGGGTCCGAGTGGTATTTCTCCACGAGGGATAGAATGTTTTCACCGCTTTCCTGTCCCATTTCTGCATAATCCTTATCAAGGTTCTTTTCTGCGCTTTTCGAAAGTTCAGCATAAAACTTTGCCATTTGACGTATTTCTGTTTCAAGATCTTTTAATGTTGCCATTGTACTTCTGTTTGTTTTATAGATTTAGAGAAAGCTTTATCTTGCTTTGCGATTTCATAAATATACACTTGTTCATCGCCTCCTGGCAGATAATAGTTGGCGACAACATTCTTTTCTATTGGTTGTCTTGCCGTGTTCCCAATCCAACATTTAATTGTGACCCCTTCGGGCACCTTGTATTCGTAAAGATAGATAAAGTCATTCCACTCGGGGCGAACCGCAGTGCCCCCGATGACATCTGTGAGTGATGTTGGCTTCGTCCGTGTCCAATAGGGCCCACCACCTCCCTTAAAGGTGCTTACTCGATATATTGTCTCCCCAGGCTGGAGCTCGAAAGGTGAAATATTTCCGGTGAACGACTTTACAACCTCGCCATCTATATCATACTCGGCCAGCCAATGTGAAGGCTTAATTTGTTTATTGAGTGGGGTTGAAAAATTCGCTACGTACCTCCCCCTCACAACCCCCGGAATTCTTTCATAATCCTTAATGAGTACATAAACATGATATCGGCTTTTCGCATCTTTCAGAATGCTAATCATCCTCTGCTTCGACGCCGTTTTCTGTAGTCGCTCAACGAAGCTTTCTTTCGCCACCCCTTTCGCCACCCACATTCCGATCAGCTCCAGATTACCTGCCTTTTTTCGCAATACGGGATTATTGGCCAGCACCTCCCATCCAGAAACCATGTTGACTGTCATCTTCGAGAGCAGTTCTGGTGTGTGATGCAGATCCAGCAACAACTCGTCGAGTTGAGCGGAGGGCAGCAGGCTAGCTCTGATTCGGACTTCGGTTGGTAGTTTGTTAAGAACTGCTGTCAGGTCGATACTCTGAAGGACCATGGTGTTCGCCTTCACCATCCGCTCCAACTCTTCCGCCCCTTTCTCCACCCTCACAATCTCACCCTCCACCAGCGCGCGCTGCGCTGGGGTATACCTTGTCCAATCTTCAGTTTGCCTGAGACTTGTGATCAATTCTTTATTGACGAGGACATCCTGCGCGGCAAGGGTCAGGCCCTGGCCGAGGCGGGCGGCGCCGTAGAGAATGTTGAAAGCATCGAATGCTTTGAAGACTCCCTTCCATTCGTCACCGTTTGGCCCTTCTTCGAGCAACTGTCTCGGACCTGCCTCCAGCGCGAAACTCGTGGCAAAGAGTGTCTGGTCTGCAATTGCCAGGGCTAACCGGAAACCCGTGCGGGCTGCGATGATCTCTGCGCCACCGGCAAGGAATAAGGCGAGGTTGACATTTGCCTTGATGTGGGCCAATGTCTCGTCTGTCGCCTTGCGATGGATCATCCAGTAGAGGTATATTGCCGGGATTGCCTGTACCTCTCCCGCGCTCCGTTTTAAGATGGATGTGCCGTTATCTAAAAGAACATCACTATATACCTTTATTGATACATAGTCGAAAGGTGAAACCTCCAGACGTGGATACGCGATCTCACTTGGTATGATCGATGCCGAGCCGGTAATCTCCCCGATGCCGGTAACGTCAAGGTTCGTGCTGGTATAGGAAAACTCAATCTTATCCTTGTTGCTGTTAACCCAGTCTGGACATTCATAAACATAGTTGTGCAGAAATCCTGTGCTGCCCCACCGTAATATCCGGTCGTTAATGACATCCTCCTCAAAGCCTTCGTACACATACTGTTTCTGGATCATCACAGTGATGGCGTCAATCAGCTTGTCGAAGTTGTCTTGCCCAATGAACTGGTTATCCGTTTTGGCGATCAGTGTTTTTAATAAGGCGTAGCTGTTATTTTGTAGAAGGTCCAGGAGGTCGCCGTGTTGATCTTCGGGCGCCTGCTGAAGGGTGTAAATGACTATGTTCTCGCGGTTGTCTCCGAACCCAAGCCAATAGTCATGCATTTTGCCGGCCGACAGTATGTTGATGATATGTTCCCGCTGTTCAAAGTTGAATAGCCTGAAATCCGGCTCACAGGTCTCCGAGAGAAGTTTGCCGAGCGCGTCAGCATCGGTGATATCGAGGAGGTTGTCACGCGCGTATGTCGACTGATGAATATATCCGAGAAGCTCAGTGTCAAAGTTCTTGAGGCGCTCATAATAGATACCCATCTTGAAGGCGTCTTCGGTGGATGAGCTGCCAGGATCCGGGTAAACCAGCGCGCTTCCCGTACAAACCTTGTACAATTCGTAGTAGCCGGGATTATTTTGAATTACATCCGCAGCCTTGATGACATAACGGACCATCTCATTTAGACAAGCCTGATTGTCGTTAATGAAGCTTCTGGCTTCTTCTGTATAAGTGAAGCTGAGCTTTGCGTCAAGCGGTATTTTTGGGCTTGAGAAATAGGGTCCGTATGGATCTTCGATGGGAAGCTGGTGTGCGATCGGACCTTCCGCGGAATGATTTTCTTCCGGAACGTCTGATTCAAATTTTGCTCGCTGGGCAACAAACTTAAGCTCTCCGTTTTCAACACACGGAAGGGCAATGATTGCGTGGGTAAGATTCGTGACGTTGTTGCTAAGCGCGTCAATATAGGGCAGTTCGCCTTTTTGGATTTTATAACCAGTCCCTGATGTTTCTCCTTTGATTTTATGATACCGGTATGTAACGTGATCGATCGTGAAAGCAATCAGCGCGCCGTCCGGTGTTTCATCCGCGTTGATCACCCCGTCACTATACGCATCGTTTGTCCAGAATTGTACATTTTGCGTGGTGGCGGGGAGTGTAAACGGAACTCCCGTAGGCGCGAGGAACGTGAATGAGCCATCCGCGTTAGCGAACTCTTTTAACTGCGTAAGATTGGATACGATTACGCTTTCACTTTCCCCACCTCCCTCAAACAACCCCATCACCGCCTGCGGCTGATGTACCTGATCCCATTGATATTTGTAGAGGGCGGTACCGCTACTGTAGTCCATAAGATTATCGGTGGTGCCGGAGGGGAGGGGATGCTCGCTGAAGGTGTGTTTCAGGTTGAAGGCGCCATGACCCAGCTCGTGGGCGATGGTTTTCAGAAACGTTGTAGCGCTTCCCGCGTGCGGCTTCACGAACACGAAGCCCGCCCGCTTGTTGCGCGGCATGTAGCCGAGCGTTGACGGATCCCGCGGCTCGTCGATGAGAAAGAGGTAAAACGTGTTCTCCTGCAGACGCCCGAATGACTTCAGCACTTTCTTCATGTCGTCCGTGTAGTTCGAGAACAGACCTGTTTCTCCTTCATCGAAGGTCGCGTCGAGCGGAACGGCTATCGCATCATGGACATGAACACTCCACTCCACAACGGCCTGGCTAAAGACCCGGTTTAGATCTTCCGAAATGCCATGCGCTGTCAGGCCCGCAGGTATCGTCGCGTTGTTGACCGGAACGATCGTCAGATTATGACGGATAGGATTGTACGTCACAAGGTTGACCTTGCCCAGTACTTTCGGCGGAACAGTGTCCGAAGGCTGATGCAATGCGAGGAACTCTTCCTCCATGCCTGCTGCCTTTCCCTGCAAGCTGAATGTGAATACATTCTCCTGATCAGCAGTGGGTGTTACGGCCGCGGATCCCACCTCAAACCGAAGCGCGTTGACAGGAATTTTCTCTGCGGATTCAAGACGACCCTCTATTTGATCCGGTCCTGAGGACGACAGGGCTTTCCAACCTGCATAGATGCCTTCGTCGATCTGCTGATAGAATTGCGCCAGTCCATCAAATTGCTTTTCATCAAAACCGAACTTTCCCGGCCCACGCACAAAGCGGAATTTCAGATCATAGGTCCGATTACCACGTGTCGCGGCCGCCGTTGCTTCAGTGGACGTGGTCTTGGCGATGTTCCCCTCTTTGTCGACGACATATCCGTTTCCGACTTCGTCGACGATGGCATAGGTTTCTCCTTTGGCAAGTGTCTGTTCCTCACCATCGGTTGTTGTGACGACAATGTTGCCGGCTTCATCTTTTGTAACGGAAGCAATTGCCTTTCCTTCGACTGCGATGAGACTGTCCACGGAGACGACGGAGATATCCAGCTCACCAACCTCGGGCGCGGTGCCCGGCAGTACCGGACTTTGTTGCTCAAGAAGGAACTCGCTCTGCGCATTCCACACGCTCTTGATGGTGCCACTCGTAAGCCAGAAACGGTCGTTGACACGAATGTTCTCGAATGTAACGCGGACTTTTGCGGAGTTGAACCACGGTACGATGGCGAAGCCGGAGCCGTAGTATTTATTATCCACCTTCATGACATCCCGGACGAGCACAGCATATCCTCCCGCGTGGATGGTGTCGTTCACGCTCAGCGGAAATACGGGATCGGTATTGGCCGGCGCCGGGGGAGGAGCAATGTCATCTTTGCAGACGAAGGCTTCCGCTTCCTCTGCCAGGGTTCTGAAGATCAGTGTTTCCGTGTACTCACTTTCCTGCACACTGTTTTCCGTGCGAACCTTTACTTCGTATTCCGTATTCGGCTCAAGATCATACAGGGTCTTCTCGGTGAACTTTGTTCTCGTTTCATACCACTGATGATCCGGCACACGCCTCCTTGGCCGGTAGGCTAGCCGGTACTTGAGTTCCTCCGCGTCGTCGGTCCATACCTTGTCCCATCGGATGGCAAGTGTCCTGGGCTTGGCCCACCGCAGCTGAAGATTTTGTGGCACCGCAAGGGCGTCGCCATATTGGAATACAAAGACTTCGCTGCGGCCATGATTCTTAAAGAGGTCTTTGCCTTCCTGCGACCGCGCCTCCACCTGCCAGGCGTACTTCCTCCCCGGAAGCAGCGGGGGCTCGCTCATGCCATAGAGGATCTGGCTTTGCGTGGTGGTCGTTTCATACAGTGGCTCCTGTGTGAGGAAGGCATCGTACGGGTTCCTGTTTTCCGGCCAAAGCTCCACAAGACGAAATGTATACTCGGTTGTAAATGCGGCGTTGGGTGAACCGGTATGCCGTGGTGTCCAGCTAAAAAAAATGTTCACCGGATCCTGCAGCTTTATTTTGGAATGGTCTGCGGGAAAGTTCAACAGCGGAGGATCATTCAGGATGATCCATGCCATGGTCATTCCCTTGTTGCTCACAACGGTGCCCCTGTTGTAATCGAGCACTTCCACGGTGAAGCGGTACACTCCCTCGGGAAGCCTGGAGGATTTTTCATATTCCCACCTGGTGTAGCCGGAGAAATCCAGCGCGTCGGGGTGAAAGTAGTCGTGCAGGTCATCCCCATAGAGGGTCTGGGGTATTCCCCCGCCTTCCAGTATAATTGGTTGCGATATGAAAGTTGGTTTCGTCCGGAGGGTGATGCCCACACCTTCGATGGTAATCCTGAGTCTGCAGGCATAGTTGGAAATGCCGACGTCATTCGGGCGGATATGCACGATGAAACGCTGAGTTCCCGGAGCCGTATAGTCACTCAGATAGGGCGAATACGGAGGCGTCAACTGGACGTTCACCTGGACGGGGAATACCTGCGCCCTCCCTGCTGTACAGATCAGGAAGAATAAAAAGATGAGGGTCTTTTTCATTCGTCGGTTAATTTATGTGGCCAGCTACGAAGTCAATCGCGCATGGTGAATGATTTCAGACGGTTGAGATTACGGCCTGTCCCTGTGCTACGCTGTGATTCTCCCGGCAAGTGTTCTCATGCCCCTCGTTCTTCCCGTTCCTGTCGAGGGCTATAACTATGTCCTCCCGTTGACGTCAATGCTTTCATGCGTCGCGATGCGTCTGCGGAGTTTATCCATTTGAACACGACGGCGAGGAGGTCGATGTTGTGCTTCTTTTATAAGGACCGGACGCCACGCAAAAGCGTGTTTGGCACGCCTATCCATTCCGTTGGTATACAGTATCGCGGATGATTTCCTGGATCCATCTTCTTCAACAGCTTTTGGAAACCATCCGTGTAAGGTGTTGAGTTTCCACCTGCACGCGAGAGTGACATCGACTCCACTCTGAAAGAGATGACCGTCCGCTACATAGGGCATCGAACTATATCCGGCAGGGGCCGTCATCCCTTTCCAGGTGGCATCGAGCGGGTATTGGCTGAAGGATTGCCAAGAGGAGGTGTTCTTGTATGCCGGCCGAAAACTCAGGAGCGCTGACCTTCCGTAACCGGATAAATGCGGGTTTCCCGAAGCAAAATAATGATAGGGGTCGCGCGCGGCGGCAACGCCATTCGAAGCACAGAAAATATGATTGATGGATAATCCGCCGGCGAAGGAGAATGGATTCTCTTTGCCGATCGATTGGAGATCTTGCGCTGTCAATAAGGCGTTCGCATAAAATACAAACGCCAATGACAGGCCTTTGCGAGAGGGTCTTCGCATGGGTCGGGCCTTTTTTGTACCTTCGATAAATATCGAAAGCGGCTTTGTTTCAGTCAAGAACTACGGCCGAATGTTTTGAATTTTATCAGGAAAACCTGATAGTGTCCGCTGCAGGAAACAACTTGCGGACTTTCTGCGTTAATGATGGCTGAGCCTCCTGCCTGAGCTTGTCGAAGGATTGTACCCGCATGAAAATACTATACAGCTATCTCAAAAACTACAAAGGACTCATTGCCATCGCATTATTCCTGGCGGCAACGAGTCAGGTCTTCTCCCTCCTCGATCCGCACATCACAGGCAAGATCGTTGACAACTTTATTGAAAAGAGGGACGTCCTTTCCCGTCCCGAATTCATCAAGGGTATCTTATACCTTGTCGGTTTGGCTGTTGGCGCCGCCATGATATCCCGTATCGCCAAGAATCTCCAGGATTATTTCACCAGCATCGTCATTCAGAAACTCGGCGCCAAATTGTATTCGGACGGACTCAAGCACTCCCTGGAGCTGCCATTTCAGACATTCGAGGACCAGCGGAGCGGTGAAACATTGGGGATCCTCCAGAAAGTCCGCACGGATTCCGAAAAATTTATCACCTCCTTCATCAGCGTCCTGTTCGCGACGCTGGTGGGAATGATCTTCGTGATGATCTATTCGCTTTCGGTAAGCTACAAGGTTACGCTGGTCTACTTTGCTTCGGTTCCGGTGATTGCCTTGACAAGCTGGCTGCTCAGTCGGAAGATTAAGGTCGTCCAGAAAAGCATCGTCAAGGAGACCACCGCCCTCGCAGGCTCCACAACGGAGTCGCTACGCAACATAGAACTTGTCAAGAGTCTCGGACTTGCCAACCAGGAGATCGAGCGCCTGAACAACACCACGTACCGGATCCTCGGCCTCGAGCTAAAGAAGATCAAGTACGTCAGGGGCATGAGCTTCCTGCAGGGCACGACGGTGAATTTTATCCGGAGTGTGATGATCGTGATACTGCTGCTGCTGATATTCGATAAGGAATTGTCGCCCGGCATGTATTTCACGTTCCTCTTTTATTCGTTCTTCCTCTTTACGCCGCTCCAGGAATTGGGAAATGTGATCATTGCCTATCGGGAGGCGGAAGTATCACTGTTGAATTTCAACCGTATCCTGAATCTTCCGAAGGAACGGAAACCGCCGAATCCAATAACCGTCGGCGCAATAACACGTTTGAGCTTCAACAACGTCAGCTTCAAACACCAGTCGGCAAACACGAATGCGCTGAATAATATTTCATTCGCCACCAGCTGCGGACAGACTATCGCCTTTGTCGGTCCCTCCGGATCGGGAAAGACGACGCTGGTGAAGCTCCTGGTTGGATTGTATCAGCCCAACGCAGGAACGATATTGTATAACGATGTCACGAGTACCGACATAGACCTGGATGAACTGCGCGCGCGGATCGGATTTGTTACTCAGGACACGCAGCTGTTCGCGGGCACCATTCGCGAGAATCTGTTGTTCGTCCGGCCCGATGCCACGGACGAGGCGTGCATGACCGTCCTGAAGAAGGC
>JBARAD010000072.1:0-14885 GCA_049791675.1 Chryseosolibacter sp.
TATTCCCTTTGTCATCCTTGTTTCCTTTGTCACCCTTATCACCCTTATCGTCTTTGTCTCCCTTATCACCTTTGTCTCCTTTATCGCCCTTATCGTCTTTATCTCCCCGATCATCTTTATAGCCGTCCTCATCGTCGTCACGGTCGTGATCATCATCATCATCATCGTCATAATTACCATGGTCGTCATCATCATTGTTTCCGCCGCCGTCACCATTGCCATCCTGCGACTCTTCCACGTAAAGATCGGTTAATTGAATGGTGATCGGTTGGCCCTGGTTGACAGCAAGATCTTTCTGGCCAATGATCCGTGGTTTTTTATCCTGGGCATTGACATCCATTAAGATCACTAGCACAATCCAGATTACGAGAAGAAGCCGCATATGGTAATGTTATAAAAACTTTGTACCCTGAATAAAAAACAATGGACAACACTGAACCAACTGTTGGAATACCGGCCGTTTTATAATAATTTTCAACCAACTGCCGGCAAGTGCAGTGACGTCAAAGCTTGCCAGGGAAACAAAGAACACCGATGATATGAAAATACTGAAGGCGGGGCCGGTTACTGCGGGATACGAAAATGGTTTTTTAAGACGTATCGCCTATGGACAAACAGAGATCTTGCGCATGGTCTATTTCGCGCTCCGGGATCACAACTGGAATACGATCGCAAGCAGGATTGAAAATGAGCGTTTCGCGAGCAACGATGCGGGATTTGAAATCACCTACGACTGTCTTAACCTTGACAAGGGTATCATCATCCTTGCCTGGAAAGGAAAGATACGGGGGGATTCCGATGGTGCGATTACTTTCGAAATCCATGGTGAAGTAAAGCAGG
Organism: Chryseosolibacter sp.; assembly: GCA_049791675.1. GTDB lineage: Bacteria > Bacteroidota > Bacteroidia > Cytophagales > Cyclobacteriaceae > Chryseosolibacter. Next base: position 841 of record JBARAD010000072.1, read on the forward strand.
ATTTCAGAAAGAACCGCGCCGGATTCTGTATCCTTCATCCATTGAGCATTGCCGGCAAGGATTGCACGATCATTCACCCGGACAACGCCAGAACCACTTTGAAGTTTCCTGTGGATGTTGCTCCGGACGACCCATTCAAAAATATCCAGGCCATGGAATGGATCGCTTCCGACGTTCCGTACACACTCGTTTTCGAAGGCGATATCTTCGAAACCGAAGACCAGCGAAACTGGTGCGATGCTTCCTACAAGACATTTTGTACACCTCTTGACAGACCCTTCCCGGCGCAGTTGAAGCGTGGAGAAGAGATCTTTCAACGCGTAACGTTCAAGCCGCAGAACGGGCTCGTACCGGCGGCAGGAGCCCCCGAGCACATCACGTTGCGCGACACCGGAATGAACTCCTTGTTGCCGATGCTCGGAGTGGGGGCCAGTACGGAGACTTCTGAAATGCCTGCTGAGGCGATACTCCTGATCAAGGCGCTGAATTTAAAACATTACCGGGTTGATGTCCATCCGGGAGAAGATCATTGGGTGACGGATTTTTCACATGCCTGTGAAAGGGCTTTCGAACTTGGGCTATCGCTGGAAGTTGCGCTTCACCTCCCGCAAGAACCTGAGGAAGCACTTGAAGCATTTACGGTAGTATGTCTTCAAAACCGCCTAAGACTCAGAAAAATATTGCTGCTCCGTAACAACGGACTGGTTACCGGTCAGCAATTAATCGATCATACCTCCTGGTTGAAAGAGCGCTTTCCCAGAGTATTGGTTGGCGCCGGTACCAACTATAATTTCAATGAGATCAACAAGAACCGCTTTTCACCCTTGAATCTTGATTACATCGGTTTTTCCATGGATCCGCAGGAACATGCCGTTGATGATCTGACGATCCTGGAGAATATCGAGGCACAGGGCCACCTGGTAAGGAGCGCGAAATCGATTTACGGTGCGTCAATGCCTGTTCACATTTCACCCGTGACCCTGAAGAAGCGCTACAATCCATACGCGACCAATCCGGCGGACCTTTACATTGCCGAGGATTTGAAAGCAGATCCAAGGCAGCAGGAGATTTTTGCCGCCGTTTGGACTTTTGGCAGTCTTTGCAGTCTTGCACAGGGAGGAGCAGCTGCTGTAACCTATTATCAAACTATCGGCAACCAGGGATTGATCTCAGCGGAGGGAACCCCCTTTCCGGTTTATGATACCTTGAAAAGTTTTGCGCCATATCAGGGCAAGCCGGTGACGATCCTGGAGAGCAGCGATGCGCTTGCCGTACAGGGGATCGTGCTGGACAAGAAAGTACTGGGAATTGTAAACCTGTCACGCGAGAAAAAAACTATCCGTTTTCAGGACAGCGCGTATGAGCTGCCGTCTTTTCAGATGAAGTTCATACCATTACACAGTACGCAGGAGCTTTAGTTGCTGTTTCAGCTCTTTCAGGTGTTCAGTGGCTGTACGGATCTTATCATTGAATTCGTCGCGAACCCGGTCTGCGTTCTGAGACCTGCCAAAGAATTCCAGGTTGTTTTTCCAGAGGGCGATATCGTTTTCCGCCTTGCTGATCTTCTTGCGGATGGCCTGTTCCTTCTGGTATATTTTTCGATCGGCCATCGGATCTTTCTTGAGATCGCCAAGTTGATTCTCAAGCAGCACCCTGGCTCTTTCATCCTCGGTCAGATCCGGAATGACAGCGACGAATTTTTCGACCGCCTCGTGGTAACGGCTTCTGACTGCCGAAATGTCTTTTCTGGGAACGAAGCCTACCGTATTGTAGCGGTCCTGGAGATCCCGGAGTAGTTCAACCGAAGCGGTTCCTTCGGCCGTGTGCTTCTCAAGGCCTTCGCAGATAGCGGTTTTAAGATTCAGATTATCGATCTGTTCCTGTTCCACTTTGCCCATCTGACCTCGCTTCTGAGCGAAGAAGTAGTCACAGGCATCTTTGAATTCCTTGAACACCCTTTCGCGGAATTTTTCAGGCACAGGGCCTACGTCTTTCCATTTTTGCTGAAGTACTTTCAGATCATTGGAAGTCTTATCCCATTCCTGGCTCTCCTTCAGGTCCAGCGCCTGCTTCACCAATTCATTCTTTATCTGAAGGTTCTGATCGCGCTCTTCATCCAGTTTTTTGAAGAAGATGTTCTTGTTGTTGAAGAAGGATTTGAAGGCAGACCAGAATTTCTTGTTCACATCCTTCGCCTTGGCGCGGGGCAAACCTCCGACGGCTTCCCATTTCTTCTGCAGGTCGAGGATCTCTTTCGTTTTCTCGTTCCATTCTTTTATCCTGTCACTCTGGAAATGCGCATAGGCATGGGCATCGTCGCCGAGTTTGCTCTTGAGTTCGAGATTTTGCTGAAGTTCGTGCTGGAGATTGTGCAAATAGGCATCACGTTTGGCATATACGGCATCCGAAGCTGCCTTAAAGCGCTGCCAGATGGCCTCCTTCTCTTCGGCCGGCACCGGGCCGAGGTGTTTGAATTCCTGGTGGAATTCATTGAGCTCACGGATGGCGTCCTTGATAATTTCAACTTCAGCGAGCCTTTCGGCTTTCGCGCACAATTCCAGTTTTGCCTCCAGGTTCCGTTTTCTGTCGAGTTCCTTTAACTCGAAATATATGCTCTGGTTGTCATAGAACCTGTCTACGAGCGCATGATAATTGGCCCACAACGTTTTCGCCTGCGTGCCCGGTATCGGGCCTATACTCCGCCATTCTTTTTGCAGTTCCTTGAAGGCTTCAAACTGATTGGTATTATCGGGAGAATCAACCAGGAGGCGAAGCTTTTCGATGAGTTCCTGTTTCTTGCGCAGGTTATCATTCTTTTGCTCTTCCTGCTGCCGGAAGTATTGAGACCGGCGGTCGCGTATCAGTTTGAGGTTGGCATCGAAAGCATTGTCGAGATCATCGCCCTTGTATTCAAAGTCGGCGCCCCCTCCCCCATCAGCCGTGAATTTCTCCAACGCGGAAACTCTTTCCTTATCGCGGATCTCGTCGTAAAGGGGTTTGATCTCTTTCAGGGCGTTGTCGATCTTCTTGAAGTTGCTTTCTTTGGCGAGTTCTTTCATCAGCGCAACGAACTGTGCCTTGGTATAGTGGCTATAGTCGACGTGCCTGTGATCTTCCTCATCCAGGACTTCATCAAATAACTCCTCCCGTTCAGACAAATCTGCTTCTGAACTAAGTGCTGTATGAGTGTGGCTGTCGGCAAGCCCCGTTTTGTGCACATGCTCAAACTCATCGCGTTTTTCTTTGTCGATTTCCATGGTGAAAGAATCCATTACTACCCCCTTTTTTGCTAAGTTACTAAAATTGCCTAATTCAACCTTGGATCGACCGGATAGTTCGAGTACATCGAAAACCTTCCCCCCATGTTTTCGAGGGCTTTTCTCCACATTACCTCCGGCTCGGTGTCAAATAACAGCTGGTCGGTTACATAATCGCAAACGATCCAGGAATCCTGCTCCAGTTCGGAATCCAGCTGCCCCGGTCCCCAGCCGCTATATCCAAGAAAAAAACGGATGTCTTTTCCGCTGATCTGTCGTGTCTGGCAAAGCAGCATCAGATTTTCAAACGCACCACCCCAATGTATCTGCGCAACGATCTCAACAGCGTTTTCAAGCTGTGCATTGCGGTGGAGGAAATGCAGGGTATCCTGTTGAACCGGTCCACCCACAAAGACCAGATTGTCCAGCTCATTTATATCCTCCATCACTTCGCCAACTTTGAGAATGGATGGCTTGTTCAGAACAAACCCAAAGGACCCTTCCTCGTTATGTTCGCATAAGAGCACAACGGTCCTTTCGAAATTAGGATCCGGCAGAAATGGTTCGGATATCAACAACCTCCCTTTTTCAGGCTTTATTTTATTCCGGTATTTAAAGAAATCCATTCGCGCGATTTATGTACACTCTTTTCAGATCACCATTCGAAAGGGACTGACGCCTTTCAATACATGAATAAAATACTTAACGATCATCTATGCAAATCTTATTTCTTTGATAAATTTCGTGCCCGAACACCCGCTTTGTCCGTTCGGATCAAAAATAAAATCGCCATGCAAAACTTAGCTAATATAAGAAAAGACTACAGAAAGGCTACACTCGATGTCAACAGTGTGGATCAGGATCCGGTGAGACAATTTGAGAAATGGTTTGGCGAAGCCTTGCAAGCTGAAGTTACGGAGCCGAATGCGATGAATCTTGCTACTGTTAACGGTTACGGTAAGCCTTCTGCAAGGATGGTCTTACTCAAAGGTCTGGAGAATAATCGCTTTGTGTTTTACACGAATTACCAGAGCAAAAAAGGAAAGGAACTTGAGAATAATCCTGCGTGTGCGCTAACATTTTTCTGGCCCGAGCTTGAAAGACAGGTCAGAGTGGAAGGTGTGGCATCGCGTGTAAATACGGAGTTGTCGGATGTTTATTTCAGAAGCCGCCCACGCGAATCACAGCTTGGCGCCTGGGCCTCGCCGCAAAGTGTTATGATTGACAATCGCGCTATTCTCGAAGAGCGGTTTCGCACGATGGAAGCCAAATTTAAGGACAGTCCTGTCTTACCGCGACCGCACCAATGGGGTGGCTTTCAGGTCGAGCCTTTTGAGATCGAATTCTGGCAGGGTGGTGCGGGCAGATTGCATGACCGTATTCACTACGTGAAGGTTGATAATGTCTGGAGTATCTACAGGCTTGCGCCGTGATGGTGAGTGGTGAGTGGTGAGGACAGTGCGTGAGCTGGCGTCAGTCGTCAATCGTGAATCGTGAATGGCTCGTGCGTCACCTTGGTCAGGCATCAATGGCGATATTGGATGCGTCTCTACGGGTATTTTGCTTTCTGTTAGCCTTAACGTTAAAGGCGCCGGAAAAAGAATGAAGCGCAGGCAATAAGCGATATGCGATGACAGCAGATAACCGCATTCACAATTCACGATTATTCACGATTCACGACTGACGATTCACGTTCAGGTCCGGCGCCTTCAGTTCCCCGCTCTTACCTATTTCAGGTTGAACAGCGAATCCACGCCGATGAACCTGCGGGTCGTAAAGCCCTCCCCATACGCTGCGCCGATGGCATGGCCATACTCGACGGCGCGGGCTTCAAGCATTTTTAAAAAGCCGGGCTTGCTGATATAGGTCTCCGGCTCGCTGCTATCAGGATTAAAAAACTGTGAAGTGAATGCCTTGATCGCTTTCATTTTGATATCCCATTGTCCGGAAATATCGACAACAAAATCAGGCGTGATGAACTGGCTCTGCACATAATGATACACCGCCTCCGGCCTCCAGGCTGACTGATCTTTTCCCAGCTCATCTTGTGTTTCAATCTTTACCAGGCCCGATAAAAAGGAAGCGTCATACGCAAGGCTCGCGGCCTTTCCATGATCGATGTGACGGTCATACACCGCGTTGGCGAGAATGATGCGTGGTTGATATTTGCGGATGGCGCGGATAACGATACGCTGACTCTCCGGATCGTTTTGAAAGAAACCATCGGGAAGCTCCAGGTTCTCGCGCACCGCCACGCCCAGGATCTTTGCGGAATCGCCGGCTTCCTTTTCCCGTGTCTGGGGTGTGCCCCGTGTTCCGAGCTCGCCCCGGGTCAGGTCAACGATACCTACCTTATTCCCCAGTGAAATGTGTTTAGCGATAGTCCCGCCGCATCCCAGCTCGGCATCGTCAGGATGTGCGGCAAGGACAAGAATGTCTAGTTTCATCTATGTATTCGTGAATGAGCAAAACTGCCTAAGCCACTTCCAGCTCCTTTGCCACCAAAAATTTCTCCGCGTCAAGGGCACCCATACAGCCGGTTCCCGCAGCAGTCACTGCCTGACGATACACTTTATCCGCCGCATCGCCCACAGCGAATACGCCGGGAATATTGGTCTTCGTACTGCCGGGCAACACGATGATATAACCCGTTTCATCCATGTCTATAATGCCTTTGAAAATATCTGTATTGGGTTTGTGTCCGATGGCGAGGAAGCAACCCGCGACAGCAATGTTCTTCTTTTCTCCGGTCTTATTGTTCACCACGCGGACACCCGTTACGCCACTGTCGTCGCCGAGGATCTCTTCGGTTTCGGTGTTCCAGTGAATCTCTATGTTGGGCGTGTTCAGCACGCGTTGCTGCATGATCTTGGAGGCCCGCATTTCATCCCTGCGAACGATCAGGTGCACTTTAGGACACAGCTTGGAGAGATACGTTGCCTCTTCGGCTGCCGAATCTCCTGCGCCTACCACGGCCACCTCTTTGCCCCGGTAAAAATATCCGTCGCAGACAGCGCAGGCGGAAACACCCTTGTTGTTATAAACGGCCTCGCTCGGGATGCCGAGGTACTTTGCTGAAGCTCCCGTGGCGATGATGACACTTTCTGCAACGACCTCGTGCTTATCATCCACGATAACTTTAAGGGGATAGCCTGAAAAATCAACCGAGGTGACGAGACCGTAATTGATTTTTGTGCCAAAGCGTTCGGCCTGTTTCTGGAAATCAAGCATCATTTCTGGGCCATTGATTCCCGCAGGATAGCCAGGGTAATTTTCAACATCGTTGGTGGTTGTTAGCTGGCCGCCGGGCTGTCCGCCGGTATAGAGTACGGGAGTCAAGCCTGCCCGGGCCGCATAAATCGCTGCCGTATAGCCCGCGGGGCCGGAACCGATGATCAATACTTTTACTGCTTCGTTACTCATTACGTTTCCCATTATTTGATAAAAGAAGGGCCTGCCAGCCAGCGCAAGGCTATAGCGCCAGCAGGCAGGCCTGCTAAAGACCTTAAATTCGTGTAATTCCCAAAATCCTTAACCGAGGTAAGGCTTTAAAGCTTTACTTCGGGATGTATGACGTAAACGTCTGATTGCCTTTTCTTTAATTTGCCTCACGCGTTCCCGGGTCAAATTGAATTTTTCGCCGATCTCTTCCAGGGTCATGGCGTGTTCGCCGTTCAATCCGAAATACAGGGTAATGACATCTGCCTCACGTTGGGTAAGGGTTGACAGCGCGCGCTGAACTTCCCTTCTCAGGGAGTCGTTCATCAATCCTGAATCCGGTGTTTGTTCGCTGTCGTTTTCAAGGACGTCGAGCAGGCTGTTTTCCTCGCCCTGAACAAAGGGTGCGTCCATGGAAACATGGCGACCCGAGATCTTCATTGTATCGACAACCTCTGCGGTAGTGACGTCAAGTACTTCGGCGAGCTCTTCCGGAGAAGGTTCGCGTTCATACTTTTGTTCGAGTTCAGAAAAAGTCTTTGAGATTTTATTTAGCGAGCCCACACGGTTCAGGGGAAGGCGTACGATGCGGGATTGTTCAGCCAACGCCTGGAGGATGGATTGGCGGATCCACCACACCGCATAAGAAATGAATTTAAAACCGCGGGTCTCATCAAAACGCTGTGCGGCTTTGATGAGACCCAGGTTACCTTCATTAATAAGATCGCCAAGGGACAGGCCCTGGTTCTGATATTGCTTTGCTACCGATACAACAAACCGAAGGTTCGCTTTGGTCAACTTCTCCAATGCGATCTGATCGCCCTCCTTAATTCTCTTTGCCAACTCAACTTCTTCGTCAGGTGTCAGCAGGTCAACCTTTCCAATTTCCTGCAGATATTTGTCCAGCGATTGGCTCTCGCGGTTCGTAATCTGTTTACTGATCTTAAGCTGTCTCATCAGTTGCTTTCAGTTGATTGTTTAACAAAGTAAACCGAAAACTTAGTTCCTGTCAATCCTGCTTCTTACGATTATTCAGTCGGAGTTGTTTCTTTTTTAGGTGGTGTTGGAAGCAAAACTTTTCTTGAAAGTCTGAATTTTCCGGTCTTTTTATCGACCTCGATAAGCTTAACTTTCACTTCCTCACCGACTTCCAGAACGCCTTCCATATTCTCGAGTCTTTCCCACTTGATTTCAGAGATATGGAGGAGTCCATCCTTCCCTGGCATGAATTCTATGAACGCGCCAAACGGCATGATCGATTTTACTTTACCTTCGTACACCTCTCCTACTTCGGGCACAGCTACGATAGCCCTGATGCGCCTCATGGCGCCATCCATGGCTTCCTTGTTGCTGGCGAAAACGCTCACCACCCCTTTGTTGTCAACTTCTTCAATAACCACGGTGGCACCCGTTGTATTCTGGATATCCTGAACGATTTTTCCGCCGGGGCCGATTACCGCACCGATCAATTCTTTCTCGATGATCACGGTCTGGGCGCGCGGTGCATGCGGCTTGAGATCCGGTTTCGGCGCCGAGAGGGTCTTCTTCATTTCATTTAAGATGTGAAGACGGCCTTCTTTTGCCTGCAACAATGCTTCTTTCAAAAGTTCATAGGTAAGACCTTCAACTTTCAAGTCCATTTGACAGGCAGTGATACCTTTCTCAGTTCCGGTAACTTTGAAATCCATATCCCCCAGGTGATCTTCATCACCAAGGATGTCGGAGAGGATGGCATGTTTTCCTGATTTGATGTCGGAGATCATTCCCATTGCGATACCGGAGACAGGGCCTTTTACGGGTACGCCTGCATCCATTAACGCCAGTGATCCTGCGCATACTGTGGCCATGGACGAAGAGCCATTCGATTCCAGGATATCGGACACCACGCGGATGGTGTAAGGGTTATCTGCATCGGGCGGAAGGACTTGTTTCAATGCGCGGAGCGCCAGGTTACCGTGACCTACTTCTCTGCGTCCGGGGCCGCGGTTAGGTTTCACCTCGCCTGTAGAAAAACCAGGGAAGTTATAATGGAGAATGAATTTGCTGGATCCGGAGATCATGGCTCCGTCAATGGTTTGCTGATCGAGTTTTGTACCCAATGTCACCGTGGTGAGCGCTTGTGTTTCACCGCGGGTGAACACAGCTGAACCGTGGGGCGACGGCAGGTAGTCAACTTCAGACCAGATATCCCTGATCTCGTTTGGTTTGCGACCATCAAGGCGTACGCCTTCATTGAGCACGAGATCGCGGGAAGCTTTCTTTTGAATATCGTGATAATAATGTTTTACAAGATCCTTGTCGATCGTGGAGTCCTCAGGCAATGATTCCAGATACTCGTCGATGATTTTGGAGAAGCCATCGGATCTCAGTTTCTTGTTCTTGATCTGTTGTTTGGCCTGCTGATAGGTTTTATCGTAGAGGAGATTCCAGAGTTCAGCTTTCAGATTCTCATCTTTCTTTTCGTGATCGTAGGTGCGTTTCACAGTCTTGCCGACTTCTTTGCCGAGTTCAATCTGCGCCTGGCATTGGATCTTGATCGCTTCGTGCGCAAGGCGTAACGCTTCGAGCATCTCGTCTTCGCTTACCTCTTTCATTTCACCTTCCACCATCAGGATGTTATCAAGCGAGGCTGCCACGATCAGGTCAATATCCGCTTTGGCTTTATCGGCCATGGACGGGTTGATCACAAATTTGCCATCAATGCGGGCGACACGTACTTCAGAGATAGGTCCTCCGAACGGAATATCTGAAACAGAAAGTGCCGCGGAAGCGGCAAAGGCTGCGAGCGCATCGGGCAATGCGTTTTCGTCACCGGAGATCAGGTAGAGCATCACCTGCGTTTCGGCGTGGTAATCATCCGGGAATAAGGGGCGGATCGCGCGGTCAACGAGACGGCTGATGAGGATTTCGTAATCAGACAATTTGCTTTCGCGTTTCAAAAATCCGCCAGGCACTTTGCCGGTGGAAGCAAATTTTTCCTGATAGTCTACGGAAAGGGGAAGGAAATCCGCTCCTTCTTTACCTTCTTGTGACGCAACTACAGAGGCGAGCAGCATGGTATTCCCCATGCGGAGAACTACGGAGCCGTCTGCCTGGCGCGCCAGTTTTCCGGTTTCGATTGTTATTTCGCGGCCATCGGGCAGCTTACAGGTTTTTGTAATGACAGTTGGTTTCATGAGTTAACGATTTTTATGTCAAGAGACGACATCAGGCGGCCAAAGAAAGCCCGCCGGGACCTGGCTTCTTCCGATGACACCGGAAAGCCGTTAGGCGAATTTTGTCTCAGGCCAGTCATAATGGTGAAAATGATAGTGACGGAACAGGTTAAATATGACAGCCTATTCCTGAATGAATGTAAAAAGGGAACCGTAGTTTTGGTTCCCTCAGAAAGTTATTATTTTCTTAATTCCAATTCAGATAGGATTGACCGATATCTTTCAATATTGGTCATCTGGAGATAATTCAGGAGCTTTTTGCGCTTCCCAACGAGCTTCATCAAGCCTTGCTGGGTGGAGAAATCTTTCTTATTCTGCTTCAAATGAGCAGTAAGATGGTTAATTCTGTGGGTGAACAACGCAATTTGAGACTCTGCAGAACCGGTATCTTCTTTTTTCTTACCGTACCCATGCTTCTTGAACAGATCTTGCTTGATTTCAGTAGTCAAATACATGCAAATAGTTATTTTTCTTTATTTCAGGGGGCAAATATAGGTTTTTTCATTTCGAATCGCAAAATATTGGAGAATATTTAAGCAGCCGCCTTCGCCGCCATTTTTCTGGCTTTGATCCACTGGCGCGTACGGTCAAAGAATACGCGGTAAGCGTCTGCGTCGAACAACCTGGCGTCCGCACGGGCCTGGCGGAGGAATGCAAATCCGATGATTAAAAGGATGACGTCGGCGGCCCAGATTCCCACCATCGGGCTGATGAGTCCCTGTTTGGCCATCTTCTCGCCCTGCATGTTCAGGATATAGTAGACAATGAAGAAAATAATGGAGATGAGGAAAGGTACTCCGAGGCCGCCGCGCTTGATAATGGCACCCAGCGGCGCGCCGATCAGGAACATGGCAATGCACATGAATGAGTTTGCGATGATCTTATGCCACTGGATCTCAAACACAACTTTTTCCCGCTGATAGTTTTCAATAGCGGCATTGCTGTTCAATACCTGGCTTTTTACCTGACGGGCCATATTCGTTGCTGCCTGCACGACCCCCTGCGATGGAGCCATTTTGAAGACACTGTCCATTTTTGCTGAATACAGGGAATCTTCAGGTGCAGACGCGGTCAGCGAATCCGGCGCAACGGGATCGGTAATGGTAGCGCCGGGCCGCTGGAGTTTTCGCGTCTTTATCCGGCTGGTGCCGGAGGAGCGCTCTGCCCTCACGACCGGATTGACGGCGGGTCTCGCGGCCTTGGATGCTGCCTCCTGCCGCGCCGCCTGTTCTTCCTGAAACGCCTCTTTGGGCATGTACTTGTATCTGTTGGCGGAATCGCGCCGTTGCTTAAACTTCCAAAGATATTCCGGCATGGTTACGGAATCCTTGTTGAAGTAACTGAAGTACGTGGGCTTGTACAGGAAATGATTCAGTTCCTGCTGCAGGACTTCCTTGTTGATGGAGTCAATGTCCACATCCAGTTCTTTGAGGTTCCGCATAATGCGGTTGGTTTCAAACCATTTCTTGTCCGTGCGCGACAACTGGAAAGAAGACAGGTCGAATACAACCTGAGTTTTGTAAAATTTGCTGCGGGTCAGATTTTCGCTTTTGGAATTCTTCTGGCCCGTCATTTCCCGCTCGCTGGCGGCCCCTTCCGAATAATTGTAGCCATTGAACAATTCGAACTTCAGATACCGCTCGTTGAGGATCGTTGACATCCGTCCTGAATCAGCCACGGTCACATCGCGGTTACCATCATTCTTTCTATGATCGTACACAATGATATCCTTCATCGTGATGCCGTCCGGAAATTTTTTATTGACCTTGATACTGATGTCGGGAAGTCCGTTGTAAAACGCGCCTTCGCGAAGATCAAGTGCCGGTTTTTTTTGTTTGATATCGTAGAGAAGGCTGTATGCCTCCAGGGCCGCCCGGGGAACCAGGTTATTGTTGATATAAAAAGCGATACCCGTGAGGATGACGACAAAAAAGAAAATTGGCCGGATCGTCCTTAACAGGGAGATGCCTGCACCTTTGATGGCCGTCAGTTCAAAGTGTTCTCCGAGATTTCCAAAGGTGATCAACGCCGAGAGCAGCACCGCCAGCGGCATGGCTACCGGCGTCATAAAGATGGCAAAGTAGAAGAGCAGCTGGCTTAGCACTTCCCATCCAAGATCTTTCCCGATGATGTCATCGAAATACTTCAGCATGTGCTGGGTAAGCAGGATGAATACGACCACCATGAAGGTCATGATGAAAGGCCCTATAAAGGAAGTAAGGATGAGTTTATCGATTTTTTTCATCAATTGCCGCCGCTGTTTGTGGGCAAAGCTAGTTAAAAAACCATCACCGGACAGAAACCGGTAATGGTTATGACTGAGGACTCTTTAAAAGCCGGGCAATGGCGGGCCAGCGATCGTGCCGGTGAACCCGATGTTATTGATTTCCGGAAATCTGAGAGAAAAGGACTTTCCTGAACAATGGAATCCGCCTCAGGATCTTCAGGATCCGGTCTGTGATGAATCTGTAATTGTCGCCTTCAAAGAGCCGCGCATCTACCCTCGCCTGCTCCAGTAATATGATTCCAATACAAAGAAAGATCCCGGCCGGCATCCAGACACCTGTAGCCGGATCGAAAATACCTTGTACCGCCAATTTTTCACCCTGCATCGTCAGAATATAATAAACGACAAAGAATCCAATTGAAACAAGAAAAGGAATGCCTAGTCCTCCCCGTTTGATTATCGCACCCAGCGGAGCGCCAATCAGGAACATGGCAATGCACATGCATGCGCCAGCGACGATGCGGTGCCACTGCAGTTCAAAAAAAACTTTTTCCTTACGGTAATTTTCAAGATCCAGGTAACTGCCGAGCATCCGGCTTTTGACCTCGCGCGCGCTGTTGGTCGACGTCTTTAACACGCTGGCGGATGCGGGCAGCTTGTACAGGCTGTCTATGAACGCGGCATCGGGCAATGTTTGAGTTGTGAAGCCTCGCAGGCCATCATGTCTGCGCCATGCAGATGACCGGTAATTCAATTCCTGTTGAACGACCTTCCTGTTTAGAGAATCAATGTCCATGTCGAGTTCTTTCAGATTTCTCATGATGCGGTGCGTGGCAAATGCCTGTTTTGAGGTTTGTGGGAGTTTGAAAGAAGCGAGATCGAATACCACCTGGTACTTTCCAAATCTTCTTCTGGTAAGGTTTTCAGCAGGGGTACTCTGTTTTCTTCCAACTTCGCTTTCCACGGATATACCCTCTGAATAATTGAAGCCGTTGAACAGTTCGAATCTTAGGTAGTGTCCATCGAGGATCGTCGACATCCGTCCGGAGTCAGCGATGATGACCTCCGTGTTCCCCTGATCATTGCGGTGATCATACAGCACAATGTGTTGGAGTGTGATGCCATCCGGATATCTTCTGTCGATCTTTATGCTAATATCCGGCAGGCCATTGTAAAATATTCCTTCCTTTAGATCGAGGGCTGGTTTTTTCTGTTTTATATCATACATCAGGCTGTACGCTTGCAAGGCAGCTTTCGGAACAAGGTTGTTGTTGATATAGAATGAAATACCCGTGAGCAGAAGAACCAGCAAGAATATCGGTCTTATTGTTCTCAGCAGGGATATCCCCGCACTCTTCATGGCGGTCAGTTCAAAATGCTCACCGAGATTTCCAAAAGTCAGAAGTGAAGAAAGTAACACTGCCAGCGGCATTGCAACCGGGATCATAAAGATTGTGAAATAGAAAAGCAGCTGACTTACTACACGCCATCCGAGATCTTTTCCGACGATATCGTCGAAATGGAATAGCATGTGCCGGGAAAGGAGAATGAACACAATGACGACGAAGACCATCAGAAAAGGTCCTGCAAAGGAAACCAGGATGATCTTATCTATTTTTTTCACGAAAGGCCGCTTCTGCTGTTCGACAGGGTGCAAAAATGAGACCAAAGGTGAGCAAAGAATGAGGAGGAGTCCGCGGTATGCGTTAAGGCCGGCGGATATGAATCCACGCAGTGATTGATGAGTGTCTTCTTGTAGCGCGGGGAGTTGAATCCCCGTCCACATGTGATTGATGAAGTGCTTTCTTGTAGCGCGGGGGGGAGTTGAACCCCCGTCCGCCAGCCGGCGGATATGAAACCACGCAGTGATTGATGAGTGTCTTCTTTGTAGCGCGGGGAGTTGAATCC
>JBARAD010000073.1:0-3214 GCA_049791675.1 Chryseosolibacter sp.
TGCGTATGTACAGTATCTGGGTGAGCAGAAGGGACTTTCTGTCATTGATCTGAAGGGAAAAGATACAGATGCCACGTTGCGGGCGATGAAGGACGGTATCGACATTATTGTTCAGGCAAAGCTGGCAGACGGGCAGTGGATGGGATATACTGACATTTTATTGAAGGTGCCCGGCAAAAGCAAATTCGGAAGCTGGTCTTATGAAGTGCAGGACACCAAGCTGGCGCAAAACACGCGGGCGGAGACCATCCTTCAGCTCTGCCTGTACAGCGATCTTCTTTCCAAACTGCAGGGTGCGACGCCGGAAAAGATGTACGTAGTAAAACCCGGCGATGCATTCCCGACAGCGGAATATTCGTTTGCACACTTCCAGGCCTATTACCGGCTGATCAGGAAAAATTTCGAAGCGGTAATGGCCGGTCCCGCGCTCACGACCTGTCCTGATCCGGTCGAACACTGTCATATCTGCAAATGGTGGAAGGTGTGCGATCAAAAGCGCCATGACGACGATCACCTGTCGCTCGTGGCGGGGATCCGGAACCTGCACATTACAGAACTGCAAAAGCAAAAGATCCGGACGCTCGAACAATTCGCTAACGCCGGAACGATTGAAAAACCTGAAAGGGGAAATAAAGAAACGTTCATCAGGAAACAATTGCAGGCGAAGATCCAACTGGAGGGCCGTATGCTCGGAACGATGAAGCACGACTTCCTGCCATACGAAGGTGGGCGCGGACTTCATCGCCTGCCCGATCCAGATCAAGGCGACGTCTACTTCGACATCGAAGGCGATGCCTTTTACCCGGACGGCGGGATGGAATATCTCCTGGGCTATGCGTACCAGGGACCGGATAGAAGCATGGTCTATGAAAAGACCTGGTCGACGAACCGGTTGGAAGAAAAACAGGCGTTTACAGCATTCATGCAATTCATCATGGACCGCTGGAAGCGACATCCCAAAATGTACATATACCATTTTGCGCCTTACGAGCCGGGCGCGGTCAAAAGGCTGGCACGCGTGCACGCAGTGCTTGAAGGAGAAGTAGACACCCTGCTGCGCGCTGAAAGATTTATTGATCTCCATGCCGTGTTTAAGGAAGCACTGCTGGCAAGTGTTGAAAGATATTCGCTAAAAGAACTGGAAAAGTTCACAAAATATACGCGCAAGGTCGACCTCCGCGATGCCGGTATGGCGCGGAAATCCGCCGAGTATGCGCTTGAACTTAATGAATTTAAATCTTTGTCTCCAGACACCGTTCGAACAGTCGAAGACTATAATGAGGACGACTGCCTGGCAACTGCGGCACTACACGGGTGGCTGGAAGATCTGCGCAAGCAGCATGAACAACAGTACATGCGGCCGGAATTAAAATTCGGCGAAGCCAATGAAAATATTCAGGTGAATGATACCCGGGCGCAGGCGCTTTTCAAAGCCCTCACGCAGCAACTACCGGAAGACAGATCAACCTGGACAGCCGAAGATAACGCGAAATGGTTACTGGCCCATCAGATCGAGTACTTCAGACGGGAGGACAAAAGTGCCTGGTGGGAATATTACCGGGTACACGAACTCGAGCACGAAGAGTTGCTCGATGAACGCAAGGCCCTCACAGGACTTGAGTTTGTCGGGGTGCTCCCCATCAGAGGCCGTGACCGCATTGCAGCGCATCGTTACCGCTATCCGCAACAGGAAGTAAGCATGGATGAAGGAGATGAACTGATTGAAGTCAAAGGAGAAAAGATCGGCACAGTTCAATCAATATCATTGGACCAATACACCATCGATATCAAGAAAACAGCGAAGACCATCGACAGACATCCGCGGGCAGTGCATGTTTCCGGGCGGGTAGACCCCGGCGCCCTGGCAACGTCACTCATGAATCTCGCGCAGGAGATCGATGAGAACGGACTTGACCACAAGTGGGCCCACCAGGCGTCGAAGGACCTGCTCATGCGACGAGAACCGCGACTACGCGAAGGAAGACGGATCGCTGATTTTATAAATCATGCTGATCCTGTGCAGCGCGCAATACAGATCGCGCTGAATCTCGATCGCGGCATATTACCCATTCAGGGTCCCCCGGGTACAGGAAAGACATACACCGGAGCCCGGATGATCCTTGCGCTTGTCAAGGCAAAAATGAAAGTGGGCGTTACCGCCATCAGCCACAGCGTGATCCGGACGATGTTCGAAAAAGTGAAGGAAGTCGCTGACGAAGAGAATATCCGGATGCACTTTGTACATAAGGTCACCGACAAAACAGATTATGCAGACTGGGTCGAAGAAGTAACCGACTCAAAGAAAGCGCTCGCTGCCCTGGATCACGGAAAGCTCGTCGGTGGCACGGCATGGTTATGGGCTGATGAAAAGTCTGTCGACGCGCTTGATTATTTGTTTGTCGATGAAGCAGGACAGATGTCTCTCTCACAGGTATTGGCAGCGTCGCGGTCGGCAAGAAACATGGTACTCCTCGGGGATCCCCAGCAACTCGAACAGCCGCAGCGCGGCGCCCATCCAGAAGGCAGCGATGTCGCGGCGCTCACCTATCTCCTTGAGGGCCATCCCACCATGCCCGAGGGAAAAGGAATATTTCTCGATACAACACGCAGGATGCATCCGAACATTGCAGCGTTCACTTCGGAGATATACTATGAAGGTCGTTTGAAGTCCCTCCCGGGTTTAGAGAAACAAGTCATCAGCGGCGGAACACCCTTCGACGGCGCGGGACTGTTCTATGTACCTGTTGAACACAAGGGCAATCAGAATAGATCTCCGGAAGAGATCACGGCCATTGCCGATATCGTTGACAAACTTCTCAAGAGCGGAAAGTGGACAAACGAAGATGGCGATACCCGTCCGTTAACGAAAGAAGACATGCTTGTCGTCGCGCCCTACAATGCGCAGGTGGCAGCCCTCACAGAAACATTGCCCGGCATGCGCATCGGCACCGTCGACAAGTTCCAGGGCAAGGAAGCGCCCGTCGTCATTTATTCCATGACCGCCTCCACCACGGAAGATGCGCCGCGGGGAATGAATTTTCTTTTCAGTCCGAACAGGTTGAATGTTGCCACCAGCAGGGCGCGGAGCACCTGCATTCTTGTAGCCTCACCGAAATTGCTGGAGCCGGAGTGCAAAACCATTGAGCAGATGCGCTGGGCAAACGGGCTGTGCAGGTTAAGAGAGTTGAGCGCCGTCGGCAACTCAGATTGATCC
>JBARAD010000074.1:0-12104 GCA_049791675.1 Chryseosolibacter sp.
ACTTGGAATGTCTTTCGTATCCTGACACCCCAGCAGCGCCAATGCTAATAAAAAGGCGCTTGTAAGTTTTGTGTGTTTCATGGTCATTAATCCGGATGAGGCGGAAACGGTAACCACTGAAAGCCAACGAAATACTGTTTTGAACGGGATATTGGCTCCTGGTGCTTTTCAGGCCCTTTTTTCGCAAAATCGGGCGTGTCGTGTCTTCAAGATCCCTTTAAGAATGCAGCGGAAACTGCCATCCCGCGACCAGGAGGAACTCAACCCGATGAAGGCGGAGGACTATGAGCATCGTTGCAACGATACAACGGCCAAATGATCATATCGCAATCTTCAGATATGCGGGGCCGTCAGGTAATGTGTTCAGGGTATGCTAACACACGATCCCGGAATCTATCAACCCGGGCAGAAGCCGGATGGATTGCGCCATGAGTAACACATTCTAAGATTACCTGTATCGCCCGGGAATTGATGGTGTATTATCGAGATTAATATTTCGCAGCGTATGAGGCTTCGGGCGTCAGAAGCGCTTTTTTTGTAAAAGCGTAGATACCAAGCGCAAACAGAACATTTTTAATGATATTGTTTACGTTATGTGAACTCCATATCAAGGCGCTCATTTCCGGATCCAATTGGGTCAACACGTAGTTACCCATGACAAACAGAAAGAGGTTGAGACAGAAGTAGATCATTACTCCAACATTGATCCAGATCAGGCTGTAGCCAAGAGAGTCGGAAGTGACAATGCTGGAAAGTGAGAAAAAGAAATAAGCGATGCTGTAGATGATCATTATGATCGCTGTAATGAGCCACATGAGCGATTGATACTCAGAAAAACTCTGAACGTACATGGTGACCAGTCCGAAGGATAGGAGATAGCCAACCAGGCCGATCCAGATCAACACTTTCCGCGTGTTTACAAAGAGTGCTTCATAATAAAACCATGAAAGCAGAAGGAACAACAGGATATAATAACTGTTGAAGAGTAGAACGGTAGATTGTTGCCTGCTGAAAAGGATAAAACCGATGAGGTCAGATACACCGGATACCAGAATCAGGGCGCCGATGATATGAATCTGTCTGGACGCGTACCTGATCTTAGTCAGGTAGATGACCAATGGTATCAGCACTGAAAAATTGGAAGCCAGCCTTATTATTTCTGATATCTTAACCGATTCCATTACGACGGACAATTATTAAAGTACAGCACAAGGAGGACAAGCGTTGGAAGCATCAAACACAATTGCATACAGCAGTTCTGTTCTGCCACCGGATGCGATTGTCTCATCTTCCCAAATGATGAGTAATAGTTCGGGAGTGAGTTCTACGTCATGTGTTGCCGGGGCGATATCCATATTCTTGAATCCAGGGAGGGCCAGCATATCATCGAAGATATTTTTGCCAAAGAAATGGAACCACAGCTCCTCTGGATGGGCATTCTTATAGTTGTCAGCCCAGGCGGATGCAAGGCTTGGGTCAATTTCGTTCCCGGTATTGGCGTCGATGATGACACGATCCTGGGTGGTCGACCACACACTGAGTGATCCATCGACCGGGATCAGGAAGATATGCTTGTCGCCCAGGGAATCTATGCCGTAATGAAAGGCAACCCCTGTAAGGTCTTCAGTCGATGATAGCAAAGCCTGCATCTTTTCAGCGCTAACACTGAAGTTCGCCGCTTCTTCTGTCCGACCTTGCGCTGCATTTGACTTCTTGTGAAAGTCTAACCATGCCATGGCGGTCTCAAAAGGTATCTCCTCGCCGATCAGTTTGTAATGATCCTTTTCGGAAAGGGGGCTCGGAACGTCTTTCGTATCCTGACACCCCAACAGCGCCAATGTTAAAAACAGTGCGCTTGTAAGTTTTGTGTGTTTCATGACCATTAATATTGATGGATGAAGAACGGTAACCCCTAAGGGTAAAAGAAATAACTCAGACCAGTTAAATAATAGGTTTAAGTGAAAAATATCGCTCTTCCGGCGGATCTTAGGCATTTTTGAAAAAATCAGGCGAACAGTGCACTCAAATCCATTAGAAAGTTAGTGAAGCGGCAGTTCATATCAAAGTTCAGGGAGTCAAACAATTTTTGAAATACGGGTGTGTGCGAAAACACAGTGGATAAAAGACATGATGCGGTGCCTAAAATTGCACATTCGGGTGAAATTGCGGCGATGAATACAAAATGAACGCAATCTATATGCTTCAGGTTTTGCTTGCTGGCGATCCTTCCCACGTTGTGCGGGGAGCGGGTTAGTCAGTCAAAAAAGCCTGAAAAGACCATTTATCTACAGAACAGGGCTCCTTTGAAGGAGAAACCTTATGTCGAACTCCCACTGGGAAGTATTCAACCCAGGGGTTGGATGTTGAATCAGCTGGAACGAATGCGCCATGGGCTCAACAGGGCACCTTGACGAGATCTACCCCGAAGTGATGGGAAAGCGCAACGGATGGCTTGGTGGAGACAGCGATGGATGGGAACGCGGACCATACTGGAATCGACGGACTTTTGCCGCTCGCGTATATCCTCAATGACCAGCACTTAAAAGACAAGGTGAGGCCGTGGATTGAATGGACGTTGAAGCATCAGCGGGAGCACGGCTATCGGACCTGTGCCTTTTGAAGAAGCGCCCGCCCCCGAAAAAAGGTCTCCAGAAGTCGATGCGCCATAAACGTGGAGGCAATCTTTGCATATAGCCTGAAGGTTGTAGTGATCTATGCCAGAATTTCGGATATGACCTTACCGGATACGTCGGTCAACCGGAAAGGTCTTCCCTGAAACTGGTAGGTAAGCTTTTCATGATCGAAGCCGAGCTGATTCAGGATGGTCGCCTGGATATCATGTACAGATACTTTTCCGCTGACGGGATAGTATCCGATCTCGTCGGTTTCTCCCCATGTCATGCCTTGCTTGATGCCACCGCCGGCCATCCAGATCGTGAATGCTTCCACGTGATGGTCGCGTCCCAGGAAAGGATTGTTTTTGTTCTCGCGGTTTTCCTGCATGGGGGTACGACCGAATTCTCCACCCCATACCACGAGGGTTTCTTCCAGCAACCCGCGTTGTTTCAAATCCAGCACGAGCGCGGTCATGGCGCGGTCGACTTCCCTGCATTTGTTTTTCAAACCGATATCGATGGCGCCGTCTTCGCTGGTGCCGTGCGTATCCCAGCCCCAGTCGAATAACTGCACGAACCTGACACCCTGTTCTACCAATTTGCGGGCCAGTAGACAGTTGTTCGCAAAGGAGGCTTTACCCGGCGTGGTTCCGTACAACTGATGGATGTAGTCCGGCTCCTGATTGATGTTCATCACCTCGGGTACCGAGGTCTGCATGCGAAACGCCATTTCATATTGGGCAATGCGCGTCAGGGTCTCAGGATCCTTAAATGCCTCGTAATGCTGACGGTTGGATGCGTTGATGGCATCGATCATTTTTCTTTTCATCCCGCGGTCAATACCTTCCGGGTCGCTGAGGAATAACACCGGATCTCCTTCGGATCTGCATTGAACACCCTGGTAGACTGATGGAAGAAAACCACTGCCCCACACACTCTTGCCTGCATCCGGAGTTTTGCCCCCGGAGGTAAGCACCACAAATCCCGGGAGGTTGTTGTTCTCCGTACCCAATCCGTAGGTAACCCAGGAGCCCATGCTGGGCCTGCCCAGGCGCGGCCCGCCGGTGTGAACAAAGAGTTGCGCAGGCGCATGGTTGAACTGATCTGTGTAGACGCCTTTCAGGAATGACACCTCATCGGCGATCTCCGCGAAGTGCGGCAGGTAATCCGACACATATGCGCCGGACTCACCGCGTTGTTTAAATACCGCCTGCGGCCCAAGCATCTTGGGAACGCCCCGGATGAAGGCAAACCTTTTTCCTTCGAGAAGGGAAGGCGGACAGAGCTGATTGTTGAGCTTCTGAAGTTCGGGTTTAAAGTCAAACAACTCCAGCTGTGACGGGGCGCCCGCCATGTGCATGTAGATGACCCGTTTTGCCTTCCCGGGAAAATGCGGTGGCTTCGCGGCCATGGGATCAACAACCGATGGCAGTCCTTGCACGCCGTTGTGTTTGGTGGCGCATCCGCCCATCAAAGAGCCGAGTGCCACAGCCCCTAATCCGACTGCGCTTTCAAGGAGAAAATGCCGGCGCGAGATCTGTTTGAGGTGTTCAAATGTTGACTTATCTTCCATATTACAACTTGTCGTATTATTTCCCCGGGCAAAGCCCGCAAGGAAATGCAATTTTTATTAGTTATCGCGATTCTCTTTATTTCGTACGCTAATAATACGCTTACTCCTTCATCACTACTTCGTCCAGGTTCAACATCGCATTTGCCACCACTGTCATCGCGGCGAGCTGAGGCGTGCCTTCCGAAGATGCGGTCAGTTGTTTCGTGGCCTCCGTGTCCTGGGTGTATCGCTGCAGCGCATGATCATATAATTCGGTGAACACGGCAACCTTGCCTGCTGGCATATCGGTTACGAGTAACGTTTTGTATCCGGTCCTGATCTGCTGCGCGGGATCTTTTGATTCTTCCATCATCTTCATCGCCAGATGACGCGCCGCAACCACAAATGAAGAATCGTTCAGGGTAACCAGCGCCTGCAATGGTGTATTGGTGCGTATGCGCCGGCTTACACATACCTCGCGGCTCGAACCGTCGAAGGTCATCAGCGAGGGAAAAGGACTTGTGCGTTTTGCGTATGTGTATACGGATCTGCGGTAGCGGTCCTCACCTTCGCTTCTTTTCCATTTTTCCCCGTTGTAGACTGAATTCCAGATGCCTTCAGGCTGGTAGGGCATCACACTTTTGCCATACATTTTTTTGCTGAGCAATCCACTGACGGCAAGTGCCTGATCGCGCACCTGCTCCGCAGAAAGTCGCACGCGCGGGCCGCGGGCGAGGAACCGGTTCGACGGGTCTTTCTCACGGTGAGCATCAGAAAGGTGGGCGTCCTGTCGGTATGTTGCCGACATGACAATTTCTTTCAGCAGCTTCTTCACACTCCATTTGTATTCATTCATGAACCGCAAGGAGAGCCAGTCGAGAAGGCCCGGGTGCGTCGGCGCGGCGCCTTGTGTGCCGAAATCTTCCAGCGTTTCGACGAGGCCGTTTCCAAAGATCTGTTCCCAGAAACGATTTACGGCTGTTCTCGCGGTAAGCGGATTGTCTTTACTGAACAACCACCTGGCAAATCCGAGACGATTGCGGGCCTCTCCATCCGGGAATGGGTTCAATGAAGCCGGCACTCCGGGCTGAACCTCATCTCCCTTTGAAAGCCAGTTGCCGCGCTCGAAGATATGCGTGGTTCGAAGTTGTTCGAGATTGTTCTCGATCATGATCGGCGTATTCTCCACCTTTGCATTGAGGAGTTTCAAGAACGCGTCATTGATATTTGCAACGGCGCCATCAGCGCTGGCAGGTAGGGGAGGACGGAAGGCAAACCAATCAATCGCACATACAGCTTTGTCAGGGGCAATAGAGGGATTCCGGAAGATGAAGTACAGATCGTGTTTTCCTTCGACCGGCTTCAATGGGATGGCGATTGTTTTTCTTGGTCCTCCCGTGCTGGCTATCTGACCGCTTGCGAGCAACGGACCGTCCAATGCATCCATTCTGATCTCGAATGATCCGCCGGTGTGGGAAGTCCAGTAGTTTATATACAGCTGTAACTTTCCATCCAGTTTGATCTGCCTGAGTCGCGCACTTCCTCCGGGTCGAATACCCAACCACTTGGTGTCGATCAGTTCGCCATTCACAAATTCATCAAAATCGTGGGGATGATATTTGGGTTCGAGTGTCTTGAGAAAGAGGGTTGCGTCCTGTTCCACTGCAGCATTGGCATGTTCCCGGATCCATTTTCTTACGGTCTCCAGTTGGTCCTGATCTTCTGCCGTGTAGATTCTCAGGTTGGGGTGTTCACTATGGGTGTCTTCATCCCGGGTGTTATTGAAAAATGCAACTGACTTGTAATACTCTTTGTGCAGGAAGGGGTCATAGGGATGGGTGTGGCATTGAACACAGCCCATCGTCGTGCTCTGCCAGATCTCCCAGGTGGTATTGACACGGTCAACAACGGCTGCTACGCGAAATTCTTCGTCCTCGGTTCCGCCTTCATCGTTGTTCATTGTATTGCGGTGTAAAGCCGTGGCAATGAGTTGGTCGTCGGACGGGTTGGGAAGCAGGTCACCCGCGAGTTGCTCGGTGGAGAACTGATCGAAAGGCATGTCGCGGTTGAGGGCCCGGATCACCCAATCGCGATAGCGCCAGATCGTGCGTCCCGCGTCGCGTTCATAACCTTTTGTGTCGGAGTAGCGCGCCAGATCGAGCCACCAGGAGGCCCACTTTTCGCCGAAATGTGGCGATGCAAGCAATTCATCTACTACTTTTTCAAAGGCGCCATCACTGTTATCCTTTAAGAATGTCTCCGCTTGCTCTTTCGTGGGGGGCAAGCCGGTCAGGTCGAGATAGACCCGCCGTATCAGGGTGGCCTTCTCTGCTTCCGGCGACGGTTTGAGATCTACTTCTTCCAGTTTCTTTAAAATGAAATAGTCGATTTCATTTTTAGCCCATGGATCATTTGAAAATACGCCTGCAAGGGATTTTTCCATTTCAGGAATCTTCACTGGCTTGGGCGCGACGTATGCCCAATGGTCGCCCCATGTGGCGCCCTCTTCAATCCACTGTCTGAGAATGGCAATGTCTTCCTGTGAAAGGGGTTCTTCTTTATAGGGCATCCTGACTTCAGGATCCGTCGAGGTGATCCTTCGGATCATTTCGCTGTGATCCGGATCTCCGGGAATGATGCCGCGCTTTCCTGATTCAATGGTGTCGATCGCTTCACTGCGAAAAAGAACACTGAAATTGCCATTGCGTTTTACACCACCATGACAACTGATGCAGTGTTTATTCAGGATGGGTTTTACCTGGGTACTGAAATCAATTTTCTTCTCCTGACAACCCCAGTTAGAAGCCAATGTTGCCACGATGAACAGTGTTACGAACCCTCTCATTTTTTTGATGCACATTCCTGATCTCAATTTAGCCAATCCCTGCAAAATGCGGGACGATGGAAGGTAATATTTCGAGATTGAACTAAAAAAAATGACAGGGCTTGAATATGACGTCTGTACGTGCGGGAGACCTTTCACAATCCGATATCACCACACATCCCAACGTTGCCGATGCCAACAGGTGGCTGGGAAACATTTATGTATATTGTCATTGTCAGAATTCCGCCCAACGATCCATAGAGATCGATCGATGCCGACACTTTCTTTGATTCTCATCCTTTTCACTACACCAACCGTTGCGCAGCTCAGTTAGCGTGCACGGTCCGCCTGGCCGGTTTCAACATGAACACATCCCGCATTCCGGTTGAAGAAGGAGAGAAGGGCGTGATCTTTCCAGGGCTCCGCGCGCTATTCCATTGCTGACATTTCGGTCCGGCCGCAGTAAAACATCGCACCGTCGCCAGCGGGTGAGGCACATAAATTGTCTCGAGGTCGGTGAGCGATCGCATTACGTATCGGTTGCCTGCTACGTCATCAAAGTGATCATAGATAATTGAACAACTAAAATATGGGACTTAAGGAAAAAGCTTCGGAGGGTATCCGCGAAATCAGGGACGAGGCCAAAGTTCTCAAAGGAGAGAAGGCGAAAGACAAGCGATTTGTCAGTACACGGACGTTCGAAGATGAAGCGTCGGCACAGCGGGAGTTTACCCGCGCAACGGAGCGTTTGTATAATGTCAACGCATGGACAAAGATTCCCGGCATTGCCAATGCTGCGTTTGAGCTATATAGTCCGGAGGGTGAACCGGTCAACAGGCAACATGCCGAAAAAGGGGATTTTGTGAAAATTGATTTACCCGGGCCGTTGCCTTTTTATTGGGTAAAAGTAATTGAGCTGTCCAGTGGCCCTGATCATGCGCAGTTTACTGTCCAGCCGGCGCACGATCCCACAAACCGGGATGATACGAAGGTGACTGATCACTTTTTCCAGGCTCAGGCGCGCAGTATCTTCCGGGTGGAGAGAAATGGAAATGAGATCAGTGCCATGGAGATCGGGTTAAATGAAGCCATCAACAACAAGGAGGCTGAAGCCGGCGAGAAGCGACTGATCAATACGCTTGTTTCGGAAGGAGGGTGGGCTGGATTCCAAAAATATCAGTGGAAGAATCTCACGGACTATGTCACGGGTTTACGCACACCATCGAAGTAAGCGTGTCACCGAATCCACCGACCTTGTCAGCGAACGGAATGATATAGAGAACGTTGCTGCAGGAAATAGTCGCCCGTCAACCGGGCCGCTTGCATACGCTATGGTCGGTAAGGTTTGAGGGGTATAATTTTTTAACCATCAAAGAAGACGTTAACCATAATCCAACCCGTTATGCATAGCAACGTTTTCAGTAGTCACGTTTTCAGTAATTGCATTGAAGCCTGCAATCAGTGTGCATCCGAATGTGAACATTGCGCCACAGAATGCTTAAAAGAAAATAATATTGAGATGCTGTCCCGATGCATTGCGCTTGCAAGGGAGTGTGCCATTGTCTGTAGCGCGAATGCGAAGTTAATGAGCGTAGGCGGTGAATCTGCGTCACTGCTCTGTCATGCGTGCGCGGTGATCTGCAACGCGTGCGCGGAAGAATGTGAAAGCGATTCGAAGGAGCTGGACTACTGTAAAAAATGCGCTGACGTATGCAGGGAATGCGCGGAAGAGTGCTTTAGAATGGTAGAGCAATTTCATTAAAAGAAACGAACTTAAATATCAGAAATGATGAATGAGAAGAAGCTGCAACATGAGCGACAGGAAAAGATAAAACCTGATTCGTTGAAAAATATTTCTTCAAGGACTATCCGAAAAAGAACCGGAGAAGTGATCACCCAGTATCCCGCCGAAGTTGGATATCACGGAACAGACAAGGAGCAACGCCTGAGCCCTGAGGAGTGATGTATGCATACTTCCGTTACCGGGGTTTCAGCAGGTTCGTTTTTTGGACTGAGTATAGAAGCGTTCCCGCTCACAAAAGGAAGGATTCGTCAGTTGTTTCATGAAACGGCTGATCATCAATAAAGTTGTTTTTAAATATAACCACTATGCTATTATGCTTGCAATGAATTATCGCGGGCCCTTCAGAGTTCGCGCAGATAAAAACCGGCCCGATCCGGAGATCCTTCATCCGTATGATGCGATCGTGCGCGTAACACGATCCTGTATCTGTGGCTCAGATCTTCACTTGTATCACGGCCTGGTTCCGGATACAAGGGTCGGGATGACCTTCGGACATGAGTTTACCGGTATTGTCGAGGAGGTGGGATCCGGTGTCCGGAAACTGAAGCCGGGCGATCATGTACTTGTGCCATTTAATATTGCCTGTGGCAGCTGTTCGTTCTGCAAACAGGAGTTGTATGGAAACTGCCATGAATCCAATCCGGAAGCAACGGCGGTGGGGGGAATTTTTGGTTACTCCCATACCGCCGGAGGTTATGATGGCGGACAGGCGGAATATGTTCGCGTGCCGTATGCTGATGTCGGACCTACGATCATTCCGCAGGGAATGGACCTTGATGACGCGGTGATGTTAACAGATGTTACGCCTACCGGGTATCAGGCGGCGGAAATGGGGGGCATTCAGAAAGGTGATACCGTCGTCGTTTTTGGTGCGGGCCCTATCGGGATTATGGCAGCGCGTTGTGCATGGCTCTTCGGTGCTGGTCGTGTGATCATCATTGATCACCTTGAATACCGGCTTGAGTTTGCCCGCAATTACGCGCAATGCGAAGCTTATAACTTTAAGTCGATGGATGACCCGGTCGTGTTTCTGAAAAAGACAACCGACTATTACGGCGCGGATGTATGCATTGATGCAGTAGGCTGTGAGGCGGAAGGCAGTAGCATGCAAACCATTACGGGCAGAAAGCTGATGTTACAGGCGGGCTCCGCAACGGCACTGCAATGGGCGATCAACGCTGTTAAGAAGGGCGGCATCGTTTCAGTGGTAGGCGTATATGGGCCGACCTGGAATATGGTGCCGATCGGCAACGTAGTAAATAAAGGAATTACGATTCGCGCGAATCAGGCATCTGTCAAAAGACTCCTGCCGAAACTGATAGAACATGTGATGGCAGGGAGGTTGAATCCGAAAGGACTCATTACACACCGCATTCCGTTGGAGGAAGTATCGGAGGCATATCATATTTTTTCCGCCAAACTTGATCATTGTATCAAACCAATTCTGATCCCTCCATCAGCAAGCCTGGCAGCATAACTAAACTATAAGATTATGGAAACAAAGACATCAGGCGGTCTGGACAGGAAGATTGCCGACAGCCATACAAACATCGAAGGATGGGGTATTGATGCGGACCCTGAAAATGATCCCACCTATCCAATGAAACATTACACCGGCGCAGACCATGACCGGCTTAATTATGAACGCGCTCCGCAACAGACCCGAAAGGAAGAGGTGTTGTATTCAAACGAACGTCCCGGTATCACCAGGGTCTTTGGGACATCATCACCGCCGTCCGGAGTGAGCGGCATGCTGCGGAGGTATGCCTTTAAATTCAGCGAAGGCAGCGCCGGACACTGGATGACATTGTTACTCGCTGACCGCGTCAATGTCGTGGAGGGAATCATTGACGATCTTGCGCACGGCCATGTCCCGAATTTAATTGCCGAGCGCGGCTGGCGCGCGGAATGGAAGTACAACCGTGAAGGGGCCGTCAAGAAAATCGTCGTGGGTGTCGCCATTACCTCGGCGGTGATTGCACTGCTTGCTTACAGGGCAAAGAGCAATAGAAAGGTCGCGGCTTCGCGGTCCATACCGCTGTAGGTTTTTGTCGCTCTTTTTTTTCGCCCAGGCTCCAGCCAGGAACCTGGGCGTTTTATTTTGTGGGGTGATGGGATCGTTGATGAACAACGCTCGTGCAGCTTTTTGTTGAAATCACAAGGGGAACTATTGACGACCTCAGCCGGGTACATTGATTAAATCGTATATTGCTGGTGATACCATTTATCTGATGCCGTATGACGTCCCGAATATTGTACTCCCTCATTTTTATCAGCGTCCTTTCATGGTTGTTCTCTCCCTTGTACGGGCAGCGGTTCTCGGTACTGAAAACAAACGGAGGAATTGAAATAGCTGAAAATGGATCGAAGGTTTTGTTTTATCAGTCGGCAACCAAAGCGAACAATAACAAGTATGCACGCGCAAATTATATTCATCCTTTGTACAGCTTGAAGGGAGATATGCTTACGGAAGATTTTCCGGAAGATCACCCCCATCACCGCGGCATCTTCTGGGCGTGGCATCAGATTATTTTGAACGGGAAGCAGATCGCTGATTCGTGGAGCTGTGAAAATATTGCATGGGAGGTGGTTGACACGGATGTGCGCCGGAAGAAAAATGAAATTGCCCTCGTCAACGAGGTGTTGTGGAAATCGGTGCTGGACGAGGGGACCCCTGAAACTATTATCCGGGAAAATTCAACGATCATTGTTCACGCGGCAACAGGGCAATACCGGCTGATTGATTTCGAAATAGGTCTTTCGGCGGCAGCAGGTGACGTGAAAATAGGAGGATCCGATGATCCGAAAGGTTATGGCGGGTTTTCATTGCGTTTCCGGTTACCGGAAGACATTGTATTCATGTCGCGCGGCGAAAAAATTACCGCGCAGGAATTGGCCGTTCAGGCAGGTCCGTGGATGGATATGTCCGGCTCATTCGGGAAGAAAGATGCCAGGGGAGGGATCACCGTTATCTGTCACCCCGACAATCCCGGGCATCCGGAACCATGGATATTGCGGAGTACGAAGAGTATGCAAAACCCGGCGTTCCCAGGGAGAACACCCGTCGCACTCACCAAAGAAGGCCTGAGGTTCAGATATCGCCTTGTTGTTCATGATCATGAGCTGAACACAGAAAGCATTGAAAAGATGTTCCGGGATTATTCACATTGAAATATTTTCGAAGTCCGTTTTTCTTCGGTTGTTTATGAGAGCATCGCAATTATTATCGATTGGTTAGCCCATAATCGCTGCATAATCTACCCTATCCGCTGACAGGCGAGCCTGCGAATCCTGCGCCGGCAGATATAC
>JBARAD010000075.1:0-38053 GCA_049791675.1 Chryseosolibacter sp.
GGCCAGACGTTTCATCACTTTGTGCCTCAGGCATGCGTAAAAAGCAGGGTCCCGGAACATTTCCGTCACGGTAACGGAGATCGTCCGCACAAAGGCCTCAAAAACACTTTCGTCCTGTAAAAGCAACTGCAGGAGCGTTTGCGCATCTTTGATATTGCGCGAATTCATAAAGTACAGACTTCTTCGCTTGATAGAGGTATCGGTGTATTCCGTGAAGTCATAGCCATAAGCCTCGCGAATGGCCTGCAGCAGTCTGCCGAGCTCTTCATCACCAATTGTTTCAACAGTCCTTATAACCATTTGGCCATTTTGGATATGAAGTTTTTCATGTCTATTGGTTTGGGGATATAGTCTGAGGCTCCTGCCTCGATGCACTTTTCATCGTCGCCTTTCATGGCGCGCGCTGTGACGGCAATCACGGGGATGCCTTTCAAAGAAACATCCTCTTTCAGGAAACGCAACATCTCATATCCATCCATCACCGGCATCATGATGTCCAGCAATATAATATCAATCGATTCTCCGCTCTTCAAAAATGTAATTGCGTCCTGACCATCGGTGGCTGTGAACACCTTCATCTCAAGCGTATCGAGATAGCTGGATAAGGCAAATCGATTGCGTTCATCATCATCAACGATCAAGACAGATTTGTTCTTCAGTTTCTTCTTCATGTCCCTTAAGTATACAACCACACACGCATGAGCGATAACAATTGCCCGACATTTAACGGCTTGGAGATGTAATCTGACATTCCCGCGGCAAGGCATTTCTCGCGATCGTCTTTCATCGCCTTGGCCGTCAGGGCAATGATCGGGATCTTTTCATATCCTTTTATTTTACGGATAGCCCTGGCAGCTTCAAAGCCATCCATCTCCGGCATCATCACGTCCATCAGGATCAGATCAAAAGATCTTTCTTCATTGATCAGGTTCAATGCTTGTTTTCCGTTCGATGCCTTATGACAACTCAGGCCCTCAGACTCGAGTGCCGCAAGCAAGGAATAGACGTTGCGATCATCGTCATCCACAATGAGCACTTTCCTGTTCTTCAGGATCTCGTCACTTTTGTGAAGTTTGCGGATGATATTTTGTTTTTCTTTTGGCAACTTTGATTCTACCCGGTGCAGAAAGAGCGTTGTTTCGTCCAGTAATCGCTCGTGTGAAAAGGCGGTTTTCAGTACGACGGTGTTTGCCAGTTGCTCCAGTTTGGCATTCTCTTCCCGGGTAAGATCTTTTCCGGTGTAAACAATCACGGGTATGCGATTCAGGTTCTGATTCCCCCGGATCTTTTCAAGAAAGTTAAGTCCGCTCATGTCTGGCAATCCGAGGTCGACAATAATACAATCAAAAGCATTGGAGGAAAGGATCTCGTATGCTTCAGTCCCCGAATGGGCGGAGTAACACTTGACGTCGCCGTTACCGATCAGTTCCTTGACAGCCTGGTTGTGTTGTGTGTCGTCTTCGATGATCAGCAACTTTTTAGGTTTGCGCGACATGAAGTGTTCGACCTTATCCAGCGCCTTCCAGAAAGATTCCCTTGAGATGGGCTTTCGGATAAAATCCACTGCTCCCAACTCCAGGCCGCTCTTTCGCTGATCATAACCTGAGACGATCTGCACCGGAATATGGCGGAGTTCTGGATCGCTCTTCAGTTTCCGCAATACTTCCGAACCATCCATGCCAGGCAACTTCATATCCAGGATGATCGCATCCGGTTTATAGTGCCGTGCATAGCTCAATCCTATATTTCCCTGATGGGCGATAATGCCTTTATAATTGCGTTCATGAACGAAATCCAGCAGTATCCTGGAAAATTCGACATCATCTTCCATGATCAGAATCTTGCGGTCGCCTTCCGTGATCAAATGCTGATCGTCATAATGAGAAGCGTCTGCGAGCGGGAATGGTTCTGTCAGTTCGGGGAGTCTGGCCGATGGGACCGGGGGATGTATCGTGAGTATATTTTCCGAGCCAAGGACTCCATCCAGCTTCATTTCCATCGGTATATACAGGGTGAAGGTACTCCCCTTTCCCACCTCGCTGGTTACGTGGATCTCGCCGCCCAGCAAATTCGCCAGCTCCCGGCTGATGGACAAGCCCAGGCCAGTACCTCCGTATTGGCGTTTGGTCGAACCATCGCCCTGCTGGAAAGCTTCAAAAATAATATTCAGTTTTTCATGGGGGATGCCGACGCCTGTATCAGTGACCGAGAACGAAAGGGTATCCGCCACTTTCATATTCTTTTTGCGGAAGATGGTTCCTGCGGGAGCCAGATCAATCACCAGTTCGATCTTGCCACCCTGCGGGGTAAACTTGAAAGCGTTGGAAAGGAAGTTCTTCAGTACCTGCCCGATCCGCTGTTGATCGGATACCATCACTTTATCGTCCAGGTTCTTCGAACAACGCGCTGAGAATTTTATTTTCCTGGTTGTGGCCAGATCTTCAAACGCATTTGTGATATTCTGGCGAAGCGTGCCGAGCGTGAACGGACTTAAATCCAACTCCATTTTCCCGGCTTCAATTTTCGACAGGTCCAGGATCTCGTTAATCAGGTTTAAAAGGTCATTGCCTGAATTGTAGATGGTGGTGGCGAATTTCAGCTCTTTTGCCGAGAGCGTCTTATTCCTGTTCTCCAACAACACCTGTGCAAGGATAAGTATACTGTTCAGAGGCGTCCGCAGCTCGTGTGACATGTTGGACAAAAACTCCGTTTTATACTGGCTGGCAAGCGCAAGCTCATGCGCTTTTGCTTCCACCTGGTGTTTGGTGAATTCAAGGTGCTGTTTCTGATCTTCCAGCAGCGCAGCTTTTTCCACCAGCTCTTCGTTGGAAAGCTGGAGCTCTTCCTGTTGTGCCTTCAGCTCTTCCTCCGATGTCTCAAGCAGATGCGTTTTTTGCAGAAGCTCTTCGTTGAACTGTCTTAATTCTTCCTGCTGGGCTTCGAGTTCTTCCGACTGGCGTTGTGTCTCTTCC
Source organism: Chryseosolibacter sp. (assembly GCA_049791675.1). Lineage (GTDB taxonomy): Bacteria > Bacteroidota > Bacteroidia > Cytophagales > Cyclobacteriaceae > Chryseosolibacter. The sequence continues at coordinate 2,973 of JBARAD010000075.1, forward strand.
AGGAGATTTTTCATCCTGGCCCTTGACTGGGAGGCATTGATCGCAATACCAATGTTATTACTTACGAGTTCCAGGAACTCAAGGTCCAGCGCTGAGAATTCTTTGGTTGAACCGATCTCTGCCACACCTTTCACCTCACCCTCATATTTAAAGGGGTAAACGATGATGTTTCGCGGCTTGGTGTTGCCGAGGGAGGAACTGATTTTGATATAATCATCCGGGACCTGGGATAAAAGGATCTGCTTCCCGTCAGCTGCGGCCTGGCCAACCAGTCCCTGACCGACCGATAATGTCTGATCCTTGCCGGGAGCATGAAATGCATATCGACCGGTCAGCTTCAGATGTCCGTTTTCACGGATATATAAAGCGCCGATCTGGGCATGTAGAAATTCAGTCAGTTGTGTGATCACTTCCGTGGCCAGGACAGGAGTCGCTTTGTCACCCCGCATGCAGTCATTCAGTTGGCCATTGCCCGTGAGCAGCCACGTTCTCACTTCGTTCTCTCTGGAGAGTCGCTCCAGATCATTTTTCATGTTGGTAAGCGCAAGGCCAAGAATATCGGAATTGGTGCGAACCAGAACAGGGGTGTCATATCTTCCTTTCCCGATCTTCTCGGCCGTTTCGGCGTACAGTTTTTTCACGTCCACCATCTTATTGAAGGACGTGGCCAGATCTCCCAACTCGTCCCTGGAAGTGACATTCACGGTAAAATCCACTTCGCCAAGGGCGAGCTTCTGCGCGGCGCGTTTCAATTCAGCAATGGCAGCCAGAATATGGCGGAGGGTGAGCGCAACCAGTACGACAATCAACACCAGCGCCAGCACGCCACCCAGCAAGTTGAGAAATACATATCTGTTGATGGCGAACAACTCATCTTCGGCTTTCTGCCTTATCTTCAAGAGGGAAAATTTTTCGGTCTCCACCTGGGCGTTGATGACTGCCGAGGTCTTGTCCCACCATTCACCGGCAGGAATCATCCTGACGCGCTCCGGATCCTGAAACACAGCATCCAGGATGGTATCTACTTCACGCACCACTTCGCCAGCCGACGCCCGATGATACAGACTGAGCAGCTCCGGGGAGGCCGTGGCCGAAAATCTTTCAAGGCTCAGGTCATACTGACCTTTTCGCTCCGCAAAGTGGGCAAATTCAGTTTTTTGAAATCCTTTCCCAATAAAAAAAGGCATCAGTATATTTTTTGTCCTGGCAAAGTATTCTTTGGCGGAAAGGAGGAAATAATGGGCTTCGAGCTGATTGTTGATCTCGGGATTCTGGGAACTTCGCGTAATCCCCAGGATCTCATCCAGCAGAAGGGACTTGAGCTGATTCATCTTGGAAGGATAGGTATCAATGTCCTTCCTCAAGACCTCCAGACTGTCCAGGTGAGAAAAGATGCCGGCGTCCCGGTCGTGGGCCGTGTAGTGCTCACGCAGGTTTGCAAGCGCCGCGTCCGTCACCCTGATCTGGTCCGAGATGTTGTCGCGATCCTGGCCGGTCTGGCTTGCGAGAAAACTGAGGTAAAATCCCCGCTCCTGCTGAAGTTCGTGAAGCATGGCTGATAATTTCTCAACCGCCTCACAATCCTCATAGACCTGCAGGTTGACTCTTTTCTTTTCGAGCGAATCACTGATGGAGTTGTAGAGGAAGTAGATCAGACCAAGGGAAGGTATGATCGATACCATGAATAACTTAGTCCTGACCGACAAATTCTTAAGAAATCTCATAGGTATGCAATGGGAATCTTAAGATTAATAAAAAAATCTAAACAAACCATCGCATAAAAATTAAAACGCTTTTTGGAAGCGCCGATCTTCCGGAGTCACGGGGTATGGCACAGGATTTTCGCTACGGTTTGTCCATCAGGAAGGGGATTCCTGCTGATCCGGATTCAGGTAAAGTATACGATTGATCGTTTGAATTTTATAGGATTATATTTTTCCATCACAGTGCATTTGGGATGGGATTTTAATCAAGAACTGATCGGGCTTCCAGGATAGCGACCCACTGTCGGTTGCGCTTCTGACCGGAGGTCAGAATGTATAAAGTCACCTGACGCCATGCGGTTTCCCCGCATTCGGGCGAAAAGAAATTCCAGATTAAATGATGAGCGTCGGGCTGTCAACGTCGAGAGATCCGATTCACCAGGACGCGGGATGTCAGAAGTGTGCTCAACAACCTGTCCGCAGGGTTACCATTGATTGATGCTCATGGAAAATGCGCAGGTTTAAAGAAGGGAATAAGGTCGGTAAGGGAATTGAATCTGTTTCTATGAAGGGAGTAGGATTTGTGTGCGCCGCTCAGCACGCGCAGAGGGCTCCGATGATTGTCATCGGCGTGAGCCGAGATGGATGGTTCCATACCCGGGGCAAAAGTGTAACCATGCACAGACTTTAAAGAATTCGTGGCTTCTGGCACTCGGATGACTGCGCACACGTTCCCAACACGATCGTCCAGCGTCCTAACTCTTAAAAATATAATTGATTGATAATCAGTATGTATAGGCATCTATAGTTAAATCAACTCTAGAGATTTTTAGCGGCCTTTGGACTTCCTGCAGCCGTACCGGCGGATCCGTTCGAAGGAAGATGACCGAACGTTGCAAAAGAGTTCACATTCTCTCGATTTCACGTGAATAGAACATTGAATCAAACTGATATAAATGCCTCATTAACTGGCTCTTAATGCTTTTTGTTTATTTTATTTAATTCTATACTCATATAAAATACTACTATACAGCGCATTATTTGTTGCAGTCTCATAAAAGCTTTGTGCATTTTTGCACTAATATATTTGCATTTATTGAGATATATGAATTATACTTGTGTAATATTGCACAGTACCATGAGCGAATTTGAGAAAAAACACCTGGAGCTGGAATTAAAGAAGTTCACTGCCCGGAATTTTGTAAGGCCGTCCGACTGCCGTAACCTGGATCAGATCAGGTTTTACATCCGAGAATTGTGCGAGAAGATTGAGGATTACAGGAGGCGGTTCAATTACGTTCCGAACGCTGCCTATTCGCTGCTTTCGCAGTACAATTCGCGGCAGAATTCAATATTGTACCAGGACTTTATCAGCAACTATTGAGTCCGATGCGATACGTCCCCTCCCCTATTCCTGTCCAGTGCAGCTGGGTATACAGCGCTGTGGTCAATAAATCGGGCAGGATGCAGTATTACAAGATCAAGCCGGGGGTAAGCAAAATGCGGATCAGCCGGAATGAATTCATCCGGACCTTCAATTGCGCCCAGATCATTGCCATGCGCCCGCTCCAGGTTGATGGAAATGAGACCGATTTCCAGATGGAGTTTTATGTGTAGGCTTTTATCCCGATAACTTTAAGTCCCTAAAGCTTACTTAGGCCCGAAAGCTTTTTGAGCGCGCTCTCCATATCAATACCATTTCCCAATACTCCGTCAAACAGATCACCCGTTTCCTTCAGACGGGATATCGCATTGCGGATGTTGAAGTCTGTGATCTTTAAGCCTTTCTTAACCTCGTGCCACGCCAACGGCATGGATACAGGAGCGCCGGGTTTCGGACGCAAGGAATAGACGCCGGCCACGGTTGCCTGAGGCCTGTTTTGTAAAAAGTCGATGTACATCTTTCCTTTTCGATTGCTCGTAAGCCTTTCGATGCTCGTCAATTCAGGCATTTCGCGATGGACCATTTTTGCAATGGCCCTGCTGAATTCTTTCGAGTCTTCGTACGTATACTTCGCCCCGAGCGGAATATATATATGAAGGCCTGTGGATCCGGATGTCTTGCAATATGCCGGCACCCCGATTCCGTCCAGCACTGTTTTGGTCACCTGCGCCGCCTCTATCACCTGATCAAAGGTGTTTTTATCCGGATCCAGATCGATGATACACCAGTCCGGATGGTCGGGACTTTGCTTCCGGCTGCTCCAAGGATTGATTTCAATGCAGCCCAGTGAAGCTATGTAAAGCAGGCTGGCCTCATCGGTGCAAACGAGGAAGTTCTTTTCCCTGGCATCCGTCTCGCTGTAGTACTGATGGGTCTCTATCCAGGCGGGTACCTTGCCAGTAACGTCTTTCTGATAAAAGCTCTTTCCATAGATACCGTTGGGAAACCGGTTCAGGGTCTGAGGACGGTCTTTCACGTGAGGCAGCATGTAGGGCGCTACCTGGTAATAATAGTTTAACATGTCACGCTTTGTGACATTCACCTCGGGCCAGAAGACTTTGCTCAGGTTGGTAAATTTAAGATCGTGACCGCCGATGTTTCTTACCTGTGTTTCATCAGCAGGATTCAGCAGTGTTTTTCTTTCGACGGGATCTTCCGGAGGCATAATGATCGATTGTTTCTTCTTATGGCCTTCAGCGGTAATCTCCTTTGTGGACAGTGGCTGTTCCCGGACTACTTCCTGCGGTGACTTGTCCTCGCGCAGGCCCTTGAACGACGGATGCCTGAACGTGCCATCGCTGGCGAGTGTCCTGTAATTGACTTCTGCCACCAGCTCGGGTTTCACCCATGTTACTTCTGCCTTGGGTGGATCAGGCCGGAACCGCGATGGCTTGTTATAGTCAGGGATCTCATTAAAAGGACATTTTACTGTTTTCAAAGGCTTCAGCTTTGCGAGAATATCTTTCTGAAGCTGGTTGGTAAATCCGGTTCCTACCGGGCCAATGAAGACGAACGCTCCATTCTCATACATTCCGAGCAGAAGGGCGCTGAAAAGTTTGGAAGAATTTTCATTGCGCGTGTATCCTCCGATGATCACCTCCTGTTGTTTGATCGTTTTGATCTTGAGCCAGTCTTTCGTCCGCTGGCCGGGCTGGTAAGTGCTTTGCTCCTTCTTTGCGACGATACCTTCAAGGCCCATTTCTCCCGCCAGTTTGAGCAGATCGTTCCCTGTCACGTCGAAGTTTTCGCTCATGCGGATCGGTCCCTTTGCAGGAACGATCTGTTTCAAGATATTTCTGCGTTGTCCGAGCGGAACATCCCGCAGATCATATCCTTCGAACCACAGTATATCGAAGAGGTAATAGACCAGCTGACCGTCGGCTTCGCTTCGCCATGTCTGGAGAGCATTGAAGTCGGGGTACCCTTGCTCATTTATGACAATGATCTCGCCGTCCACGACCGCACGGATACTCCACGCCTCGAGTGCCTCCCGCAGCGGGTAGAATTTTTCATTGAGTTTTTTATTGTTCCTCGAACGGATATCAACGTCTTGCTTTTGCAGATAGGATATAGAGCGGAAGCCATCCCACTTGATTTCAAAGAGCCACCCCTTTTCATCGGCCGGGCTATCCGCAAGTGTTGCCAGCATTGGCTCAATGTCGGATGGCATGGGTGACCTGACTTTTCGGGTTGCCCCGGATAATGATACCTGCTTCTGGCTTGTGGAAGCAGATGCGTTATTTTCTTCCGGTGGGTCGGGATCTTTCAGGACTTTTTTTTTACTGCGGTTTTTGCGGGCGTGCTGGTTTTTGCTTTACGGGTGGATGATTTCCTGCTGCCCCACTGTTCCGCGTCTTCATCGGCGGCCATAGCTTCAAGGGTCATCCCCGATTTAACCGATTCGTCGCGCTCCGTTACATCGTCCTGTGAAGCAAACTCATCTCTGTGTTTAATCAGCAGCCATGCATTGTCAGCGCGCTTCGGGGTTTTCACCAGCACGAATTCGCCCTGCAGCTTTTCGCCGTTGAGGCGGAACTTCAGCTGGCCGGCGGAGAATGCTTTCAACAGGAGTCTTTCCTGTGAATCTTTCCCTTTTACATCCTCCAGTGGTTCATAGGTGCCTTCATCCCAGACGATGACTGTGCCGGCGCCATAGTTCCCTTCAGGAATTTTGCCTTCAAAATCTTTATAATCATAGGGATGATCTTCCACCAGCATGGCCAGGCGCTTGTCCGCGGGATTCAATGAAGGTCCTTTCGGAACAGCCCAACTCTTCAAGACCCCATCCATTTCCAGGCGGAAATCATAATGGAGACGTGAAGCTGCATGTTTCTGCACGACAAAGCGCAATTTCGTTTTTGTCCCCTTGCCGCCCCTGGGCTCGGGGGTTTTCGTAAACGACCGTTTCTTCCTGTATTCTGTCAGTCCCATACGAGACATCTTAAGAAATCCATGCCAGCCCGCACTGCGGCAGGGCCGATTCACAAGAGCACGGGATTCAAGGATACGCTTGTAGCCGGTTCCAGACCCGCGGCCATTGTGCTGCCGGCACAACATTTTATGTGACAGCCATATGATGTCAGCTGTTGCGCATTTCAGATCACCAGCCATGTGGTTGCTTTTGGCTACGGCATTGCTATCCTGCGATCCCTGGTTCTCGTACAGCCCGTATGAAAGCCGGCTGGAAGAAACCTATCAGGGCATCACGGAACAAAACCTCGAGCTCATCAGCCAGCGCAATGCAGGTGCGCGCAACGCGTTTAAGGTCGCCCTACTTTCTGACACGCACTACCATTTTGACAAACTCGACGATGCCGTAAGTGATATTAACAACAAGGGTTATTTTGATTTTGTTATTGTGACAGGCGATATCGCTGACAACGGCCTCAAACAGGAGTTTGTCTTTTTTCACGAGAGCATGAAGAAACTCAACATTCCTTATCTCACCGTGATCGGAAACCACGATTATTTATCCAATGGGGAGGAGGTTTATGGTGAAATGTTTGGAGCATACAACTACACATTCATCTTCAATCGTGTAAAGTTTGTGATGTTTGACAACGTGCGATGGGAAAGCGAAAAAGTCCCTGATTTCAAATGGCTTGAGACTGAACTGGTTAACGATCAAGATTATGATCATGTGATTCCTTTTTCGCACATTCCCCCGTCCGGCGATCAGATGGTGGAGCACCAGGATATTTTCCATCAGCTTTTGATACAGAACAACATCCGTGTTTCCGTTCATGGACACGACCACAGTTACGCGCTCGAGGAATTATATGGAGGCGGAGTTTTGTACCACACCATCTCTTCACCGGAGCGCCGGGTGTACTCCGAGCTGACCATCACACCTTCCGGTATTGACATCCTCCCCATTGACTACTGATCTCATGCCACGTCTACTCCGTTATCTTATTCCGATCCTGTTGCTGCAAGCGGTATTTGTCTCTGCAGAAGCAAGCCCGCCTGACTCGAGCGGAAGCAGAAAGTGGTATCTTCCCCACTATATACCTGTTCAGTTCGCAGGGAATATTGGCTTGCTTTCCACAGGTTTGGGGTACACTTCGAACAAGGAGAATTACGGGCTGAACATTTTGTATGGATATGTGCCCGCGTCCATCGGAGATCAGCATATTCACATGATCACGGCAAAAAATATTTTTCCAATTTTCCACATTCCACTCACGAATCATCAGCGTCTGACGCCATATCTTGGACTTGGCCTGATGGTAGAGGTCGGAGGCAATGCTTTCTTTACATTGCCGTCCCAGTATCCGGAAGGTTACTATGATTTTCCAAAGAATCTGCATGTGACAGGTTTTGGGGGCGCCAGGCTTCAGCATCTTTTCCGGAAAGATGCATCGTTTCTCAGAGGCATTGAATTGTACGCAGAAGCGGGGACGATCGACGTATACGTTTGGTACCGGACCATCTCCGATGAAATTAAATTCAACCAGATCTTCAGCCTTGCGCTCGGCGTAAACCTGCTACTGGACCGCTAAACACGGTCATTGCGAGGTGTAACAAGGCGCAGGTTTGGCGCCGGAGCATTTCCCATGCAACGGAGTGCATACCTGGCGATTTGAAAAACGCACCGATGGAATGGCGCCTGCTTGCATCCACTGCGCGCATGGCTCCGCTATTCATAGCATTTCTGTTCGTTTGTATAGTAAGTCTTCCTCCCTCCTGTTGTCTCCATTCGTATCTTCTTACCCGTCGGGCTTTCTTTCTTCCTGGCGTTGTGAATGGGGAGAAAATCACGCGTCTCACCGCTAATGATGTCCGGGTTTGTTTTCAATATCGTCTTTTCCGCCTTCGTCAGCACAGACCTGATACTTTTCGCCAGCGCCTTGATGGCCGTATCCGGTACCTTGTTACAGATCGAGAAGGGAGATATCCGCGACGCCCATAAAATTTCGTCAGCATAAGCATTGCCGATGCCGCGGATAACCTGCTGATCCATCAGGAGCTTCTTTATTGCCGCCTTCGAACTGCTGAGTGCTTCCTTCAGAAATTGATAGTTAACCGTTTTGGATAGCGCATCCGGTGCATCGCGTTGATCCGGATTAAGCGTGGGGGTCGCCTGTCCCTGCCAGTCGGTCATTGCCAATCCGGTGCCGTCCGAAAATAACAATTCGATAATGGGATATTTCTTGTCGTTCTTCCCCTCGAACAGACTGAGTTCCCCTTTGAGCATCAGATGGAGACCGAGGACGTTTCCGTTATCAAAGGCGAAGTGGAGTTCTTTTCCCTCGCGATACACCGACATAAGCTTTGCTCCTTCCAGCGCTTCCTGAAAATCTTTTTCAGGTGTCTTTAGCTTTTTCTTGTAGAGGGCGTGTAAATTCTCCACTTTTTTCCCAACCAGCTTTTTAGTGAGGTTGCGGCTGAACGCCTGCAGGTCTGGCAGTTCCGGCATATTTCCCTGAGTGTTTGATCCTTATTTCTATATACGGCAATTTGAAAAAACAATTCTGAGATTCCTGTCATTCGAAAAAAGAAAAATGTAAATTCCGGTATCAAGACAGCTAAATGTATTTGCAATGAGGCTGAGAGTTCTTTTGCTGCTGGTGATCCTTCCCTATTTAAGCCGGAGTAATTCGATCCTGATTCCCATGGACGAGAGCCAGCGCAACCACCTGAAGGCCTACGGGATCGCATTCTACATTCTTCAACATGATATTGCGCTGGAGTGGCTGCTGAACTATCGCGGCGGAAGCTTTCTGGTAACGTTGTCAACAGAAATCCAGCAGGAATGCCTCGTCAGGGGTGTGACACATGAAATACTTTCTGATGCGGAGACCAACAAGATTCTGCAGGAGATCTCCAGCCCGGCCGTGAATATGAATGCAGTCCGGTTGGAAAAAGCTCCGCGCATTGCCGTGTACTCGCCCAAAAACGATTTTATCCTGGACGAGACCGATGCTGTCATTCTCGTACTGGACTATGCCGAAATTCCCTATGAAATCATCTATGATGTAGAAGTGCTCGAAGACGCCTTGTTGCGGTTTGATTGGCTTCACCTGCACCATGAGGATTTCACCGGTCAGCACGGACGGCACATGCGCCGGAATTCGTCGCGCATGGAGGCAGATATCCAGGAGCTGAACACCCAACGAATGGGCTACAAGAAAGTTTCGGAAATGAAGCTGGCGGTGGCAAAAAGGATCAAGGCGTTTTGCGCTGCGGGGGGATATCTATTCGCCATGTGTTCCGGTGCCGAGACGTTTGACATTGCCCTTGCTGCCGACGGTATCGATATCAGCGAAAGCAGTTACGATGGCGATGACTCCGACCCCGGAGCGCAGGAAAAACTGGATTATACGAAGAGCCTTGCTTTTGAAAAATTCACGCTCGAGCCCGGCTATAGCCGCAGATTTTCTGACATCAACGTCGGCAGGGAATACTTTGAGACCTCAAAGGATTATTTCACGGTGTTTAATTTTTCCGCCAAGTGGGACATTATTCCCACAATGCTTACACAAGATCACGATCACTATATCCGCGAGTTTCACGGTCAGACAACGGCCTTTAATAAATACGTAGTAAAGCCGACAGCCCTGATCCTGGGTGAAAATAAGGCGGAAAGCCGGGTGCGTTATATTTACGGCGAACTGGAGCGCGGGCATTGGACCTACTACAGCGGCCACGATCCGGAAGGGGTCCCCGGCCGCGGGCGGGGACCCACTGATCTCAACCTCTTCCCGAACTCTCCGGGTTACAGGCTTATTCTCAACAATGTTTTGTTCCCTTCCGCCCGGAAAAAGAAACAAAAAACATAGATGCATCACAGCGTTTTCATTGCCGGAACGAAATCCGCAGTAATCCGATCCTCAACTGTAGATAACCCGTCCCCCTTATCGAGACGGATTATCTACGGTTTGTCCGGATACGGCATATCTCACGGGCTATCATCGACCATGTCTTAATAAGCGGTTGTTGTCTCTGCTGAAACCCGCTCGTTTTCAAAGTCAGTGGCCGCCTGTCTTATCAATTGGATCTCTCCCAGAATGCGCACGTCATCACCGACCACTACCTGACCAGCTTCTGTCATGGCGTTCCATACCAACCCGAACTCCTTCCGGCTGATCTTTCCTGCTACTTCAAAACCTGCTTTCGTTTGTCCATACGGATCGACGACGATCCCTCCAAACGTCACATTGACGGAGACAGGCTTTGTGATGCCCCGGATTGTCAGGTCTCCCGTAAGCTCATAATCTGAGTCACCAGCGCGTTCAATCACTTTACCCGAGAACCGGATCTGCCCGAATTTTTCAGCATCGAAAAAATCCGCGGAGCGAAGGTGAGCGTCGCGCTGCTCGCTATTGGTGTCGATGGAACCGGCATCGGCCGTAAATTCGAGTTTCTTGGCCTGGGTGAAATCTTCATCCTCCGTTTCCACAAGCAGGTCAAACCTCCGGAAATATCCGGTGACGGTGGTGATCATCAGATGCCTTACCTTAAACTGAATTTCTGAGTGTGCCGGGTCAATTTTCCATATTGTATTCATAAGCCTCGATTTTCGTGTGTTATAAAAGATCCCAATGCAGTGGTAGGTAAAAATATATGCCGCAAGAACCCTTGCTCCGGATACAGCTACATTGTAAATTAGACAATGAGGCGGCTGTTTAACTACCAGCCATTGAGATACTTAATTAGCTTTATAAAAGTGAACGTTGAGATGATTTAATCCTGGGGGATTCATATGGAGAATGTCTTTTCCGCATCTGTGAAGGACAAGTTAAGTGTGGAGTTCAAACACTTGCCTGCATTCGCCACACATATACTGCATCATGAATTAAACGATTTTGTAACGGAAGTAACGCGGCTTTATGAAGCGATAGAAGTTCCCGTGTTTCGTTTTGTCAAAGCGATGGATGCCGACAAGCGGCATGCCGTGATCCTTGCATCGAACCGGGAGATGCTGACACTTATCTCCTCGGGAAATATCGAACACTTCGTTCTCCAAACCATCAATAACTGGAGGTCCAACCAGATTCCACAACTGACCCGGGAACAGATCCACTCACAGGATATTACGCTGGTCAACTACGTTAAGAGCAGAGCTTTCAGAAACCTTATCCCGCGTTTCACCGATGACGTGAAACTTGCCGCAGAAATCGTCGAGGAGATTGACAGGCTTACGGTGATCCTGAATTCTGAATTATTCAGTGTCTTCATCGAGGTACAGAATCAGGAAATAAGCAACATCAATACGGTTTTAAAAAAACGTGAGCAACAATTACTCGAGGCGCAGAAAATGGGAAGGGTCGGAAGTTTTGAATGGGACCTGCAGGGTCAACAGTCCTCCTATACGCCACAGGTATTTGAGATCTTTGAGATCGATGGCCCGGGCGAACTGACAGCTTTTTTGGATGATCTGCATCCCGAGGAGCGTGAAAAAGTAAGGAAAGCCCTTGACAAGGCATTTGTTGATGGTGACTATGAATGCGAGTATCGCTATGTAAAGAACGACCGGGAGAAATTTATTCTATCCCGGGGGAAAGTCGTGTTCGATGAAGGGAAACCGGTAAAAATGCTCGGCACCGTGACAGATGTTACGGAGCGTCATACCATAATCGAGAAACTAAAAGAGAGCGAGAACCTGCACAAGCAGGCTCAGGCGCTCACCCATATCGGAAACTGGTCATGGGATCTTTCTGAGCAGAAAATCAGGTGGTCCGATGAGATGTACAGGATCTTCGGACTCGAACCCCAGTCCGAAACAATCACCCTGGAGCGCTTTCTTACCTTTGTTCATCCGGAAGACAAAGACACGATTCTTAAGAAAACGCGAAGATTATTGCATCGACAGAGGCTTCCGGAATATCATTTTAAGATCATCAGCGCCAAAGGATTTGTCAAGGTGCTGCAGGCTAAAGGGGAAATCCATGCCGGTCACGATAACAAGCCCCTCACGATATTGGGAACGTGCCAGGATATTACGCGTGAGTTTATGCTGACGAAACAGCTTCGGGAAAGAGAAAAATATCTGGAAGAACTAAACCAGTCTCTCCAGCTGGCAAATGAGGAGTTGAGCAGGACAAACGATGAGCTGGAGTCCTTTAATTTCATTGCCAGCCATGACCTGCAGGAGCCGCTGAGAAAGATCCAGGTTTACAGCAATCGTATTTTGGACAGCGGTGTGGATCTGTCCCCTGAACTGCAGGATTATTTCAACAGGATTAACACCGCGTCCAAAAGGATGCAGAAACTCATCGAGGACTTTCTTGCTTTTTCGCAGACCTTCAAGACAACGCAGCGAAGTGAGCGGGTGGATATGGCAAAGCTACTGGAGGGGATCAAATTGGAACTGGGAACCCGCATTGCAGAAAAGCAGGCGCGTATCGAAGTGGCCGCGCTGCCACCCCTTTATGGTTCGCCCTTCCAGATCAAACAGCTCATGACAAACCTGATCAGCAATGCCTTGAAATATTCGCATGCGGATGTACCACCTCACATCGTGATCACCGGTGGAATCGAGAAGGGTTCGGAAATTCCGGTGGCAGGCGCGGATCCGCGGATCTCATATTCAACAGTATCCGTTGCAGACAATGGCATCGGATTCGAAGCAAAATATGTTACCAAAATATTTGAACTGTTCCAAAGACTTCACACGAAGAATACCTATTCGGGTACGGGCATTGGTTTAGCCCTGTGCAAAAAGATCGTACAGAACATGAAGGGCTTTATTACCGCCGACAGCACCCCTGGAAAGGGTTCGGTTTTTACGATCTACCTCCCTGTCAGCGAAGCGTAATTTCAATTCCGGGAATAGATTCTGTTGATGGAAGTGACCAGCGCCGGAGATTCTTTCTGCATTTGTATCCTGATCATCGTTCTGAAATTGTTGTCGATTTGCATAAACCTGGCGGCTTGCGCAGCAGACAATGCTTTTTTGAATTTCTTATAGTATTGTTTCCGGGTTTTTGCCAATAGCAATTCGTTCATCAGCATGTGCTCTGTGAGCGATGCGGATTTCTCTTCAGAAAGGCTTTTCTCATCTGTAATGGTCAGCAGGCGGATATACTCCATGTCCAGATATTGGATGGCGTTGGCGTAACTTTCGTATACGGGCCAGAAGGAAGCCTTCTCAGCTTCTGTCAGATTCAATTGTTCGAGGACCAGGGCCTTCTTTTCCATCGACCAGATGCTTTCAGCATACCGTATGCTGTCATTTACTTTTTGAGCAAAAACTCCGGAACAGGAAAACGATGTTAAAATCAAAAACGCGAATAGCCTTTTCATTTCAGCGGTGGATTTCAAATGGAAAAACATTAAACTGGCCAGCAGTAAACCGGTTCACAATGCGTCTTCTGCAAAGCATGGACAACGATAGTCTTTAAGACCACAATAAAATATTCATGCCAGCAGTTAGGCCGCATGGTTTTCCAAACGGCCAGTTGGCGTTCCTGTTTTTCGGATGAGAAAGGCTTCCCGACTGTAGATTGGCCGCCCCAGTACATATCTTTAGTCACGGCGACGGAGTAGTCGCAGTCAGAGCAGTAAGGGCAATGTGGGTGAAATAAGGTTAGCGGGTGATTATCCGCCGCGATCTTTTGTACGCGTGCAGGCTCGCGAGTTCGGTTTTTACTTTTTCGACCCATGCCGCCTGCCTTCCGGACATTCCGCCGTGAAGCGTTTCCAGATCGTACTGTTCATCGGCATGGTTGCTTTCCAGCAACAACGCATGGATCGCGGCATTGTACGTCTTGATGTCATTGACACCGCGGCGATTAAGTTCCTTTATCTTCTTGCGGATTTTGCGGGCATAAAGTTCAGCGATGTCAAAGTGTAACTGTTCATGCGCCAGTAAGGAAGGCGACTGATCGCGGGCCCAGGATTTTCGACGGTTGAAGATCGCGACCACGTCATACTTTATTTCTTTTTTTACGAGGAAGGGTTTCGCTTTGATCTGGACAACGGCTCCCGCATCACCGATTGAGTTTTCGCCTGGCAATCCTTCGAAGTCATGCCATTGCAGTTTATAAAACTCATTCCATGAAAGCAGGTCCCGTTCGTTGTCACCGGCAGGCTGGGTAATTGCCGAGGTGGCCGTCAGGGTTAGTAAGAAAATAATGGCAGCAACTTTTTTCATCACCGCACTTCAGATTCAAAATTGTGCCAGAAGTTTTTCACGGCCGGTGCCGGCCCTGACTGGTCAGAAAAAAAGCAGCGTCCCCGGAGAGACGCTGCCATTAAATGGACGATGATGTGTGTAAGGCTTGTTCCGCCAGGTTATTCGGCAACTTCGTATGCCACGACTTTGTTTTTGAAAAAGGTGGGCACGAGAAGAAGATTTTTTGATTTCACGTATTCGATATCGGCAGCGCTGACGCTGTCCTGACGTGTATCGAGCACCAGCGTCTTATTCCAATCGGAATCGATATGGTGCACCATGCCGTTCCAGCTGGAAACAAGGTACTCATTGTTTCCGATCGCTTCAATCCCGTCCGGGTTCTCCAGACCGTCTGTCCGTTTCGTCACTTCTTTCGAGGAAACGTCAACGCTGTTGAGGGTCTTTGCATCCCAAAACGCCATCAGGATCTTGCCATTGTCTGCGAACAGTCCGTTGGGTCCCTGCAGGCTATCCATCCAGGTGGAAACTTTGCCATTCTCTAACAGGTAGACAGAACCACCGCCTGAATCACTGATATAGACTTTCCCGTTATCGACAGTAATGTCATTCAGAAATTTTGCTCCCTTGACAGGATATGTTTTCGAAATTTTTCCGGTTTTGGTGTCAATCTCATGAACCCTGTCGATGTCGGCCACGTACAGCTTGCCATTGTGAAGTCCCATTCCTTTGGGCGCATCCATCCCTTTCACCCAGGACTGTTCAGTTATTTTTCCGTCCAGGGAAACCTTTGAGATGAATCCGTTCTTATCTTTTCCATCAGGGGCACCGTTGATGTTGGCAACATAGAGTATATCCTGATCCTCATCATGCAATACTGATTCGCAGGTGGTTAACAAGGTATCGGTTTCCCACTTAAGGGTAAGCGTCACAGGCGCTTTCACTTCCTCTTTCTCTTCCGTTGCAGCGGAGGTGTCTTCCTTTTCCTGTTTCGGACTGTTGCATGCAGAAAACATAGTTGCCATGGCGATCGCGGTGATGTAGAAGCGTTTCATATACATATTCTTTTTTTGGTTCGATAAAGAGTCCGTTGACTGCGGAATGTCAAATATAATGATTTCCCTGAAGTGCCGGCAATGAAACCTGATGTAACCTCTTTACTATCAGTGATTTTGGCAACGTTTGTGGCATAATGTTTTTACAGGCGTTTAGGCTTTACTCAAAAACAGAAATGACACGCAGGTATTCACGCAAAAAAAAGACATTAATAGCCATTGTTATTGCGATTGCACTTATTGTCGCCGTACGGTTGGCCTTGCCTTATGTGATACTCCATTATGCAAATAAAACTTTGGCTGAAATGGATGGGTACTATGGACATATAGAAGACATCGACCTTGCCATTATCCGCGGCGCCTATAAAATCGATAGTATTTACATCAACCAGGTGGACAGTGCAAGCCGGAAGGAAACCCCTTTTCTTGCCGCTTCACTGGTGGATCTTTCGATAGAATGGCGGGCCCTGTTCAAGGGTTCGCTGGTGGGGCAGGTAATTATTGATAAGCCGCTCGTGCGGTTTACCAAGGATAGGGTTGAGCCCGAAGATGTCCAGAAAGATTCATCTGACTTCAGGCAGGTACTGGACGAATTGATGCCGTTGGAGATCAACCGGCTGGAGCTGCGGGACGGACGACTGCAATATGTAGACAATACGTCCTCACCGAAGGTAGATATCAGCATGACGGACGTAGATGTTATCGCGCTGAATCTGAAAAACAGTTATGATTCCGCGGCGGTACTGCCCGCGCGGATTGATGCCAGCGCGACCGTTTACGAGGGACGTCTTAATTTAAAGATGAAACTTAACCCCCTGGCAGAGGAGCCTACTTTCGACCTGAATGCCGAATGGAAGAACACCAACCTGGTCAAGCTTAATGATTTTTTTCAGGCTTATGCGAAGGTTGATGTGAACAAGGGGACGTTCGGTCTATATACGGAGG
The DNA here is from genome assembly GCA_049791675.1 of Chryseosolibacter sp. Taxonomy (GTDB): domain Bacteria; phylum Bacteroidota; class Bacteroidia; order Cytophagales; family Cyclobacteriaceae; genus Chryseosolibacter. The sequence continues at coordinate 19,197 of JBARAD010000075.1, forward strand.
TCGCGGCCAAGGAAGGAAGTTTCACCGGATATGTAAAACCGCTCCTTGAAGATATCGATGTGCTGGGAAAAGAGGATCGTGAAGACAACATTTTGCGAAAAGTATGGGAGGGTGTTGCGGGTACTGTCACAGAAATATTTGAGAACCAGAAGGAAGAAACCTTTGCCACCAAGATCCCCTTTCGTGGTGATATAAAAGATCCCAAGGCGAACCTATGGGTAGCCATCATGCAGATCCTTGAAAATGCTTTTATCAATGCCCTGCAGCCAGCCATTGACCAGCAAATAAGTCTCGGAACGGTGGACCAGCAACAGGAAAAGAAGAAAAATATCCTTGAGAAGGTGTTTGGCAGTAAGGACGACAAGGAAAAGAAGAAGGAGAAGGACGGCAAGGATAAGAAGGATTGACTGTGTTACCGGAAAAATTTCCATTATTGCAATTCAATATGGCAATCGTTCGTCGATCATGACAAGAGAGAAGATCCTGCAGGTGGTGAAATGGGTCAGGAATTTTTTTCGTGAAAAATTCCATTCGGAAAATGAAGACCTCCCCTACTATGTAACCATCCTGATTTCGGCTTTACTCTTTATCATTGCGATGAATGCGTTTGTGGAGCTGACGGATGAACTGGCCGAAAATGAGCTCCACGGCGTTGACCAGTCAGTTACCTCTTTTATTGTTTCCTTCAGGAAGCCGTGGCTGACGGAATATCTGACATTCATCACACACCTTGGTGACCGCAATGCTTATGTGATTTTTACAGTACTGTTGGCTGCCTATTATTTCATTAAGAAGCGAAGCTGGAAATTTATTATTCAAACCGCACTCGTACTCATCCTGGCGTCGCTGTCAAGTATGGTTTTGAAAAGAGTCATCAACCGCGCAAGGCCCACGCTGGAGCATCTCGTCGCCGTCAACACCCTCAGTTATCCCAGTGGACATTCGATGTCTGCGATGGCCTTTTATGGCTTCCTGGTATACCTTTGCCTTCGGTACAACATGCGCAGAGGGGTTCGCTATGTTTTCATCGCCCTGCTTGTATTGGTGATCGTGTCCATCGGTGTGTCGAGGATCTACCTCGGCGTACACTATCCGTCAGATGTTGCTGCCGGATTTATTGGCGGATTAATCTGGGTAACGTTCTGCGCCATTGTTTTTACGATCATTGATCTGCTGAGGAGGCGTCAGAGGGGCGAGCCTTCCGTTTAATTGGGGGCTCAGCTTTTGGACACGTATTGGCCGAATCGTTTGTTTACGGCGGCGTTGGTATCCTTTTGGTCATTCTTCCGGTTGATGAAGAGAATGTAATCGATACTGAATCTTCCGGGTCCGGTAAAGAAGAACAGAAGCGAGAACATCGCAAACATGAATGGCAGCTGATTTCCGGTGAAAATATCTCCTTCGCCGATGACAAAGGTGATAAAGATAAAGGTCAGAAAAAGTGACGTCGTGACCAGGCTGGTGAGCAATCCGAGGACGAGAAGCAGGCCGCCGATGAGTTCAATCAGCTTTCCTGTGTAGGCCATCGCTTCAGGGAAGGGAATCGATATATTGGAAAGCAGGTCTGCATAACCCTTCATGTCAGAAGTTTCAAACAATTGCCAACCGTGAAAGACCAGCATCACACCCACCATGATGCGCACGAGGGCGATGCCATCGTACCATATGCCAGGGGATTGATTGTTCAGGTTTACCATATCACTTAGTTTAGTTCCAAAAACGGCTCAAGATACAGGAATGCCTCCCGCTAATGCCGCGGTTTCAGGGGAAAGACGCGTCATGCTGACAGAATAACAGAAAATCAGGTAGATGACCGGTGTTTCCATGACAGCTGATTTATGAAGACCTCCGGAATTGTACAGGCAGCGTGACTGTTGGGTAATTTAACCTCAAAGGTAATTCATTCCAAACAAATGAGTCGTGAAATATCCATTCCCAATGCAGTTAATTTTGCCCGTGGCGCCACCTCTACGCTTGTAGGAAATTAAAATCAACGCTAAATTGGATCTTTAAATTAAAACCTGAACACTGTGAAAAGATTTATTTACTTCATGAGCGCCATGAGCTTCCTATCCATGGCAATTTTCTCCTGTACTTCCCAGAAAGAAGCTTCAGGCGCTGATGGCGCTGAGACGCCCAACACGCTGACAGCAGCGGAAAAGGCCGAGGGGTGGCAGTTGTTGTTTGATGGTGAGAGCCTGACAGGATGGAAACGGTTTAACCATGACACCATCGGCCCTCTGTGGAGTGTCCGGGATGGCGCAATCCTTTGTGATGGCGAAGGCCTGGGTGAAGGAAGTGGCAGCCACGGCGGTTCCCTCGTCACTTCAAGAGAGTTTGGAAATTTTGAACTGGTACTGGACTATAAGGTTTCCACCGGTGGAAACAGCGGCATCCTGTATCACGTTGTGGAAGATTCCAAATACAAATATGACTATGAGACTGGCCCTGAATTTCAGTTGCTCGATGACGGTGGCTGGAAAGGCGATCTGAAAGACGCGCAGAAAGCAGGAAGCAGTTATGACATGTATGCTGCTCCGGCATCCAAAAAACTGAATCCTGCCGGCGAGTGGAATACTGCACGGATTATTTATAACAATGGCCACGTCGAGCATTGGCTCAACGGCGAAAAGGTGGTTGAGTTTGATGAGAACAGCGACGATTTCAAATCACGCCTGGAGAACAGCAAATGGAGAGAATATCCTGACTGGAACAAAACGAAAACAGGTGCGATCGCTTTACAGGATCACGGTGCTCCTGTTTATTTCCGCAATATCAGGATAAAGGAATTATAATTTCCCGTCTCATTGATCGCGCTGCGTTCCCCGGAACGCAGCGCTTTTTTTTGTCCAGCCTTCGCAGTGCTCTTGGAAGGCCGTCCCGTCCGGGACTTGAGATATCGGTCGTTCGCCGGAGGTACTGAATGGCCGGGTCAATAATTTTAAGGGATCGTCTGTCCGTTTATCCAGGTCGAAAACTTTGCGGCAATATGTCCATTACCTTGCGGCAAGGAACGCTGCGTTTGTCCTGCATTTACTATTTTTATAGGCCTCAAAGCTATTGTATGAACTATCTGGAGCATCTGAAATCAAATCCTCAACTGTACACTTTTCTGCCGATCTTTTACGTGGCATGGTCGGACACGCTGCTGACGCCAGGGGAAATGCGAAGCCTGAAAGCATTTATTGAGGGCCAGGAATGGCTGAAGGAGGCGGAAAAAACCGTATTGCTTCAGCAACTCGATCCCTTGTCGCCGCCGTCGCCGGAGGAGTTCAAGCGATGGTTTGCAGAGATCCGGGCCGTTATCGATCCGAACGCTCCTGAAAGAAACGATTCCCTGATCGATATCGGTTTAAAGCTCACGGCACTCCATTCAGATGGAAACGTACCTTCTTCCCTTGCCGGAGCCCGTGAGGCGCTGCACAAAATGGAAGACAGCCTGGGATTTATCAACAGCGAGACTGTCTTTCATTTCTATCCGGGAAGTCGGAAAACCATTACGCAGGAAAGGGGAACAAAATATACCTTTCCGGTTGATGAACTCGCGAAAATTCTGGATGGCCCGCATGGAGATGTCTACAAGAAAATAAAAAGATTGCTCTCCGAACCGGAGTTCCGGTATATCGAAACGGAGGACCTTTCTCTTTACCGGGAAAAGGTGCTGGAATGGTGCCGGCTACTGGCGGACCAGGGTTTTGGTGCGATGGGATACCCGAAGGAATATGGTGGCGGCGGGGATATGGCGGCTTATTTTGCCATTATGGAGGCGCTGAGCTACCACGATCTGAGCCTTGTGATAAAATTCGGTGTACAGTTCGGCCTGTTCGGGATGAGCATCTATTTCCTGGGCACCGAAAAGCATCATCGGACTTACTTAAAGGATGTAGGCACACTCAAGCTTCCGGGATGCTTTGCCATGACGGAGACTGGCCATGGATCCAACGTGAGGGGTATCGAGACGACGGCTACCTACGATCATCACAGCAGATCTTTCCGGGTGCACACGCCCCAGCCCGAGGCGCAAAAGGAATATATCGGGAATGCGGCGTGCCATGGACAGATGGCTACGGTTTTTGCCAAGCTCCTGGCGGACGGTAAAGATTATGGCGTCAGCGCTTTTCTCGTTCCGCTTCGCGACGGGCAAGGAAATGTGTTGCCGGGCGTAACCATCCGGGACTGTGGAAGGAAAATGGGATTGAACGGAGTCGATAACGGTGTTATCCGGTTTGATAACGTTATCATCCCGTATGATAATTTGCTGGATCGTTTTTCGCGCATCACCGCAGCGGGAAAGTTTGACAGCCCTATTGCCAGTGACAATAGACGGTTCTTTACCATGCTCGGGACACTGGTGGGCGGGCGTATAGGCATACCGAGGTCCGGCCTCAGCGCCGCGAAATCCGGACTGACCATTGCCATCCGGTATGGAGATCAGCGAAGACAATTTGGTCCGGAAGGCGGCCAGGAGGTGCCCGTATTAAATTACCGGCAACACCAACGGCGTCTGATGCCGCTGCTGGCGAATGCCTATGCGCTGCATTTTTCGCTGCAATACCTCACAGAGCGTTTTCTTCACCGCACGGATGAAGACATCCAGGAGATTGAAGCGCTTGCCGCAGGGATGAAGGCGCTGGCCACATGGAATACCACCCACACTTTGCAGGAATGCCGTGAATGCTGCGGAGGCAAAGGATACCTTTCCGAAAACCGCATCGATGCGCTGAAGAACGATTCGGATGTGTATACGACCTTCGAGGGCGACAATACGGTGCTCATGCAACTGGTGGCCAAAAGCCGATTGACGGAATTCAAACAGGAGTTCAGCAACATGGACGTTTTCGGGATCTTCAACTATGTCGCCGATCAGGCAAAAACTTCCCTGGTCGAAAGAAATCCGCTGATCATCCGAAACACAGACGAAGAGCACCTTCTTGATCCGGCGTTTCATCTGAATGCCTTTAAATACCGCGAAAGAAATATTCTTACGTCGGCTGCAAGGCGACTGAAAAAACATCTTGACAGTGGCATGGATTCTTTCGATGCCTTCAATGTGTGTCAGAATCACCTGGTGGAAGTAGCATTTGCCTACATCGAACGGATCATCCTCGAACAATTCATATTGCAGGTGGAACGCACTTCGGATACGGGTTGCCAGACCATCCTGAAAAAGCTTTGTCAGCTTTATGCGCTTTCACAGATGGACCTGCACAAAGGATGGTACCTGGAGAACGGATACATGGAAGGAGTGAAAACAAAAGCGCTCAGAAAGTCTCTTGATCAGCTCTGCTGGGAAGTAAGGCAGGATGCGGTACCGTTGGTGGATGCTTTTAAGATTCCGGATAGTTTACTGGCGGCGCCGATAGGGATTTAGTTGTTGCTTATCACGATTGGACGTGGCGTTACAGTCATCGTCGGTGATCTTTATTTCAAATGCGGTTCCAGCGCTTTCTGCCATATGGCATAACCGCTTTCATTCATATGAAGCATGTCATTTAAAAACAATTCCTTGCGGGGTGCCCCGTTGTTGTCGAGCATGGCGTCCCATATATTCACATAGGTGGCGTTGCGTTGTTTTTCCAGAAACCGCTTAATGGACGCATTGGCTGCCGCGATCTTTGGCATCAGGTGTTGGCGGCTGGGGCTGGGCTTCATCGAAACGAACAGGATCTCCGCCCTCGGAAGGTCTTTACGCAGAATTTTGAAAAGGTGTTTAAAGCGGTCGGCAACAATTTCGCTGGTCACCGTATCACTCATAAAATCATTCTCTCCGCAGTATACGACAACCTGTTTGGGTTTGTAAGGGATGACAATTTCATCGGCGTATTCAATGACATGCGGAAGACTGGAACCACCAAATCCCCGGTTGATAACTGTATGGTCAGGAAAAGACTGTTCCATGTTTTTCCACATTTTAAAGGAAGAGCTGCCGACGAATACAATGGCCTTATCGGGAGGAGCCTGGAGGCTGTCTTTGCTTTGAAACGATCGGATCTCACTGTAAAAAGGCCGATTCTGCGCGGAAAGAACCAGCGGGATACATACAAAAAGCGCGATGAGTATATTTTTCATAGGCCTTAAAGATAAACTAATTAAAAAAGGAATGATCATATTTTAACCCTGAATTAATTCGAGCGGATAATTACTACATCCTGGCCTGTCAGTGATTTGCCGGGTTGCCCGGGAAGGCCGGAGTCCGCATAGGTAGCCTTGAGAACGAAATATCCTTCGCGCGCGCCGATGGGGACCGTTGTCCGGAAGGCGCCCGTTCTTCCTTTTATATAGTTCAGATTTGTGTTGGCTCCTGCGCTCAGGATCCATGCTGCAATATGGGTTGCTTCCGCTTCCGGAACATCAGCGTGGGCAGGCATGATGGCGTTGCCCCAGATGTGCTGCGACCCTTCCCGGATCCTGGTGGCTAAAAGTGTTTTCGCGTTTTTATCGTCAGCATATCGGGTCGCCATCTCCGTGAAGGCGGGACCGATCGAGCGTGTGTTGAATTGATGACAGGTGAAACAATCAGACTTTTTTATGTGCGAGAGACCGGCAGGCTCCACCGTCGAATTCTCCTTCTTCTCCCCCTCCCTGGTGTCCGGAGAACCTTCGACAAATTCGATCTCTAAAAATATTTTGTCATCCGCGATCTCATCGAATGTTGATTCCCCATCTTCCCTGTCAGAAACCGATATGGAGTACGTGATCAATGATTTTCCTGGATGGACGCTATTGTTCCCGGGCGCAGTGATCTTTACCACGGGGGGACTATTCTCTGATTGTTGCGGTCGGATTCCAGCCAGGCATAGTACTGCACAGATGAATAGGAATATGTGGGCGATCATGCTGCTTCATCGATCTCCTTTGCCACCCGGTTTGCAGAGCGTGTTGCGGCTTCCATACCCCAGTTAAGATTGTCGGCATAAGCGCCGGCAAAATGGATCCTTCCGTGCGGCGTCATCACATGGGGCCAGAATTTATGCAGTTGTCCCATAGGGAAATCCAGCCTTTCACAGGTATAGGCAAATTGTTCTTTGGTCCAGTCTTTGACCAAAGCCTGTTCAATGGTATCCTTTCCGGGATATACGGAGCGGAATCCTGCCAGGGCGCGTTGGGCGGAAACGCCGCCAGGCCCTGTGCCCATTAATGCGACCCGGTGGGTATCGACTTCATTGGCTACCTGCCAGATGGATCCGATGTCAGGGTGGTCGAGTTCCATATTGATACTCACCTTATCATCCTCCCAGAACTTCGAGCGTGCCTGAAACACGAACCTTGAGTATGAATCATAGACGACATGGTCGATGACGAATTGTTTCTCCGGTGGCAATGCGGGTGTTATGGGTATGGTCTTGAACGCGGGCAGCGGGATACAATTGGCGAGAAAATCCGCTGACATTTGTTTTTCTTCCCCAAATTCGCTGTAAGTAACGGTGACGCCACGCGCGCCGTGATGGATGGAGGTGATGAGGCAACTTAATTTCACGCGGTCGCCCAAACGGTCAGCGAAAGCATTCGGCAGTTGTTGATTTCCTCCTTTTAACCGGAACACTTCCAGCGGAAAAAGCGGCACGCCGCGAAGCTTCAGAATTGCTGTTCTCCACAATTCAAAAAGTGCAGACGTATTCTTTCCGCCGAGGCGCCGGAGGGCGGCCTGGGAAGCGCCTTCTTTCGTGAAGATATCGTATATCGGTGTGTTGTCCCACTGATCGTAGCCGACCCCGAAGGGTTGATATTCATCTTTGAACTTTCCGAGGTAGGGATCCACAAAGAGTGATTGAAGTTCGCCCCAGCCTTTGTCTCGCAAGAACTTTACTTCGCGATCATTGAACCCGAACTTTTTTAATACGGCCGGGTCGGCCAACATTTCTTCCGTATAGAATTTGTCGTCAATTCTTCGCAGGAGGTTCTTGCGCCGCGGGTAAGGCAACACCGTCAGGTTGAATTCTTTCGTGTATTCCCAGTATCGTTCGTAACCGGGTTTTGTGATATGTTCGGCGCCGTAGTCCGCATACAGGCCATCAGACAATCCATCGCGTGCTGTAAACACATGGCCACCGTGGCGTCCGGAAGCTTCCAGTACAACCACTTCGAATCCCCGGCGCATCAACTCATATCCGCAGCACAATCCTGCAATACCGGCACCGGCGACAATCACCTTCTTATTTTTTTGTGCGACAGCTTGTGCGGTGTTTTGTCCCATGCTTTCACTGAATACCGCGGCGGACAACGCTGTGCCGCCGACGCCTGCCCCTACCGTTGTCCTGATGAAATCCCTTCGCCTAAAATTTCTCATGAGGTATTGTTTTGGTTTCTGATCGTTATTTCCGGGGCGGTATTTTAAACCACTTTACAGCGTTTTTGTAATAGATGTGATCCACTACGTCCCTGGGAAGCTTCAACCCCTGAAATTCGCCGTTGACCTGCGCGGATGACATCGTTTCATCCGTCACAAAATATTTCCAGTCCGCCAGCCATCGTTCGTGCAGGTTCTTTTTCGTATCGGCGGGATCTGAAGTTGCCGACATCCCCGCATCGGTTGCGTAGATCAGACGGTCTTTATAGCGGATGATGAAGTCCCTGACTTTCTCCCGGTCCAACCGCGATTGATACTGCAGGTGTGAAATGCGGGCAGCCATGTCCACCGCCATATTGGGAAATCGGTCGAGGCGTTTTGCGAGTTCATCCACACTCCACTCCAGGCTCCCGAGGTGCGCTCCCACGAACCTCAGATCGGGATGCCTTTCTACAAACCGGTCGCGTGCAGCAATGAGTTCTTCATATGTGGGGTTGCCGGGATGCTGATACATGTGGTATTGAGGATTGTTCCGATAGTAACTGCGGTCGCCGTTTACGGTCATTGAATCGAGGGGAAGCCAGCAATTTTTCGGCTCGCCAAGGTGTGCCATTACTGTTTTGTCCTGATCCTTTACAAATGCAATCACAGGATCGAATCCCCCGTCATCGACCATGATATATTTACCAGCCGAATCCCTGTACACCATTCCGATATTCTTCCATAGTTTGATTCCAAGTGCGCCTTTGTCAAATCCATCGCGCATCCGCGCAATTGTTTTGTCGGCCCAATCCTCCGCGCCCCATCCTGCGAGCGAGATGGTCGTTAAGAAATCGACGTTATCCGGGCCGGCATGCTTTTGCGCCAGGGCCAGGCGCTGCTGTTCATCCAGGGGCGGATAGTGAGGAGCATCCACATTTACCGCCAGGAGAATGAAGTTGTCTTCTTTGGCCTGCTCAACCATGGCCGTATTTTCAGTATTCGGATGCGTGTGTGTATCAATTTTCTTTACGGAAGCATAATCGCCCGCAGTGTAAAAATCATTACTGGAACAAGACATCAATAAACAAATACAGGAGAGCACCAGAGCGGTTCGTTTCATGGAAGATCGTCTTAAGAAGATGATGGTTAAAATGCGCGCCGGAAAATCCTGCGTTAAGTCGCAAGACGTACGGCCTTGTCTTTCACCCAAAATACAATTACTCCGGCGTACCTTTTCCTGTAAATGAAGAATTTTCAAAATATTTTTTTTGAATGGAAAAGCGGTGCGGAAAAAGGTATATTTCCGGAATCGAATTTACGCCAAACGAATTCCCCTTTTATGATCCCATCGGCAAGTGAAAATCCATCCAATATAGCAGTGCATCCCCCGTTGCAAGCCAACAAAATGCAGCGGCTTCTTTCGCTTGATTTTATGCGGGGTCTTATCATGGTGCTGCTCATGCTGGAGAGTGTTCGCCTGTACACGAATTTATTCAATGTCTCCGAGGGACATGGTATTCAATTATTATTCCTCCAATTTTTCCATCATCCCTGGAATGGTTTGCGTTTCTGGGACCTCATACAACCGGGCTTTATGTTTATGGCGGGAACTGCCATGGCGTACTCACTGCATCGGCAGCAGGTAAGTGGTATGCCCTGGAGCCAGTCGTTCGTCAAAGTGTTCAAACGCTCATGCTGGCTGTTTTTCTGGGGCGTTCTGGATTATGCCGTGCGCCCGGGCGGATTGTCCTTTGAATTGTGGGATGTACTGACGCAACTATCCGCCACGACGCTGATAGCATTTATGATCTTCCGGTGGTCGTTTGCCGCACAGATTGCTTTCAGTCTGGGACTGTTGTTGCTGACGGAGATACTATACCGTTTCACGGACATCGGGGGATTTGACCAGCCTTTTACCGACCAGCATAACTTCGGCAATTTCATGGACCTTGTGCTCATGAACAAAATTAACGGCGACGGATGGGTAGCCATCAATTTCCTGCCTACAGCAGCGCATACCATCTGGGGATGCCTTGCCGGAAAACTTCTCCTCGGCCTGAAGCCGGAACAGGAAAAAGTAAAATGGCTGGTCCTCGGAGGCGTTGCCGGATTGGTGCTGGGGTACGCCATGGATTGGACATACATTACACCGATTATCAAACGCATTGCAACCAGTTCGTTCGTACTTGCTTCCGGCGGATGGTGCTTGCTCGCACTTGCATGCTTATACTGGTGGATCGACATCAGGGATCACCGGAAGTACGTGAGGTTTTTTGTCATCGTAGGCATGAATTCACTGTTCATTTACCTGTTCATCGAAATCGTGGGCAGCCGTTGGTTCAATGGATACATCGCCGCCATCACCAACGGACTGATGGGGATGGTCAGCATCCCGGAAGGCCTGATGTTCATCCTCACCTCCCTGATCACCTTTGCGTTAGAGTGGGGACTGCTTTACTTTTTGTACAGGAAGGGGATCTTCTTTAAGGTGTAAATTAAGACCCTGGGGACCGGGCGGGGTTCCGCCGGGTTCTGCATTGGCATTCAGGCGCTGTTCAGATGGAGATCACAATCCCTGTGGAAGAAAGCTTGCACGGTAAATGCCCCGGGGTGCCCTGGCGATCCATTTACTTATGAAGGATCTTCAGGGCATTCTCACGATAGATCTTTTTCAACACCTTATCCTTCAGTCCAAATCCATAGAGTGGCCAGTGGTAATTGAAAAGATCGATCTCGTAAAAGTGCTCATCATTGGATTCGAGGATGCGGAAGGTCGTGGCGTACATATGGGGACTGAAGCTCATGTCAGTTCCGTACAACAGGCGATCCTGATATTTTTCGCAGAAAGCGTTCATATATTTCGGGATGGGTGCCGTCTCAGCATACCGCGCGCCGAATTCTCCATAGAGGTTCGGATATTTTTCAAAAAGTTTTCCGAGAATATCAAGATCATATTCGCAGTTGGCGAGGTGGCAGGCAATGAAGGTGGTCTTTGGACTTTGACGGACAGCATTCTCCAGCGTAGTAATCAGTTGTCCGTGATCAAGAATGCCTTTTTTGGTGAGATCGATACGCCACTGATGTCCGTTCATTAAACCATCATTGGTGGAATCCATGGGCAGATACATCCAGTAGGGTTCGGCTACGTGTATGGCCACGGGGATTTTCAATTCACCACATTTTTCAAACAATGGTTTCATCCTTTTGTCGTCCACGTGCATACCATATCCCCGCGTCGGTTTTGAGAACAATTCACCCATTCCTTTATCTCCGAGTTCTCCGACACCACGCGCGCCAACTTTGTAGCAACGCTCAAGCTCTTTTACCGCCTTCTCACTCCATCCCGGTTCTTCATATCCGGTGTAATCGAAACCACACCAAATCTCGAAGCGTTTGCCGTACGCGGCGTATTTTGCATAAATGCTGTCGAATTTCGGACCGGTCCACATGGTCATGATAATCGTTTTTTCAATACCTGCGGCATCCATATTCTTTACCCATTGGGCGAGCGCTGCATCGGAAGCGGCGTAGGGATGGGAATGAATATCGATGGCCGGATATTTTGCCTTTGTGATATTGGATATCTGCACTTTATAGGCAGACTGTGGCCGGTAATCTTTCAACCTGATCTCTGATGGTGGCGTCTGGCCAAAAAGCCGGGCGCTGACAGATACAGCGAAGACTGTAATTGCGAGCAGAAGTTTTATTTTTTTAAACATAGCGCTGTTAAAATGTCGGTAGCCTTTAAAAGATAAAGTGTGTTTTTGTTTGCAATTCAGCGTGGATGATCCGTTGCAGCACCTCCCTCTTTTCGTCCAGTCTTTTCAGCAATACCACCTGGTTACCGGCGCGCACATAGTTCTGATCCTCATAACGAGCGCCGTAATAGATATCGCGGTTAAAGTAATCTGCAAGGAACCTGATCGCCTGCATATAGATCAAAAAAAGACCGGAATACAGGAGCAGTCCCTGCTCTTCAATTGTCAGCTCATCGCCCATGCTGCTTAGATAGCCATTGACGATGGCTTTGAAATAATCCTCGCGGACTTCTATCTTATTAAAATCTTTTTCTTCTTCGTTGGCGGGGGACAGATAGGTGCGCATCATGTCTCCCATATCGCTGATAAAATAACCCGGCATCACAGTGTCCAGGTCGATGACACAAAGGCCTTTCCCCTGCTGATCAAAAAGCACATTGCTGATCTTGGTATCGTGATGCGTTACGCGTTGCTTTACCTGGCTGCTCTTGCGGATCTTTTCATATGCATCTGCAATGTGGGTGTATTTGCGGATGTCAGCGATCAGTTGCGCCGATCGTTTGATCCGCTCGCGGTCCCCATTGGCGAGGGCATTTTCAAATTGTTTCTCGCGCAGGGTCAGATTGTGGAAATCGGGAATGGTGAGGTGGAGCACCTGCGCATCGAATCCTGACAAGAGGCGGGTGAATTTTCCGAACTGCAGCGCAGCCTCGAAGGCCTGCTTCGGATTAGACACCACATCAAGTGTGTGCGATCCATGGATAAAGGGAAAGATGCGGAAATATCCTTTGCCTTCCTCGAAAAATATATCATCACCGTGAAGGCTGTGCACCGGGGAGACAAACAGGTAGGTGGGCGAATGTTTCTTCAGATAATCCGCGATTCTCCGGATGTTTTCCGCAACCTCCAATGGTTTTTTGAACACATTGTCATTGATGCGCTGGACAATATATTCCTGTCCTCCGCTGGAGACCTTCCAGGTATTATTGATCAGTCCACTAGTCAATGGCTCTACCCTGCTCTGCCCGGGGTCCATGCCATAGGTTTCTAAAACATGCTCTATCATCGTATGGTTACAATCCTTATTGGGAATAAAACGTTGAATATAGCGGAATTGCAGTCATTTTGGACAGAACTCCCGGGAATCCTGAAATATTTTCATTGAAGAAAGATGGTATACCGCTTACGCCACGTCTCTACATTTTCATCAGGTAGGCAAACAGATCGCGTATCTGCTGGTCGGTCAGTGGATCGAGGAGATTCTCGGGCATCATGGATGGTTGGGCGCGCATTTCCTGAACCTCCCCTTCTGCCAGGGTGATCTTTTCCCCGGATGAAAGGTTCAGGCTGACGGTATTTCCACTTTGTCCTGAAACAGTTCCTGTCAGCACGCGTCCATCTGCGGTGCTGACGCGATATGTGACATACCCCTCCCGCACATAGGCGCCAGGGTCGACGATGTTCATGATCATATCATTGACATTCCTGCGGTCATATCCTGAGAGGTCTGGTCCGAGCGTGCCACCTTCGTTATGAAGGCGATGACAGGGGGCACAGGTAGTCAGAAAAATGGATCTGCCCTGGTCGGGGTATCCGGTGCCGTCCCCGAGTATTTCGGCGACCTTTTTAATGCGGCCTGTTTTTTCGCTGCCGGATGCAAAGCGTACGCCGGGCCAGAGGCGTGTAGCCACTCCGGTAACCTGCGGATCCTCCAGGAGTTTGAGCTGCCGGACAATCTGGTCGGGCACATCCTCCCGGCGGATGGTATGCGCAATGAATTTTTCACCGGCCTGCTTTTTCCGGTCGATGGCATGGAGGAGTTCGATCGCCCACGACGGCCTGGTTGAAAGCAACGACAACGCCGCAAGCCTGACGCCGGGATCGGAGCGTAGTTTGTCGGGATAAGCTTTGACAACCCGCTTGCCGATCTCAGGATCGTCATAACGCTGCAAAGACTGAAGCGCAGTTTGCTTCAGGGCCGCCGATGTCTGATTGCTTTCCACCAGGCTGAGAAGCACGGGAATCGACTGAGGTTCATTCATTTCTCCAAAGATCCTGACGTATGTGATCCTTTCAGCAAGGGGAGCATCCGGCTTGCCGATGATGTCCAGCGCCTTGGTAACAGCGTTCTTATCCCCCTGTCGTAAAGCGAGCGCCAGTGAATGTTCACCCAGGGCCTTTTGATAGGGTTTGATCGCATTCGCCAATGCCGGCGGTAAGTGGATGATTTCCGTTCCGCGGAGTCCTTCCTGCAGCCCATTGAAAAGTAGCCCGACCTCTTTCGTTGATGGGGCAAGTGCAATCATCCGTGCGCATGCGGCGTAACCCGACGAATCGCCAGTGAGTACCAGCCGCTGCATGAGGCGTTGAAGCAATGTATTTGCAACGAGTTTTTTTCTCCAGAGTGTGCGATCCTGAAATAGCTCAACAACAGCGCCGGGATCGCTTCCTGCTTTCGACTCAAGTGCCCACCAGAGTTGCAACGGAAGATCAGGATCTCCCGCGTCATCATGCATGGCCAGCAGGTTTCTGATGATGGGCATCCCGTCTTTTGCAGCCAGGCGCTTGGCCGTGGCCGCCAGCTGGCTTCGTACTTCCGGATGTTCCTCTGCGGAAGAGAGCCTGGCCAGTTCATTTGAAAATTCATGTGACAGGGACTTTGGTGTATCACCTGCCAGTCGTACCGCCCACATACGCACGAACGGATCGGCATGCCGAAGTGCCATGACGGCGACTTTATCGTCAAAGCCACCACTGAGGTTCAATGCCCACAGCGCCTCCAGCGCAAGTTGTCCCTGATCGCTTCCCAGCAGGTCAATCAGCGAAGGGATGACTGCGGCATCCTTTCTGTTTCCAAATTCACAAAGGGCCTGTTGACGGAACCACCTGTTTGAATGGGAAAGCAACTTGACGAGTTCTTCATTCGCAAGCGTGCTAATGTCGAACGCGGCATTTTTGCTTACCACAGATGTATTCCCAAGACGGTAAATGCGGCCGTTCTTTTTGCTCCATGTATCGCGCGGATCAACATGGGAGAGACGGCTGTCGTACCAGTCGGCAATGTACACGCCGCCATCGGGTCCGATGGTGATGTCCACGGGCCTGAACCAATTGTCATCTGTTTCCAGGATACGGGCTTCGTCTACGATCCTGAAGGTGGATCCATTGGTCTCAAACCGGCTGAGCTGGACAAAGCTTTGCAGCGGGTTGATTGCAATCATATGGCCGTCGTATCGCGCGGGCAGGCTACCGCCTTCGTACTTGACAAAGGCATGGGTGAACCTGACCTTGTCGCCTTTCAACGCCATGTTGTTGAGGAAACCGAAAGCATATGGGTTGGTCAATGCGCCATGCTTTCCGAAATTCCGGACGTAGTAAGCGCCTTGCTTATAGTACTGTCCCCTGGACGTACCGTTGTCTCCGGAATAGATCCTTCCTTTTTCATCGATCTCGACATCGAATGTATTTCCGCCTCCTTCAGCAAAAACCTCGAACACCTTTGAGTCCGGGTGGTATCGCCAGATTGCCTGCCCGTCGAAGCTTACGTTCCTGGATACTGCGGAACTAATATTTGCCGTGCAGGTACTTCCCTGCGCGCCGTAGAGCCACCCGTCAGGACCCCACCGAAGGCTGTTTGCAACGGCATGGGTATCCTCAAGTCCGAATCCTTCCAGATGAACGGACGGATCCCCGTCGGGTAATCCATCATCGTCGGCATCCGGATAGGCAAGCAGATACGGGGGATTGAGCACCCAGATATGGCCCCGGCCAATGGCCACACTGGTCGCAATGTTCAGACCTGTGATGGCGTCGGTGGATTTGTCATACACGCCATCCTGATCGGTATCCTCGAAAAAAGTGATCTTATCCGCTCCCCGCGCTCCTTTACCCGGCGGTGGCGGCGTCTTATCAAAGGTGGCACGAATATGCTGATCCATGCTCGTCACCTTCAGGTCTCTCGGATAGGGGTACTGATTATACTGCACTACCCACAGTCTGCCCCGGTCGTCAAAATTAATGAAGACAGGCTGGCTGATCTCAGGTTCGGACAGGATGAGTTTCAGATCAATATCATCAGGGTAGCGAAAAGCTGCAAGGGCCTCCGCGGGAGGTGTGGCTTGTGAACTATCCGAAAGCGCCCCTCTCCCATCGAACGTTTTCATAAATGCGAGCACTTCTTCGTTCGCCGCAATTTCTTCCAGCGGAACGGCCTGGTTTTCTTTTTCCTTACAGGCCCCGAAAAATATAAGCACTGACAGGACAACTATAAACAATGTGAAAGGAATTCCGGGAAAAGTCTCTCTGGTCATAATGTCTGTCAACCGCTTTCCGGCTGGGCGTATTTCTTAGTTGAATTTCAAAGACGAAATATACTTAAATCGTCCCAGACGCGATGTGTTTTTACACGAAGGGTATCGATGGAAATTTGGATGTCTGTTTCCGGCCTGCGCGAACGATCGTGGCTATAACGGTGGTTGCTACCGCAAAATGGAGACGATCCCTTTGTAACTGATCTTCTTGTAGGACAAATCCATTTCAATCGTGTAAAAGTAAACGTCCGCCGGTAATGGAGTACCGTTGAGGTGGCCATCCCATTGCTTCTCCAAATCAGGAGATTCAAATACAACATTTCCGCGCTTGTCATATACACGGACTATGGCGTTCATCTGGTCAGCGTTCCGGTGAAAAGTGATTTGCCAGGTGTCGTTAGCCTGGTCGTTGTTCGGCGTAAAAGCGGAAGGTATCTCCAGCCCGGTGTTTGGTTCGGTCAACAGTGTTCGTTCATAGCGCAGGCTGTTGCTTTTTCCGTCATTGAGCACGATATAGATTTTCTTCGCACGAACCTCCGGAAGGGAGTCATTATTATGACTGTAATGCACGGTGCGTATGATGGACTGGTATTCATCCAACGCGGCAAAGCCCAGGAGGAACAGGACACCGGATTCATTGTCGAATACTGCATTGATATTTCCCTGCGTTTCAAAGGTGAGTTTATCCGCTCCTGCCTGATATGTCTCGGGGTCAAAACCGATCTCTCCATACAGAAGATGATCGTCGTCGACATCCTCGATCCGGGCAGAGGCGGTTATTGGCGATGCCCCGGAGCCGGCAACGATCAGCGGTTCGGATTCAAGATCTGCCAGGGCCGGCGCATCGTTCACGGGAGAGATCACCACCAGCAGATCGAAAGAAGCTGAACTCCTTCCCTCCTTGCTTACCATCACAGGAATGATAATGTGTCCGGAAAAGTCAGGATGTGGTTTGATCATCGCCTTGACGATATCATAATTCTCGCCGTCCTGAAGGTGGAGGCTAAAACCCCTGGGGTATGTGCCGGATGGATCATTGACAACGAGGTGGGTCAGTTGCGGTGAGAAAACGGAATCTTCAGGGATCTCAAGTAATTGCTGTCCAACAATTTCCAGCTGGTCTTTTGCAAATACCTGTATCCGGAGCTTGTACGGATCGCTGGAATCTTTTCCATCGTTGACGCTCACTTCAACTGTTAGCGTGCCCAGGAAACCCTGCACGGGCGTGATCGTATGGTTTTCAAGGACGTAGTACTGTCCCGGAGAAACATTAAGCGTAAAGTCTTCCGGATAGCGGTTGTCATTATCTTCTACCACAAGATGTGACAGGCGGATCTCCAGGCTTTCCCCTGCGGGGATGTTGATCCCAGCCTGACCGGAGATGACCGGTTTATTGTTCGGTCCGGGGTCGACGCTGATCCTGAGGTTGTACACTTTGCTCTCACTGAATCCATCGTGCACGGATACCTTCACTATCAGATCTCCGGAAAAGTTTTCAGCTGGCGTAATGGCCGTACCCGCTACCCCATAGTGCGTACCGGGATATATTTTCAAGCTGAAGCCCTGCGGATAGGTGTTGTCGGGGTCTCTCACCAAAAGGTGTGAAAGCACAATGTTTACGGATTGGTTTTTTGAAATACTCAGGGGAATCTGCCCCGTGATTTCAGGGGTTACGTTTCCTGGTTTTGGCGTAACAGTCAGTTGAATATTAAATGGTTGACTGTTGTTATTCCCGTCGTTTATGATCGCAGGCACTGTGAGTGTTCCGACGAAACCAATGGCGGGAATTACAGTCGTGTTGTTTACCGCATAGTCTTTGCCGGAAGACAGTTTAAGTGAAAACCCGTCCGGATAGGAGTCATCAGGATCAGTGACCGTCAGATCAGAGAACTGTATTGTGCGCGGCGTGTCTTGCGGTGTGCTGAGTGCCTTATGTCCTGTGATTGTTGGGGGCTGATTCTTCGGAGGCTGTTGCGTGGGTTTTACTGTAATCCTGAGGTCGTATGCAGGCGAGGCGTGACGTTGATTTTTAACGCTGACGGATACTGTCAGTATTCCGGTGAAGTCTGCATCCGGAGTGACAGTACTGCCCGAAAAACTATAATCCTTTCGGGGAAAGATTTCCAGTGTATAATTTTCAGGATAGCCTGTACGGCCATTGCCGTGGCCCTTGTTCTTGTCTCCCTTATTCCCTTTGTCATCCTTGTTTCCTTTGTCACCCTTATCACCCTTATCGTCTTTGTCTCCCTTATCACCTTTGTCTCCTTTATCGCCCTTATCGTCTTTATCTCCCCGATCATCTTTATCGCCGTCCTCATCGTCGTCACGGTCGTTATCATCATCATCATCATCGTCATCATTACCATGGTCGTCATCATCATTGTTTCCGCCGCCGTCACCATTGCCATCCTGCGACTCTTCCACGTAAAGATCGGTTAATTGACTGGTGATCGGTTGGCCCTGGTTGACAGCAAGATCTTTCTGGCCAATGATCCGTGGTTTTTTATCCTGGGCATTGAC
>JBARAD010000076.1:0-68917 GCA_049791675.1 Chryseosolibacter sp.
CCATGGCCGTGTTGCCTGAATTTCAAAAGAAAGGAATTGGCGGCCAACTGATCATCCGGGGTCTTGCCGTTGCAAAAGAATATGGTTTCCGATCAGTGATCGTTCTTGGGCATCAGGATTACTATCCAAAATTTGGATTCACGCCTGCCAGCAAATGGAGAATCAAAGCCCCGTACGACGTGCCCGATGAGGTGTTCATGGCTGTTGAGTTGGTGGAGGATGGGTTGCGAGGTGTGTCTGGAATGGTCGAATACCCCCGCGAGTTTGATGAGGTGGAATGATCACACCAATGTTGTCCACAGGCACAGAATAGCAAACCTGAAAGGTGGGTAATTGGCCCGTGTTTTTAATGTCAAACTCCATTAAATTAGTATTATCCTGAAATTCTATGGCGACCAAACCCGAAAAACGCAAGCAATATTTTGTGGCCCTCGTCCCACCTTCTCCTGTATTTGAGGAAGCCCAGGAGTTGAAGGTTTATTTCAGGGAAAAATATCACAGTAAGGCCGCTTTGAATTCACCTCCCCACATTACACTTCACATGCCGTTTATGTGGAACGAACAGAAGGAATCGAAATTGATATTAAAGCTGGAGGACTTTTCAAGGAAATGGGATCCGATAAAGATTTGCCTGGATAATTTTGCATCCTTCCCTCCACGGGTGATTTTCATCAATGTTACTGAAAGCGACGCCCTGGATACGCTGCAGCAAAATCTTCACAAATTCTTCAAGCGCGAACTCGATATCTTTAATGCAAATTATCAGGACAAGCCCTTTCATCCTCATGTAACGCTTGCGTTCCGTGACCTGAAAAAGTCGCAATATCAGGCCGCGTGGCAGGAGTTCTCGTCAAAAGAATACAAGGCCGAGTTTATGGCAGACAAGATCGCGTTGCTTAAGCACAATGGCAAAACCTGGGACGTCATGAAGGAGTTTTTGCTTGAATCTTCCTATTCAACGGAAACGAATCCTGCGCTGAAAACAACGGAAGGTTAATTGCACCAAAGGTTTTGGCTCAGGTCTCAGGCAGCAGGCGGCGAATCGGCGGTAACGGCTATGGTTCACTTCTCGCAGAAGCTACTCTTCGCAATATAGAGTTTCTTGATCTCGACATCCAGCAAACCCTGCTGTACCCCTGGATCATTTGTGAAGGCATCACCATTTAATTCTCCTTTCACGATCAGGATTCCACCTTCATTCGGACCGAAAATTGCCTCGGTGACAATCTGCGCAGGATCCGCTATTTCTTTCATGAAGGCCTCGTGCTGACGGATAATGTTTGGATAAGTCCCCGCCGTGAATTTGTCGACGACCGCATCAAAGCGTACAAACGTGTATGACACCATCTCAATTGGCTCGGAAACCGGGCACACCGAACCGATGCGCGGCGTATAAGGAAGTATCTCAACGTCCCATCTATTGGCCTGAACGGCGGGATCCGTGTTCACCCAGCTTTCAGCCTCTTCCGCCGACGTGGTATTGAAAATGAAGAGTCCGCCGCCGCCATCAAACGGTCCGGCCGCAAGCAGTTTTCCTTCCTCAGCCAGCCTCCTGATGTTGGCCATGTGCCCGTCCATTAGTTTTTTTGTCGTTTTCTCGTCCAGTTTTTCTGATTCCGTCTTTTTGTTGAGAAAGACAATGGTGTAGCTTTTCTCTTGCGCTAATACATGCATTACAGGAAAAGCAAGTAAAGTAATCAGCAGCAGCGTTTTCATAAGCAGTATTTGAGAGTAACATAATAAGAAAATCCACAACCTTCCATGAGGGTTATCCTGAACCGGAAAGATTTCAGCCTGAAGAGCCGTTTATCCGGAATTTACGATTTTCTGCTGATGATCAGCACCCCGGTCAATATCAACACGGTACCGGCAATCTGGAGCGCGAAGATCGGCTCGTATAAAAAGACGTTTGCCTGAACAATGGTGGATACGGGTCCGACACTTCCCACAATCGAGGCATTTTCTGAACCAATGCGTTTGATGCCTTCGGAGATGAGGTAGGAAGGAATCACGGTCGAGAACAGCGCCATGCTCAGGCTGTAGACGTACACCTGGGTTGAAAACGTAAACAACGATTGATCACTCGTAAAAAAATAGTGTAATAAAACTGCGATGCAGGCAAAGGTCATGGCATAACTGTTGAATTTAGCGGCGCCAACAAGCGGAATGATCCTTCCGCTTCCGACCAGATACAATGCATAGGTAATGGCGCAGGCAAAGATGAGCGCAGAACCAAAATAAAAATTCGTGCTGTAGGTTCCCTCAAAATTGATCTCGCCGAAAAATGCAAGAAGGAGGCCGGTGTAGGTAATTGCCACGGCAAACCATTGATAAGGCTTGATCTTAATCTGAAACACGATCGAAGAAATCAGCAGTACCATCGTCGGGTAAATGAAGAGGATCAGCCGTTCGATTCCTGCTGAAACATACTGCAACCCTATAAAATCGAAGAGGCTGCTGACATAATAACCAAGGCAGCCAATCACGGCGACGTAAAACCACTGACTTACGGTGAATTTAACGTTATCCGTTTTACGGGATGCCATGAAAGCGGAAACGACAAAAAATGGGAGTGAAAAAACCATGCGCAAGGCGAGCAGGGGCACAGCCTCAATACCTGTCTCCCTGTAGGCAAGTTTTACAAAGATCGCTTTCGTCGAGAAGCACAGCGCGCCAAACAGGCATATGATTATGCCTGTGATGAAATAAGATCTATGTGGGCGTGTCATCAGATACCCGTGCTCAGGATTTTGACAAGTCTTTGCAGATCTTCACCATCATTATACACATTGGGAGAAACACGAATGGCAGTTCCACGAACTGAAACGTAAATCCTGGATTTGTTAAGCTTCTCTTTCAGTTTTTCAGGCTCAAGCCCTTTTGAATGCCGAATGCCAAAAAGATGTGAACCTCTGTACGGAAGTTCTTCGATCAGATAGCCTTTTTCGCGCAACACGGCGATGGCCGGCTCCGTGATAGATTCACAGTATTGCTGGATGTTTTCAACGCCCCACCGGTTTATCTGTGCAACTGCCTTCAGGGCCATGGGAGCAAGAACAAAATTGCTGTGCTCCCCCATGCCGTAGCGTGCGGCCCCTGGCTGATAACGCGATTCGTAGTTAACCAGTCCCGAAAAATTTTCACTGTCTAAACGATGGATCCAGTTTTCTTCAATGGGTTTACCTTCATTAAAATATTCGCCATAGTAAGCCATGCCGATCGAGTACGGGCCCAGTAACCATTTATAAGCGGCGCAAATCAATGCATCGGGCTGAATGGCCCTCACATCAAAAGGCAGCGCCCCTACAGATTGCGTCCCGTCAATGACGAGGAGTGCGCCAACTTCTTGGGTGCGTTTGCGAAGCGCGACAAGATCGAACAAGGTGCCGTCTGCCCAATGGGTATGGGCGATGGCCACGGCTTTTGTCTGTGCGTTTATACTTTCAATGAATTTTGCGTTCCAGATCTTCCCACGGTCTTTGAATTCTTTTTCGGGCGAGACAATCCTTATTTCAGCACCGGTTTCCTCGCAGAGAGATTGCCATGGATAATAGTTGCTGGGAAATTGTTCAGCAGCAACGAGCACATGCTCACCCTTTTTTATTTTCAGGTTCTTTGTGACCGTGGCCAGACCGTAAGACGCCGACGGAATGATCGCGATCCGGTCGGAGTTCCCCGCGTGGATAAGTTTCGCGAATTCACCCTTTAAGTCCCTGGTAATGGTGAAGAAATCTTCCGGATGGATGTGCGTCGGATTCCGTTTCAACCTGACCCCGCGAAGCCCCGCTTTTTCTACCGACTTTAACATCGGTGACATGTACGCGCAGTTAAGATATGTGATGTTATCAGGAAGGGAGAATTTGGAATATTTACAGGTTAACATAGGTCGTTCAGGTTTGCATTTCTGATGCTGTTCTGATGAAGCTCGTCATGGAGCCCACCTTATGACTTAGGATTAGTAGGGATTTGGGAGGTTGAGGGAATCGCGGAGATGCTGGAATTGGTTTTTGTTTTTTGTCCAGTAATCGGTATAAAGTGTTTTGTCAAGCGTCGCTGTTGTTTGCATGGTCTCACCTTTTTCTTTCCACGTTTCTTTCCATCCCAGGATCTTAAAGGGGAATTTCTTTTCGTATTGAATGGAGAGCGTCCTTTCTTCGTTGGGGAAAGTCAGTTGATATGCGAAAGCCGAGTCTGTTTCTGATTTTTCTGCCGTGGCGGCGCTTATCTTCAGGTCAACATGGTTTAACCGCGTATAAAATAGTCCCGGCACTACTTCAATTCCTCCTTGCGGCAGATTGGCATGATCCAGCCGGATCAGGTTCCAGATCTCATCTTCCAGCAGTGCCTGCCGGATGGAAAAGCGATCATCCGCCTCGTGTTCAAAATATGAGTGTGATTTAACCGCATACCGGTTGCCGCGCAGGTTGACCTGGGTATACACCTGTCCACACCATTCCTGCGATGACATTGTCGCTTTTAAGGACGATGGTTCTTTATCGCGATCGACAGGAGTAAAAACAGAGAGCATCAGGGAATAAGGATAGATTCCTGTTATAAATTTCTTGGTGAAGTTCAGCTTCAGCACATTGATTTTGTTACGGCCTGAAGGATCATCGAGTTTGACCTGGAGTTTTTTAGAAACATCTTCCGTCACAAAGATCAATACTGCTTTCCCCGTCCGGATTTCGCCATAGCGGGATTGGGCCAGGTTGTATGCATTGACTTCGGCTTTGCCCGCGTGCCAGTAATCGTGAAACTCCTGAGAGGAAAACAGGCGGATGCCTTCAGCGTGCCTGGATTTTTTATTGCAGCCAACGAGGGCGAAGGAGAACAGGGTAATGAAACAGGTTATTCTGGTGAATTCCATTCCAACGTATTTATGATTTGCATCATGTCGCGCTTCATATATTCAATCGCCGGTGCAAGGGAGTCGTTCTGAACTTTTGTATTGAAATACAATGCGCCCCGGATGAAGTTTGTCGCGGAATCGGTAATGGTAAATTGAAACTGGCTTGGCACTTCTCCCTCGAGCTCCGCGATTACTGCTGTTTTTCCGGAAGGTGTTACGGAGATCACTTCATTAATTGCATACGCTTTGATCTGGTGTTTTGCCGTGAGGGTGTAAGCGTCATCCATGAATTCCTTCAATAATGTAGCACTGCCCTTCAGCGGCTTATAAGTGATATGGATATTTGAGCGCAGCAGCGGATAATAGATTTCGATCCAGTATTGCTCGCGGATCGACGAAGTATCCGCAAGAAGGTTGGCATGCTTTGAATATTCGAAGGTGTAGGGGAGCGAATCAGGAAGGGATCGATACGCCGGCGCCGGAAGCTCGAGGCGATTGTATCCAAGCGGTTTGGGCAGATATTCACGATCGCACGCGGTGCATAGAAGTATCAGGGCGAGGCCTGAGGCACATGAGATGAACACGCGGATGTTATGCTTGAGCTGTATGGTTTTTTTGTTAGTCATGAACCAGGACGCGGACCTTTTTTATTCTGCGATTATCCATTTTTTCAATAATAAATGTAAACGGCTTGATGATCACCGGTTCCCCCGGTTTGGCTGCGGTTCCCTGGATCTGCCGCAGCATACCACCGAGCGATTTGTTGGCACTCTTTGCCCGGTTGAACAGTCCGCCCTCCACTTTCAGGATTTTGCAAAAATCGTGCATTGAAGTTTTCCCGTCAAAGATAAACGTGCGGTTATCGATTTTCTGATAGTGTGAGCCGATTTCGTCAAACTCATCATTGATATCTCCGATAATTTCTTCGATGATGTCTTCCAGCGCGATGAGGCCGGTCAGGGTGCCATACTCGTCGACTACAAGGGCGAGGTGTACTCTTTTTTCCTGGAAATCCTTGAGCAGATGATCTATTTTCCTCGATTCAAGAGCAAAGTAGGCCGTTCTGATCAGTTTTTGCCATTGGAAGCCGCGGCTTTCGTTCAGGAAGGGTAGCAGGTCTTTTATGTAAAGCACGCCTTCAATCCGGTCCAGATTGTTCCTGCAGACTGGAATCCGGGAATATCCGGATCGCTTCACATGTTCGAGGAGGGCGGCAAAGTCCATCGAGATATCTGCATAGGAAATGTCTGTCCGCAGCCTCATGACCTGTTTGACGGTGAGTGTTCCAAAGTTTACGATGCCCTGCAGGATCTCTTTTTCACTTTCAGAAGTGTCTTTGTTTGCGTTGGCAAGCTGAAGGGCCTGGTTGAGTTCCTCTGCCGAGTTCTGCTCATATATTTTTTCCAGTTTGCTTTCGACCTTATTCGACATCCGGAACAGTGGCTTAAGGAAGGGACGATAGAAGGCGATAAGTTTCTTACACACATTGGCCGAACGTCTTGCAATGGAAAGGTTATGTGCTTTTCCATAGATCTTCGGAATGATTACGCCGAAAAAAGTAAAGGCGATTGTGAGTATGAAACTGCCAAGCAGTAGGCTGGACGTGGTATAGGCCTGCTCAATCCCAAAAAGGTAGAAGATGAAAATGACCGCCGTCGCTGAGATCATACTGTATTTGCAGGCAGTCAAAGTTGTCAGGAGCAAGCGGGGATTGGTCTGGAGGTCAGCGACATTTTTTTCTTCTTTCGAATTGCCATTGCGAAAATTTTCGAGGTCGTCAGCGGTTAAAGAAAAAAAAGCAGCCTCTGTTGCAGAGGCCAGGGATGTTAAAAAGATGAACAAAGCTGCAAGGATGACATACAGAACACCAGGCTCCAGCGAAATAAAAAGAAGGGAATAACTGGGAGGCTCGTCCAAGCAGATTGACTTTTAGTTTAACGTAATGATCAGAATGGGAGATCGTCGGTGCTGTTATCAACGGAGCCGCCGCTGTATGACTCAGAAGGAGTCTTGTCTGCGGTGCGGGAGCCGTAGTCGGAAGAACCGGAGTTTCCGCCACCGGTACGTGAACCGAGCATGGTCATGTTGTCCGCTACGATTTCAGTGGTATAGCGTGTAACGCCCTCCTTTTCCCAGGACCGTGTGCGCAACTTACCTTCTATGTATACAAGATCGCCTTTGTGGAGGTATTTTTGAGAAACCTCTGCAAGACCTCTCCAAAGCACAATGTTATGCCATTCGGTGACTTCCTTTTTTTCACCGGTAGTTCTATCCTTGTACGATTCCGATGTCGCCATGGTAAAATTGGCAACGGAAACGCCATTTTCAAGGTTGCGAACTTCAGGATCTTTGCCAAGCCGGCCTACCAATATCACTTTATTTACTCCAGACATATTTTACTTTAGTTTATGAGGTCAAATATCCAAGGAATCAAAAGTACCAAAATTCCCTCAACTAATTCCGGTTTTGCTCATTGAGAAAACGACTAATTAAAACAGGTTTGGGTAATGCTGCCACTTCTTCAGGAGAATAAAAGGCAAAGTCTTTACCGGGGAAGGAAAAACCTGTCGTCGCCTGTAAAAGGATAAAGCGGCAGTGAATTGTCTGGTGCGTGAGCAGGTGTTTGTAGGGTTTGGAGACATACTTGGTTTCAGCTTTTTTAAACCATTCGCTGTACTCCGCAATTAAATTTTCTGCTTTGATGGGCTTTTTCGTTTCAATCAGCACGAAGTCAAACAAGCCATGCCAGATATCCTTTTCCCGTCGCTGCCTCATCAGGAGGGATTTGTTTTTTTCAACAACCAGGTAAAAGAAATATCTTTTTCTTGACTTCTTACCTTTGATCTTTACCGGGAGGGCGTCAACCAGCTCCTTATTATAGGCGACGCAGGCGTTTTTGAAGGGACATTCGGGGCAATTGGGGTTCTGCGGTGTGCAATGCATCGCTCCAAACTCCATCACGGCCTGGTTGTGGAGGGCGGGATCCTTGCGGGAAAGCAGCTCGTTGGCGAGGATACCAAAGTGTTTCTTCCCTTCGGGGGAATTAATGGGTGTCTCGATGCCAAATATCCTTGACAGGATCCTGAAGACATTTCCATCCACTACGGCGACCGGTTCTCCGAATGAAAATGAGGCAATGGCTGCTGCGGTGTATTCGCCAATGCCGGGAAGCGTAAGGAGGGAATCAAAGGTGCCGGGGAACTTTCCCTCGTGATCCGACACGATGGTTTTCGCACATTTGTGCAGGTTTCTTGCACGGGTGTAATATCCGAGTCCTTGCCAAAGCCGAAGCACCTGTTGCTCCGAAGCGTCGGCAAGGTCTTGTATAGAAGGGAAGGCTTGAAGGAATTGATGATAATAAGGAAGCCCTTGGCTGACCCTGGTTTGTTGCAGGATAACTTCAGAAAGCCATATCCTGTAAGGGTCGGTCGTGTCGCGCCAGGGAAGCGACCGCTTGTTGTTCACATACCACTTAACGATTTTATCTGAGAAATAACGTTTACCCATCCCCTTGATAATCAATTTTTTCAATATTCATTTTTAATTCTCTCAAGGCAAACTAAATTTGGCATCCCGAAAAGAATCGACTTAAAAATAAACAAAGTGACTAAAGCTGATATAATAAACGAGATCGCTGAAAAGACCGGAGTGGATAAGGCTGATGTTACCGCATCGGTGGAGGCTTTTTTTAGTGTGGTGAAGAACTCCATGGCCAATGGCAACAACATTTATATACGTGGCTTCGGGAGTTTCATCAATAAGAAGAGAAAGAAGAAGATCGCCCGGAACATCTCCCGGAATACTGCTTTAGTAATCGATGAACATTTTATTCCCAGCTTTAAGCCTGCCAAGATCTTCATAAATAAGATTAAAAACAGCGAGAAGGTGAAGCAAACTGCCGATAAATAATCTTATTGAGGTGTTCCTGTTCTTATGATGTTCGGAAGGGGATACCACTGACCTTATGCTAAAAAAACGCTTATTATTAATTGCCGTTGGTGCCATTGCGATATGGTTTCTTTTCAGGCTTCCCAAGGTAGTGATCGAAAATGAAGGGTCGTTGGGCCGGGACGCGGGGCGGGACAGCGTGGCTTCCGGTACGTCTGATCATGTACAGGCTCCGACCGAGGTGCGCCGCCTGATCACTGAATTAAAGAAGGAATACCGTAAAAGTACGGAAAAAGAAAAAAATGCTATCTTTGCCGACTCTTTAGCAAACCTGTATCGGACTGCGAATCAATTTGATAGCGCCGGGTGGTTCGCCGAGAGAGCCTCTGAGTTCTTTAAAAATACTGAAAGCTGGACCAAAACGGCTGATAATTACTATCAGGCGTACACTTTAGCATTGAATCAGACTACACAGCGCGCGCATGCGGCGAAGGCTCAGGAGTTTTATGGTAAGGTGCTTGAGCGGGAGCCGCGCAATCTTGAAGCGAAGTCAAAGATGGCGATGACTTACCTGACCTCGTCAAATCCCATGCAGGGGATAACGATGTTGCGGGAGGTTTTAGTCGAGGATCCGAAGAACGAAACGGCCCTGTTCAATATGGGGATGCTGTCAATACAATCCGGTCAGTATGACCGGGCTGTCGAGCGGCTTGAGGAGCTTATTGAAGTTAATCCCTCGCACGTTCAGGCGCAACTTCTGTTGGGCGTGGCTTTGATGAACAGTGGTGACAAGGAGCGGGCGCGTGTACAATTTGAGAAAGTGAAGGAAATGGATAAGGATCCAGCCGTTCAGGCAACTGCAGATTCTTATCTGAAAGATTTAAAATAAACTATAACCATTCCGGTGCGCCGGGAAACAAAATTAAAACATTCATATGCCTAGCGGAAAGAAAAGAAAGAAGCACAAAATGGCTACCCACAAGCGGAAGAAGCGCCTTAGAAAGAACAGACATAAGAAGAAATAATCCGGCTAAGACACCGGGTCGTGTCCCGCATCGCTGGGACTTTTTCTGTTCACAACGCTTATACAACATTAAACCATTTGTGTTTTGAGTAACGAACTAATTATTAGTGCCACTCAAGACGGATGTCGTATAGCCCTTCTTAAAGACAAGACGCTCGTTGAATTCCACCAGGAAGCAGAAGGCAGCAAATTCACCGTTGGTGATATTTACCTGGGAACTGTCAAGAAAGTAGTTCCCGGGCTCAATGCAGCCTTTATCGATGTAGGTTACGATAAGGATGCTTTTCTGCATTACCTGGATCTCGGTCCTCAGTTCAGTTCTCTTCAAAAGTTTACTAAACTGGTGCGTGCCAAAAAGATGAATGGTGGAAGACTCGACAAATTCAATTCGGAACCGGACATCGATAAGCATGGAAAAATTGTCCAGCAGCTTGCGAAAAGTCAACAGATCCCGGTTCAGATTGTAAAGGAGCCGATCTCAACCAAGGGCCCTCGATTATCCTGCGAGTTATCATTAGCCGGGAGATACCTGGTATTGGTGCCTTTTTCAAACGCGGTAAGCGTTTCCAAGAAAATCACCAGCAGCGAAGAACGCAAGAGACTTCTTCGCCTTATTCAATCCATCAAACCTGAAAAGTTCGGTGTCATCATCCGTACCGTTGCCGAGAACAAGGAGGTAGCGGAGCTCGACCGGGATTTGCGAAATCTTGTCAAGACCTGGGAGGATGGTATGACACGGCTGCCAAACG
This sequence comes from Chryseosolibacter sp., assembly GCA_049791675.1. Taxonomy (GTDB): domain Bacteria; phylum Bacteroidota; class Bacteroidia; order Cytophagales; family Cyclobacteriaceae; genus Chryseosolibacter. The sequence goes on from JBARAD010000076.1 coordinate 10,511, forward strand.
CGCAGCCACGCGACAAGATCATCGGCGAACTTGATAAAACTTCTTCTTTGCTTCGCGATCTTCTGAATGAGTCTTTCGACAATGTTCATGTCGATGACAAGAAGATGTTCGACGAGATAAAGACGTACATCAAGACCATTGCACCTGACAAGGAGAAGATCGTAAAGCTGTACAGTGGCAAAGCGAAGATCTATGAACATTACGGGATAGAAAAGCAGATCAAATCTGCTTTCGGAACAACTGTGAGCCTGAAGACGGGCGGCTACCTCATTATCGAGCATACCGAGGCGCTTCACGTAATTGATGTTAACAGTGGTAACAAATCCAACCGTGAGGAGAATCAGGAAACAACTGCGCTTTCCGTAAACGTGGAGGCTGCCAAGGAAATTGCCCGGCAGCTGCGTCTCCGCGATATGGGCGGTATCATCGTCATCGACTTCATCGACATGAAGAGCCTCGATAACAAGAAGCTTATCTACAAGGTGATGAAGGAGGAAATGATGGATGATAAGGCGAAGTCTACAGTCCTTCCGCTTTCCAAGTTCGGGCTGATGCAGATCACGCGCGAGCGTGTGAGGCCGCAGATGAATATCATTACGAAGGAGACCTGTCCTACCTGTAATGGAACGGGAAAGATCACGGCGTCGATTCTGACCTCGGATCTGATTGAAAAAAATATTGAACACCTGCTGGTAAAACAGAACGAAAGGGATCTTGTTCTGGCGGTGCATCCTTACCTTCATGCATACTTTACCGGCGGCCTCATTTCTCAGCGGATGAAATGGTACTTCAAATACAAGCGCTGGGTAACGATGGTTGTTGATACCTCCCTTGCGGTAACTGAATATAAGTTTCTCAACAAGGAAGGCGAAGAGATAGAGCTTAACAAATAAAAAAAGGGCCGGCGTTTTCGCCGGTCTTTTTTTTTGGGCTAAAGCCCATGCAGTTTAGTGTCCGAAAATAATTGCCTGGGTGCCTGGGCTAAAGCCCCTCGATAAATTTGCCTTTTCTTGCCTCCAGCTAAAGCTGGGAGGCAATTGAATAATGACTGATGTTGAAAGGAAGACATGCGGGGGAGTTTTGGGCGTGTGGCAAAATTTCAATAGTGTGCTTGCTACCCCTGCGTGTGGGTTGCCGGGCTAAAGCCCCTTCGATGATTTGCCTTTAATTGAATAATGACTGATGTTGAGAGGGCTTTAGCCCGCTGCACACTTTGAAAAAGATGTTTCTAAAAAATGTCTTAATGAGCATACTCTTCAATTGCCACTAGCTTCAGCTAGTGGATCAGGTCTTGTCAGCCACAAACGGGCTTTAGCCCTGAGCGAGTGTCCGCGCCGGAGGTAGTGAAAATTGAGACGGGCTTTAGCCCAAATGATCGTCCCTCAGTTGCGTCGACCCGTCCGGGAATCGTTGAAATCCCGCCTGCTGAATGTAATCATCGTATTCTTCGCCAAAACTTTTGTGGCGGTGATGTTCCTCCTGATTTCTGATATACGCTCGAACTTTTTCGACCAATGATTCGGAAACAGAGGCGGCGAAATAATCATCCTGCCATTCGAACTTCTGCTCGCAGACTTTGTTTTTATTTATCCAAAAGGAGGATTCTTCTTTTAGCAATTGCATAATGTTTCGCATGGTTTGGTCTGTACCAAGGGAGATCAGACAGTGGCAATGTTCCTGGTAGCCATTGATCGTATCAATTGAAATTCCTTTTTCAACGGCGTTTTCCTTGATATGACTCCACACCTTCCGTCTGAGTTCGGCTGAATTAAGGAATAGCACTCGGTTTTTTGTGGATCAGACAAAATGGATGTATACTTTTACAAAGGACATATAGAGAGGGATTTGGTGGCATTTAAAAGCTGAACAAGGCACCTCGCTTAAGATGAAACCTCGGGCGTCCTTTGTAGTTCAATATCATGGAATTCTAAAAACCTATCCAATGCTCATGTGACCCTCCGGCTGAAGCTGGTGGCAATGGATAAGGCTTTAGCCCGCCAGGGACAGGCTCGTTGATCTGCAACAAAAAAGCCAGCGTACAAATGCTGGCCTTTCCGGTTTGCAGGAATTTGGTTGGTTATCTTTTGGAAATCTTGCCTTGGAAGACCTTTCCATCAATCGTCAATCGGTAATAATACATCCCCTTGGGAAGTGCCGAGGATTCCAGGGTGATGTAATACCCCTGAGACCTACCGGTGGGTGTTGTGCTGTTGGATATGCTGTTTCCATACTGGTCAATGATCTCAAGACTCACAAGCTCGTGATCGGCAGTCCATTCAAAATTGATCTTCTCGTTAAACGGATTCGGATAGACAGATACCGTTGCAACGTTCTGAGATGACGGAGAAATCTGTGTTGTTTCAAATCCAACACATAACCCGGCTTTGTACGCAACGGTAGGTTTCCACAGCGACAAATCGCAGCCATTGTTTTCACATACAGTAAGGCGTACCGTAAAAGTGTCGACCTTCTTTCCGAAATCATTGATGTTGTCCACCTTCAGTCCATAGAGGCCTGTGGTGGGATCTTTTCCAAACTCCATCTTCCATCCTTCTGAATTGGAGTAGCTGCTAACGCTGCCACAAGGAATGGCCAGCGTCCAGTGGGAAAGGTCATGACGGCAAAGTCCATTGGTGTTTACCACCATATCGTAGGTGCGGCACGTCGAGGAAGTTTCAACGATTGTAGCGACTGTGTTGAAACACTCTTCACAGGTCTGGCTTCCTCCGTCACCATCACCCGGCGCTTCTCCAGGATTCTCCCCGCCTGGCTCTTCCCCGCCGGGTTCTTCACCGGGATCAGTGCCGCCACCGTTATCTTCCGGGATGCACGCCGCAACGGTATAGGTACAGGTTTGTGTGCATCCATCTTTTTGGATGGTCAGCGTAAAAATTGCCGCGCTATTCTCTCCACCCGCCGTGAATGCGATGGAAGCTGAATTACCTCCAATCAATGACCACTGGCCGTCGGTACTTTCAATACTCCAGGAATATGAATCCGCATCGGTAACAGAAGTTGAAATGGTATTATCGACGGATCCGCACGAAGGATTCTCAGCGAGCTGATCGATGAGGCAAGCCCAGACCGCGCCCTGTCTTTCCACCACAATTTCTTTCAGAATGTTGCAGCCCCTGGAGTCTGTAATTTCAACCGTGTAAGAACCACTGTCCAGGCCCTCGACATCCTCTGTCGTGTTGCCATTGGACCATTCGTAAGTATACGGGGCCGTTCCACCGGAAGGAGTCAAGTCTACTGAATAGGGTCCGTCTGCATTGCACTGCGTATTCGAGACGGCGGCCGCCGCAAAAATTTCCAGTGGGTTTTTGATCGTATAGGTCAACGTGCGGGAACATCCTGCTTCGTCCGTAACGATTACAGTGTAAGTGCCGGCGCCCAGATTTGTCAGGCTTGTACCGGATCCGCCACCGGTCCACTGATAGGTGTAGGGCGCAGTTCCTCCAACAGGCTCCTGCAATGTGATCGACGCATCTTCAGCGTCATGACAGGAAGGTTGTACAACTGTTGCCGATACCTGAAATGAATTTTTTGAAACAACGAAGCCGGCTGAGGCGGTACACCCCCTGCTATCCTTAACCGTTACAGTATAATAGCCCGACGCCAGATTTGAAAGATCCTCTATCGACTCGCCATTGGACCATGTAAAGGTATAGGGCGGTGTCCCGCCGGACACGCTTAAATCCACCGTGCCGGAACCATCATCGTTACAGCCCGTGGGTGTTGTGATGCCATTCAAGCTCAAAGTGTTATTGTCTTTGATATAGAACGAGCCTCTGGCCGAGCATCCCGCATTATCGGTGACAACCACCGTGTAAACGCCGGCGCTGATGCTCTGGAGGTCCTCTGTGCTGGCCCCATTTGACCATTCAAATGTATAGGGCCCAGTGCCGCCAATAACGCTGATATTGAGGGATCCATTTGTATCGTTACAATCAGGTTTCACATGTGTGCCCGTTACTTGGATCGTGGAGGTACTTCCCACGGCAAAGCTCTTTGTGGCAGCGCAATTATTTTCATCCTTTACAGTAACCGTATACTGGCCGGGGGCAAGGGATGGAATGTCCGCTGTCTGGGCGCCATTGCTCCAGCCAAATGTATAAGCACCTGAGCCACCGGATACCGAAATGTCAATAGATCCATCAGCCACTCCGTTACAGGTGGCCGGAGTACTGGTTCCTGAAATCAGGATCTCCGAGGGCTGTTCAATGGTCTCTTCGAGAGCGCGCTCTGCTCCGGATGCATCCCTTACGATCACAGAATAAGTGCCTGTCGACAACCCTGACACACTTTGTGTAGTGAGGTTGTTTGACCAAAGGAAGGCATAAGGCTCTTTTCCATCGGCGACCACGACAGAGAGGGCTCCGTCTTGTGCACCGAAGCACGACACATCAACTTTCTCAATCGAAGCCTTCAGCGGGCTGCATGTTACCGTGAGTGTTTCAAAGTTCACACACGTAGACGCCTTATATGCGACGACTGGCTGCCAGCAGCTGAGCTGGTCTGCGCATGTTTCGCCTGAAGCGCAAACGGTAAAATTTACAATGAACTCTTTCCGGGAGCCTTTACCGAAATCCGAGATATTATCGATTTTAAATCCACTTAAGCCTGTGGTGGGATCTGTGCCGATTTCCTGAGCCCAGTTCCCGGAGTTCCGGATATTTTGAATTTTGCCGCACGGTACCGCTACGGTAAAATGTGACAGCTCATGGGCGCACTCCCCGGAAAACGATACCTTCAGTTCATAAGACGTGCAGCTATCGGATATTTTTTGAACGGATATCACGTCGGAAGAAAAGCAGGTGGTGCTGCAATCCTTTTCTTTTTTGGATTGAGCGGACAAATAGACCGAGTACAGAAATGGAAGAAGGAAAAACAGGAACCACAAAAGTAACTTTCTCATATAAATCAATGTTTCAAGCGCCATAGATACAGCTGCTTCATTGAATTTCGAGAGACCATCTCCCGAGCGGGAGCAGGGGCCGCCAGGGTGCGCGTGGCGACGACTAATGGCAACGCTTCCTGGTTACCGTTAAAGACCTCTTTTTTTGGTGTTTTTCAGAGAGAAAAGGGACTAAAAAAACGTGGCTGCACATCAGCCGCCGACCTGATTGTATTGTCGACGACTGGCATGCAACCACGCTGAATTTCAGAGATAATCTGCGTCGCTCACCTCGGCGGAATAACCGCCGGGGATGCTTAGTTTTTCTTGCGTTTCAGGAGATTCTGGATCTTTTGCTTTGCTTCTTCTTCCACCTTTTCTTTGATGGCTTCTTCGGTCGTAGCCGGCGCTGTCCTGGTCGTATCGGCAGTCGCAGTAGTATCCTTCTTACCGGTTCCGAGAATGTCTTTTACGATCTTTTCCGCCTCGGTTCCTTTTACAGCCTTTTCAATCGCCTTCGCGCCTTCTTCCTTCGCCGCCTCCTTCACGGCTTCCTTCACCTGCGTGGTTTGTTCATCCATCACAAGGGAAGGACGGGGTTCGTTGTATTTTCCGCCCAGCGCAATCGTGACTGGGATCGTGCTGTTCGGATCAGTTTTCTGACCGCTGTATTTGGAAACCAGGGCGTTGAACTGCGTGCCGAGTTTTCCTGCAGGCACATCCATTTTCAGGTTGTAGTCGATGGTGCCGTCGAGGTAGGTGCTTCCTGCAACAGTGGTCTTATAACTGCCAAAATTAACGTCGAAAGGTTTTACGCTGAGCTTTCCGTCTTCGATCGTGGCGGACATCAGTACATCCTTCAGCGTCACATCGTCTGTATCGTCGAGTTTTGTAAGCGAAGTGATCCCCGAAACGAGCTTCGAATTTTCGAGCGTTGCCTGGGCAATCTTGATCAGACCGGCACCATCAACGGTACGCATATTGGGCATCATGTTCTGAAGTAATTCGCCGTCGATTTTAAAATCCGTCGAGAATTTTCCTTTCACCAATCCTGCAATGGGCGCATATGTTTTAATGATGGAGAAAGAATTGGCCGCATCCTGGATGGAGAGGTTATCGATCTTCAGGGCCATGTCATAGGACGGATGGGCCATGTCCTTCGTATTATACGTTCCGTTGACGACGAAGTTCCCACCAAGCATGTTGAATCGCAGGCCGTTGAGGTTTGCCACGCCATCCTTGACGATGATATCGCCCGTGGCGTTGTTGATGGTAAGGTCCATCAGTTTCGCGGTCTTCACGTTAGAGTTCAGCACGAAATCGATATTTTGGGGCACCGGGATTGTTGAAAAGGAGGTAGAGTCTTCAGCAACGGGCTCCTCTTCGCCCGACATAAACTCATTCAGGTCAAAAAGGTTTGAATTGAATTTCACATTTCCTTTGATCGTCTCATTTTCGCCGAAAACGTAGCCCAGATAATTGAGCACCGAGCCGGTGACGTTGAAATCGCTTTTTCCTACCGTACCCTCCATTTTCTGCAACGAAATTTTTTGAGGATCAAAGACCATGGACGCCTGCGACAACGAAACCGCAGGCATATCGGCGGTTACATATTTAAAACCCTGAAGGGAAGCAGTTCCGCTGGTTGGGAGGCGTTCGTAACGCTCGGCCTCCACGTCGGAGTATTTTCCTTTTGTCTGGATGTTTGCTTTTACCTTACCGGAAAGGGTCATTCCTTCAACAGGGAAGATCTTTGTGATCTTTTCAAGATCCAGACCGCCATTTACTTTCAGGTCCCATGTGTAGTTGTCCAGGTTCTCCAGGAGGAGGTCGGCGTTTAACTTCTCCCCATCCATCAACATGGAGAAATCATTGACGCGGATAAAAGTCTCTGCCATTTTGCCGGAAGTGTTTTTGATGGAAGAAGTAAAGTGCATGTCATCCATCGGGATCGGGAAGTCCGCCGACTTCACGTAACCGTCAGCCAGTGTCATGTTTGCGTCGATGGCAGGGATCAGTTTCTTAAGACTATCATAGACGCCTTTGGCTTTCAGGTTGACGGCATAATTACCCTTCATTTCGAGGCCTTCCATCGGAAACATTTTGTTCAGTTCCGCAAGGTTCAGTTTTGCGGCAACTTCAGCGTCTACGTTGGTAGGATATAACTGGGTGATTCTGGCTCTTGCGTCAACAGGGTTGGCGCCGAAGTCCAGATGCATCTTCTTGAGATCCACGATGGTGTTCTCCATCTTTCCGTCCTTGTTGTCAACAAGCAGGTCCAGGTTGATATTCTTCACTGCCGTGGGGAGGTCAGGATACTGGAACATCGCATCTTTAACCAAGAGGGCGAGGTTGAAAGCCGGCAATTGTTTTTCATTGAAAGTACCCTTTGCTGCGCCATTGAACGAAAGCTCACCTTCCGTGCGGATATCATCGAAGCTTTTTGTGTAAATGCCCGGTACAAGCGAGAGCAGGCTCTTGAAAGAGTTTTCCGGGCTATTGAATGTGAGATCCATATCGATGTCCTCATTCTCCTGTAACTTCACCCAACCGTTGGCCTGCATGGCGAAGTCGTTCACTTTGGTGTTGTTATCCTTGAAGGTATATTTAGTATAGTCTTCACTGATATTGAGCGTTGCGTCGATCTGAACCCGTTTATTGGTTAGGTACTCCACGTTATCAAAGGAGGTCGACACGCTGTCTGCAGAAGTCTTCGTTCTCAGGTCAAAAGCGTCCTGGTTGAAGTCACCGCTGCCCGAGTGGTTAAGACCGGTCATCGTCAGCAGTAAGTTCATGGATTGGTCGTCATAGGAGACATCACCATCCACGATCTCCCAATGGTCGATGCTGAAAGAAAAATCACCGGATTCTTCTGTGGCCGTCGTATCGGCGGAGGGAAGAGCGATGTCGTAATTGGCGCGACCGTCTTTCAGCACCTTGATATTGACCACTGGCCGGATCAGGGATATTCCTTCCACCTTCATGGCATCGCTGAAAAGAATGTCCGCGAGATTTACTTCCACCTCAAACTTTTCTGTTGCGAAAAGCATTTCCCCGGCGAACGGCTCGCGGTTCATAACGCCAAGCTCATCGAGGCCCGCGGTGATGTTGGGGAAGTTGGAAAAAAATGAAAGGTTAAAATCTTCGAACACCACATCGGCGTTCACGGACTTGGCCACCTCTTTTTCCAGTACGGCTTTGATATCATCTTTAAAGACCGCCGGAACGATTATTGCAACAGCGAGAAACAGGATGAAAATTGTACCGAAAATGATCAAAAACCACTTTAAACCTTTGTTCATTTTATTATTGATTATTTGTAGAATAGTAAGGCGGCAAATTTACAAAACGTTTGAGGTATTCAGTTTTGTGCCGGCAGTTTGTTTTTACTTAGAATAACCTCAAAAACCAATCCATAAGCTTTTTGGTTCTCGCAGTAAACGGTGGGTAGAATGCTTTCACAGCCGTAATACCATTTTTTTGTTTTAAAACGGGCTTTTCATTGGAGAAAGCCAGGAAGCCAAAGTGACCGTGTGATTTCCCCATGCCGCTGTTGTTGATGCCGCCGAAAGGCAATTGATGGTGCAAAAACTGAATGCCGCAATCATTGATACATGCTGTACCGGATGAGGTTTCTGTCAACACCTTTTCACTGAGGGGCTTGTCTGAGGTAAAAACATAGAGGGCGAGAGGCTTTGGTTTTGAATTGATGATCGCCAGCGCGTCTTCAATTTTTCGGTATGTGATAACGGGTAGTAAAGGACCAAAGATTTCTTCCTGCATCACACGGCTTTCGGCAGGGACGTCTGTCAGAATTACGGGATGCATAAAGCGCGAAGATATGTCGGAATTTCCTTGCCATTCGATCCTGGCTCCGCGACCCACTGCTTCTTTCAGTAAGTCCTGAATCCTTGAAAAGTGGGATTCATTCACAACTCTGCCATAGTCAGCGGAACTTTCGAAATTACCGTGGGGCGCAAACAATTCTTTTGTTTTTGAAATGAGCGTTGCAACAAACCTGGAAGCGATCTTTTCATCGACCAGAATGTAGTCGGGTGCAATACAGGTCTGTCCATTGTTCATAAACTTGCCCATCGCGACCCGTTCTGCGGTGTCATTGATCCTGGCCGTGTCTGAAATGATTGCCGGCGATTTTCCGCCAAGTTCGAGGGTTACAGAAGTTAGATGTTCGGCTGCGGCTTTCATGACGATCCGTCCAACGGCCGGGCTGCCTGTAAAAAAGATGTGATCAAACGGAAGTGAAAGCAATGTCCGGGAGAGTTCCACGCCCCCTTCACATACTGAAACAACGGACGGATCAAAGATCTCATCACACATCCTTTTGATGAGCGCCGATACCGAAGGCGTTATCTCGGAAGGCTTGACGATCACGCTGTTGCCGGCTGCCAGCGCCGACACGAGGGGCCCTGCAGCCAGGCTGAAAGGATAATTCCAGGGGGCGATGATCAGACACACACCACGTGGTTCGTACCGGATCCAGGAACGCGTCCCCGCCAGATAAAGCGGGGCATCAATCTTCTTAGGGGAAGCCCAGCGGTCAAGCGAATTTACGGCAACCTTTATCTCATTCAGCACATGAAAGATCTCGGTGGCATCGACCTCCATTGAGGGTTTCCGGAAATCATTGTATACTGCCTCCTGGATCTCAAGGCGATGCCGATGGATCCATTGACGCAGCGCGGAAAGCCTCTTTTTTCGTTCCATAACGGGTTCCGCGCGAAGGGAAGGAACCGCTTTTCGGCACTGGTTAAATATATCCTGAGGTGAGCGCGCAGTAATCAAGGCAAGTTATGTTTAGGAAGGCTCCAATTGCCATTCCGGATTATCACTTAGTTCTGCAGGATCCTTACCTCCACTCTCCTGTTGAGGCGGTGGGCTTCCGGCGTGCTGTCTTTCGACAAGGGCTGAGTTCCCCCAAAAGCTTTTGTCTTGATCCTGCTTCTGGCGATGCCCTTACTTGCGAGGTAATCCCGCACGGATTCGACACGTTGTTGCGAAAGCTTCATATTTGCCCTGCTTTCACCGAGAAAATCGGTGTGACCTTCCAGCTGAATAACCATGTTGGGTTGTTGCTCCATCATGTTTACCAGGATATCCAATTCCGAAAAAGATTCCGGATCGATTTTGGATTTCCCTACTTCAAAAATCAGGTTGTCAAGCCGCATCACTTTACCCGCGGCGTGTGTATTGGGTTTTGAGCCCGTTGATAGCGCTATATCCCTGACGACTTTGTTATCGCCATTCGCAGCGCCGGGGTCCAGCATATATTTCGCTGGCGCGTAGCCGGGAGCTTCGACGGTGATGCTGTAATGCTCACGATCAAACATCGGAAACGAATAGGCGCTGTTATTGATCACCCCTATGCGGCTGCCGTAAGGGACGCTTTCATATACGATGCGTGCGTTAATGGGTTCACGGGTATCAGCATTGATTATTTTTCCTTCGGCGCGGATAAGGGTGTCTGGTTCAGCTTCCTGACCGACGGCCAAACCAGTGGCAAGGGAAAAGAATAAACCGGCTAAAAGTGCGCGCATCATCATGGCTTAGGTTTTTAGAATTTTAAACTCAACCCTTCTGTTCTTACGACGTCCTTCTGTTGTTGTGTTCGGTGCTACAGGTTTCTTTTCGCCGTGGAAGACCACGGATATCCTGTTTTGTGAAACGCCTTTATCAGTCAGGTACCTGACGACTGACTTTGCCCTTCTTTGTGACAATTGCAGATTATAGGGTTGAGGACCTGTGGCGTCCGCGTGACCAGCTATTTCAATCTGCATGGCGCCTCTCTCATTCATTACGGAAATGATCCGGTTCAGTTCGGGAAATGATTCTGGTTTCAGTGTGGCCTGGTCGAAATCAAAGAAGATATTGTTCAGCACGAGCGTCACATTTTCTTCCACAGCGCTCAACTGAATCGGATCCAGGTTAAAATCTTTGTGATCAATAATCTGATCGTTGGTGATGTTGCGGAGATCCAGGTTCTGGTTTTCGGAGATACGGTCTGTTGCTTCCGCCCGAACGCCATACAGATGACCTCCCGGAACACGGATTTCATATTCTCCTGAATTCGCGTCGGACTGGGTAGCACCGGCCGCTTTGCCGTCAGGTAATGTTTCATAGACGATCTTTGCTCCAATGGGGTTCCCGGTTCCGCCATCCACGATTTTGCCTTTTACAATGACCCATGGTTCAGGGCTTCTGAGGATCGGAAGCTTCACACGGAAGATATCGGTATTGCTTTCCGACACACCCCTTGAATAGTACGCGTATTCACTGCTGGCGGGGATATTGAAGAACAGGTCTTCCAGTGTCGAGTTAATTTCAGGTCCCAGGTTTTCGGGGTCTGACCAGTTTGTCCAGGTGTCATCAAGTCTCCTGGATGCAAAGATATCGTTGCCTCCATAACCACTGAAGCCATTTGAAGAGAAGTAGAGTGTTTTGTCATCCATTGCCAGGAAAGGTGCGGATTCCGCACTGGCAGTATTGATCACATCACCGAGGTTCAGCGGCTCACTCCAGATGCTGTCTTTCTGTATGAACGACACATACAGGTCACGATCACCATAGGAATCTTCCCGTTCAACAGACATGATCAGCGTCTGCCTGTTGTTCGTGAGAAAATAATTTGCTCTTTCATTAAAGTTGTAATCATTCGTGATATTGAGCGGAATGGGTTCGGACCAGCTTCCGCCTACGTTGGAACTGATTGATACGCCGGCCTGCATCTTGCCATTTTTGAGATATCTGTTTCCCAGAACGATCACCGCTGTTTTTCCGTCGGGCGTCACGGACTGGATGCTGTTCATAAAATTTGGTTCTGGGTTGTTTATAGGAGCGCCCATATTTTTGGCAAGTGACCACTGGCCGGTGGAATCCAGTTCCGAATACCAGACGTCCTCCTTGTCTTTGTCGCCCCCCATATTTTGCGGGTGATTCTTTCTGCTGAAGTACAATGTTTTTCCGTCGGGAGATAACAGTGGATTCAGTTCGCTGTATTCACTGTTTACATTGCCATCCAGCGCCTCGATCACAAGACCCGAGGCCAGCAGCTGAAGTTTCGGGATGTCTGCAATGATCGGGTAATTTACATCCGTGATACCGATGGCATCAATTCCGAAATAATCCGGAAGGGCCGCGCCGTCAAATTCAATTTTTACTGCTGCGACTTTATACGGGGTTTTTTCCATGAAGAGATTCAACATCCTTCCTTTGAGGGGAACTGCTTTTGGATTGAGGGTATTGACAACATATTCACGGCCGGACGCATCATACACGAATACCCGGAAGATCGCGCTGGGATTGTGGGACTCTGCAATAGCGATTTGACGGATGTTCATCGGCCTGTCAAAACCCACCTTGACGAACTCTTTTCTCTTGGGCTTATCCGGAGCCCACGCGCTGGGGCTTTGTCCTCCCGCGGGCAAGACATTGGGTTTGCCCAATACCTGACGGGCTGAATATTGTACGGGTGTGAGTTCGGAGGAGAACTCAAGTAATTTTGTCGCCCACTGAACTTCCTGCGCGCGCAACGGTTCAGATAAAATCAATACAAGGAATGATAGGAAGAGTAGCGTACGTTTCATGTGGAGGAGTGAGGTCTATTAAAGGATAAACTTAAGAAAAATTTAAAAAAGGCCGCTGGAAGAACCGGCAATTAATATTCATGGGGGACAGGCCTTTTTAATCAAAGCTCAATCCATTGAATGTTTGTTATAAAGAAGGAAACCAACATGCAGCAGAACGCCCAATTGGTTTTGTTTGTCATTGTAATAGTTAACGCTGAGGGATACTGGCCCCAGCGGCGCGTGCATGACCAGACCTGCGGTGCTGGCAAAGTGAACTGTGCGCAGATCTTGGGCGACAACAGCTTCCTGGTTTGATCCCTGCTGTAAATATTCCAGTGGCTTGAAGACATAGGCCTCGAGGCGGAGATCCAGGCGGTTTTTCAGGGTAAAGACGTTGCGGAAACCTCCGGCTACATAATTGAATGCGCGGAAATTCTCCAGCAGAAGGGTAGGACTGTCCTGAAGGGGGTTAAAGCCGGGTGCGTTGATCAGGGTGCCGAAGTAATTCTGAAAAAACGGCTGATTTGAAAAGACGGCCTGCACGTAATATCCGGGGCGGTACCATCCTGCTTTAAAATATTGCTCTGCCGTAGCCTGGAAGCGGAACCATTGGTGCTTATTGCTGACGGGAAGTGCTTCGATGGAAGTATTGCCAGGCGCAAAGTCCTCTGTAACATTGAAGTATTGAACGGCGAAATTGAACGATTTGCCAGCATTGGCATATTGTTTCCGGTTCAGGGTGTTTGTCGTAAACAAAAGTTCGCCTTTCAGACCATTAGTTCTCAATTTGTCAAGTGTATCGGAACTGACAAAAACGTCACCATTCACATACCTGTCAATATTATTAAATCCTTCTGCTCTCAGAACGCCCTTAAACTGGTGGCCCAGTGGCCAGCCGATGTTCAATCCATATTTTCTGTTGACACGGCGGAGTACTGTGGGTGAGCTGACTTCATACAAAAGGTCATCACTCTGGAGATAATCCCAGCTGTTGAATCCTGCAAAAGGTTCGAGATAAAACTGGAAAGGGAAATCCAATCGCGTCTTGATATCGGCGGCCTTGTAAAAATTCCCGGTCTGGAATCCTCCATAGATGTGGAGGAGCTGGTTATTGAAGTTAAAAAAATTGAGTCCCAGATAGATGTTGCTGATGTTGCGGGTGGCGATCACGCCGCCGAAATCGACCTGAAAATTCTTCTGTGGTCTCCTCGTGAGCTTGAGCTGATAGGTATGCTGTGCGCTGTCAAAAACGATGTTAGGGTAAACGTTGTTGAAGTAGTTTTCTGATACCAGTTTAAAGTAACCCCGCTTTGCTTTTGTGTAGTAAAAGGATCTCGGGTTCTTTTCATTGTAACGGAAGATGCGTCGGATATAACGTTGTTGTTTCGGATTAAAGCCTTCAAACAAAAGCTTATCGAATACCATCTCAGGACTTCGGCTATTGAATGTGTTACGCCTCTCGGAAATTTCCTCGCACGTTACCCGCGCGGCCACCTTCTTCTTTATTTCGTCGATCTGCCGGAGTGTTTGAACATATCCGCTGTCAATGAGGCTTTTTGCTTCTGAAAAGTCGAAGGATGTATATCCTGTCAGGTTTGGCTGAATGTACACTCCGTTCTCAGGCACACTTCCGGGATCGGACTTGTCTAACAGCAGGAACAGGAGTGAATTGGCGATTAGTTTCTCATCCAGGCTGTACGGATAGTCATTGTAGATTTTTGATGAAACGTTGGCGCCAATGATCACATCGGGACTGAACTCATCTTCTGCCACATCGACCGGGAAGTTGTTGTACACACCGCCGTCGAAGAGGTACTTTCCATCAACACGGATCGGATTATAGAAGAAAGGAACTGTCTGGGTTGCGCGGATGGCGTCACTCAGCACACCCTTAGACAGGATGACCTGGTTCTGTGTGAAGATGTCTGCGGCTACTACCCTTAGCGGAACAAACAGGCTGTCGAAGTTATTGTTGCAGATGGCGGAAGCCTGCGAAAACATATCTGCCAGGCCAAAGTTCAGTGAAACGTCGCTGGCAATGCTGGTGTTGAGTTGCATGTTGAGGATGGAATCCAGCGAAAGATTCAGTTTCAGAAAATGCGGATTGTCCTCACTCTGGTGGTAAAAGTAATTGAAGCCTTTTTCCGGCATGCCATTGACGAGTCGCAGAAATTGCTCTGACAGCGCCATATTTTCAATCTGATCGGGGCTCATGCCTGCGGCGTAACATCCGGCGATGATGCCGCCCATTGAAGTTCCTACGACATAATCGATGGGGATTTCATTTTCCTCGAGCGCCTTCAGGACCCCCACGTGGGCGAGTCCTTTGGCTGCGCCGCCACTCAATACCACGCCCACTTTCTGGGCGGAGGCGGCAAAAACAACGAGGCAAATGCAAAAGGTCAGCTGGAATCGCTTCATGAAAAAGGATCAACACTTTTCCTTAACAAAAAAAGCCAAAGAAAATTGCTGATCCTAGTCAGAAGGATTTAAAAAATTCGATTAACGGATGGAAGCAAATGACTCTGCGTCTTCCTCAGGGAGGGGAATCAGGTTCAATTTGTCAATGAGTTGCTGTTTGGTTGTCTCAAATGAGGTAAGGTATTCTTTCTTTACGGGCTCGGAGGCAGGCAGTTCCACGCGGAGCGCATCTACCTGAACACCGTTTTTCCAGAACCTGTAGCACAGGTGTGGTCCTGTTGCAAGGCCAGTGCTCCCCACATAGCCAATAACCTGTTCCTGTTTAACCCTGTCGCCGCGACGCAGGCCTGAGGCAATTTTCGACATGTGAAGGTATTGAGTCGTGTAAGTCGCATTGTGCCTGATCTTTACAAAGTTACCATTGTTGGATTTGTAACCGGCCTCGAGCACAACCCCGTCGCCTACGGTACGGATCGGTGTGCCGCGGGGTGCTGCAAAGTCAGTTCCCAGATGCGCCTTCCATCGCTTTTGTACCGGGTGGAAACGATTTTTGTTGTAGCGGGAGCTGATGCGCGTATACTGAATGGGATATTTGAGGAGCGCCTTCCGAAGACTTTTTCCATCCTCATCGAAGTATTCCATACCGTCTCCCTGATCGAAGGGAAAAGCGTAGTATGGATTATCAAAGTGTTCGAAATAAATTCCGCTGATCTTGCTGATGCCGATCGAGATGCCCTCTACCTGTTGTTCTTCATAAATAAGTTTGAATTTGTCGCCAGGCTGCAGTCTTTGAAAATCAACCTGCCATCCGAAGATGTCGACAAAGCGGTCAGTCAGTTGCGCAGGCATGCCGAGGGATTCCATCGTCTGAGACAAGGTGGAATGGATAACACCACTAACGGTTTTCTCCAGGGTTGTTACATCGCGCTGATGAACATCAACCGATAATGAATCTTCAAACCTGAATACGATGTAATCGATCGCGTTGGGCTCGTAAACAAGCGCTTTCGCCTGGGTAAGTGAGTCCTGGTTGCAAATGAGTGTGTACTTCGAATTGGGCGTGATCTTGCGCGGATCAAATATCTTGCGCGACAGCTGCGACACCTGGTGGATCAATTTGGCAGGCACATTGTATTCTTCGAGAATGTCGCCCAAAAACTGGTTGCGTTTGATCTTGTCTTCAATGACCACGTGATTCTCTTCAAGGATCATTCCGTAAAGCATCTTGGGTTCTTTCACTTCAAGGGGAACGAAAAGACTTGAATCAGATACCGCTAACAATTCCTGTTGGAGCGTAGCGGGATTGTAAAATTTGTTAAACACGAACACGCCCGCTGCCAGGGCGATGAGGACCACGAAACCAGAGATTTTTTTTACCATGTCACGATTTAGATTAAAAAATTGCGAAGAGATTCAAATATAAGCAGTTTCGAAAAATTTCATTTCCCCAATTGTGTGGAAATGCCTCCTGGTCAAAGATATATCTTATCGTATTTAAACGAAAATAAGAGGTGTCAAAACAGGAATTTGCCCATTTTGGGCCTTTCCAGGGCTATTTGTACTTTAGTTTAGGTAAAGCTCACTGTAAGTTTTTTTTCCTCTTTCCAAAAATTCTATAAAGTCTTCGACATTTTTGTCGTATCCGTAGGGCCAGGCCAGGACACGTTCATCTTGTCCAACGAGAACGTAGAAAGGCTGCGCGTTATTATTGAGCCGTGTGATCTGAAGATCTGCATTTTGTTTTCCGATGGTCTTCTTCACTTTATTATCGTATGCCGAGGTATACCATGATGCCTGTGGAAGCTCGGTTTTATCATCGACATAGAGCGCCACGACAACGAAATCGTTTCGCAGCCGCTCAAGGACTTCCGGATCCGCCCAGACATTCGCTTCCATCTCCCGGCAATTTGTACATCCATGACCGGTGAAATCAATAAAGAGCGGTTTGTTCTGCTCGCGTGCGCAGGCAAGGGCCTGGTCGTAATCAAAATAGCCGTCAAGCCCATGGGGCAGGTGCAGGAATTCGCCGTATTTGGGCTCGCTGCAGATCTTATTCTGCTGTTCCTGCCGGTTCATGGCGACCAGGTCAAAGTCATGGGTATACATCGGGGGGAGGTACCCGGCAAGCGCCTTCAGGGGAGCGCCCCAGAGGCCGGGAATCAGGTAGATCACAAAAGTGAACGTAAGAATGGCCATCATCAACCGGGGCACGGTGACTTTCTCCACGGGTGAATCTCCCGGCATGCGTATCTTTCCCAGGAAATAAAATCCGAGGATGGTAAAAATAACTACCCAGATAGCGATGTTGAGGTCACGGTCAAGGATGCCCCAGTGGTAGGTCTGGTCTGCGATGCTGAGGAATTTCAGGGCGAGGGCAAGCTCCAGTAGGCCGAGCGTTACTTTCACAGTATTGAGCCATCCGCCCGACTTCGGCATGCTCTTCAGCCATTCCGGAAAAATGGCAAACAGGGTGAAGGGAATCGCAAAGGCCAGGCTGTATGCCAGCATCCCGAGCACGGGCTTGATTACCTCACCTCCCGCCGAAAGCACCAGCACGTTGCCTACAATGGGAATGGTGCATGAAAAGGATACCAGCACGAGTGTCGCCGACATAAAAAATATTCCTGCGATGCCGCCTTTTTCCGCGGCGCGGTCAGCCTTGTTAACAAGTTTGTAGGGCGCATTGATCTCGAACAATCCGAGAAAGGACAGGGCGAAGACAATAAATATCAGGAAAACGAACAGGTTCGGAATCCAATGGGTAGCCAGTGCGTTGAGACCTTCCGCGCCAAAAAGCAGGGCGAACAACGTTCCGGCGATGGTATAGATGACGATGATGGAGATGCCAAATAAAGTGGCGTTGCGTACGGCCTCACGCTTGCTTTGATTGTCTTTGAGAAAGAATGTCACCGTCATCGGGATCATCGGGAAAACGCAGGGTGTGATCAGGGAGGTCAGGCCCAGCAGAAAGGCTAGAAACATATAACCCACAAGCGAATCACTCGAGGAGGAAGCTTCGCCTTCGAGTATGGATGTATCCAGCAAAGGACCTTCGTTCCTTCCGTAATCGGTTGTTGTCGGCGCTTCGCTCACCACGCTGTCTTTCTTCGTATCGGGTGTTGCAACCGGAGCCTTCGGTGTCCGTGATTGTTTTTCAGTGGCGTCGTTCTTTCGGGGCGATGGCTGTGCCTTCGGCGCACCGCTGACGGCAATGTTTTCAAAAGAAAAATCCGCTTCGATGGAAATGCACTTCCCATCGATCTCAGTGCACACCTGACCTTCTATTGCGCCGGAAATAGTCATGGGATTGCCCAGCACTTTTATGCGTTGCCTGAACTCTCCCTTTTTCTTGAAGATCTTAACATCACAATCGAAGATCTCATCATGCTTGGGAACGGGGTTGATGGCTTTCAGTCCGCCTACAGGCTCAAAGTTTTCTGTACTTTCAAAACGGACCTCTGTGAGTAACGGGCCGCAATCGGGGTCAAAATCGTTTGCATACAAATACCAGACGTCGTCGATCGTGGCCTTGAAGATGATGTCAATTTCATCTCCGGCCTTCACCTTTGTTTCTGATAGTTGAATGTCCCAGGTGGCCGGCGTAAGGATCTGGGCCGTTAAAAGACCGGGTAGCAGAAAAAAGAAAAGAAAGGACAAACTGCGCAGTATAGGCTTCATATTTCACATTGTCTTTTGTAAACCAACTTTTGCGCTAAAAAGTTGAGCGCTGAGGGCAGAATGCTGCCTATAGGTGTTGCAGGTCAATCTCGGGTTGATTTTTCCAGAGATCTTCCAGCTTTTCCCGTTCGCGTATAAGTTTTGGCTGGCCATTTAGAAGCATCACTTCTGCCGGCCGCAGCCGCGAATTGTAGTTGGATGACATGGAATAGCCGTAGGCCCCCGCATTTTTAATTGCCAGGATATCGCCTTCCCGTACTTCGTTCAGCTTCCGGTCGGCGCCAAACGTATCCGTTTCGCAGATGTACCCTACAACCGTATACAGCTTTTGCGATCCCGTTGGATTGGAGATGTTTACGATGTCGTGATAGGCGTCATACATCATGGGCCGGATCAGATGATTCAATCCCGAGTTAACGCCGACAAAGGTGAGCGAAGGTGTGGGTTTCACGACCGTTACTTTTACCAGAAGCAGGCCGGCTTCACTCACAATAAATTTGCCAGGCTCAAAATGAAGCTCTAGTTTACGTCCATAGCTTTGGCAGAAATCATTGAATACCTTGGTGAGCTTGAGACCGAGGTCATAGACATTGGTCACCATATCGCCTTCCCTGTACGCTACTTTGAAACCGCTGCCGAAGTCGATAAACCTCAACTGAGGAAAATCGCGCGCAACACCAAAAAGGATATCGGCCATCTTCAGGAACACTTCGCTCTCCGTAATGTCAGATCCGGTGTGTATGTGCAAGCCATTGATGCGGATGTTATGCTTGTTCACAACCTCATGGATATCCGGCAACTGGAAGACGGAAATTCCGAACTTGGAATTGCTGTGACCAGTCGAGATCTTATAGTTTCCCCCGGCCATGATATGCGGATTGAGGCGGATGCTGCACGGATAACTGTTCTGGTATTTCTGCCCGAATTTTTCGAGGGCGGAAAGACTGTCCAGGTTAATTGTCAGATTTAGTTTTACGCCTTCGACGATCTCATTGAAATCCACGCCGCTGGGGGTGAACATGATCTGGGCGGGTTTAAAGCCGGCGCGCAAGGCAAGCTGTGCTTCTTCAATAGACACTACATCGACATCTGAGCCATACATTCTGAGAAGCTTCAGGACGGAAAGATTTGTGAGCGCCTTGGCAGCGTATTTGATTTTTACATCCGACCCGGAAAAAGCTGTCTTGAGCGTCTTGAGCTGATGAACAATTTTTTCTGCGTCATAGACGTAAAGGGGGGTGCCGTATTCTTTTGTCAGCGTCAGAAGGTCAACATCCTGAATCCTGTAATTCCCTGTTATAAGCTGCATCTTAACCTTTAAATAAAAGCCCTAAATATAAAGCCGATTTGAAGATTATCAGGGTCCTGATGAAAGATTCTTCCAAATGGTTTGATGATTGTTAGTTTTGCCAGGGAATCATGATGCGTCCTGGTCAGATGATGAACGGCCGCCTTGAAGTTTCGTAAACATCGAACTATGAAATTGTTTCACCGGGAATTAGGCGAAGGGCAACCGCTGGTTTTGCTTCACGGCATTTTTGGTTCTTCTGATAACTGGCTCACGCAGGCCAGGATGCTGTCGGCGCACTTCCGTACCTATGCGGTGGATCTGCGCAACCACGGTCATTCACCGCACGCAGATACGTTCGATTATCCGGTCATGGCGGCTGATGTGCTTGAATTCATCGAGACCCATCATATCGCCGATCCTGTCATCATCGGACATTCGATGGGAGGAAAAGTGGCAATGAACCTGGCCGTGGCCCATCCTGAAAAGCTGCAGAAACTCATTGTCGTAGACATCGCTCCGAAAGCTTACAGCATGGCCCACTATGTAATCCTCGAGGGCCTTCAGGCAATCCCAATTACAGAGATCACTTCCCGGAACGAGGCTGATGATGCGCTGGCCCGTTTTGTGGATGAGGCTGATGTCCGGCAATTCTTACTCAAGAATCTGCAGCGCAAACCGGAAGGCGGCTTCAAGTGGAAATTGAATCTCGCCGCCATTGCTGACAACATCCACAAGATCGGATTGGACCTGCAGTCTGAGGGGAAATTTGAAAAGCAGACGCTTTTTGTCAGGGGAGCGCGCTCCAATTACGTCAAGGACGAAGATTTCGATCGCATCCGTGAGGTTTTTCCGGCTGCGGAAATGGTAACGCTCGACACAGGGCACTGGCTTCCTGCGGAAAAGCCCACAGAGTTCGTGGCGCTTATTGAAAAGTGGATACGTCCCTAAATCCCCTGGAGGAGGACGCAGCTAGGTTCCGGACTTTAAGAGAAGGCAGGCCCAGGTATCGCGTTCATCGCGACTGACTTCTTTCAGGTTGTAGCGGGAGCCTTCTTCCAGCAGATCGGCAATATCAAGGGTAAAGAATCCGCTGAGCAAAAGAAGTCCACCGGGTTTAAGATAACTGGAATAGGTCTTCATATCATCCAGCAAAACGTTCTTGTTGATGTTCGCCAGAACTATATCGAACTTTCCTGACAACGCGACCTCAGCGATCTTTCCCTGCTGGATGCGGATATTATTGCAGTGATTGATCGCTGTATTTTCGTTGCCGTTTTCAATACTCCATTCATCAATGTCGAACGCTTCCACTTCCCGGGCGCCGAGTTTGGAAGCCATGATCGAGAGGATGGCCGTACCGCATCCGGCATCCATCACGCGCTTGCCCTGATGGTCAATATCGAGCATGTTTTTCACCATCAGATAGGTTGTCTGATGATGGCCGGTTCCAAACGACATTTTCGGGGTGATAACGACTTCGTATGGGTATTTCTTGTCAGCCTGGTGGAAGGAAGCCCGGATCAGGCACCGATCATCTACCGCAATTGGCGAATAACTTTTCTCCCATTCTTCATTCCAGTTTCTTTTCTGGATCTGTGAAAAAGAAAATTCTACAGGTGCCAATGCCTCGTATTTTTTGAGAATCGCTTCAACGAGCGGTTTATCATACCCGTCGCCTTCGACGTAGGCCTCGAAACCACGTTCGTTTTCGAGAAAGGTATCGAAGTTGGCCTCTGCCAGTTCTGCCAGGAGCAATTCGGAAAACTCGGGAGAACATGTAACCAGCAAGCGGGTATGATACATCATCAGAAATTATGGAATGAAGTACGAACGGGTCCGGACTCAGGCCATCGCTTTTATGATCTCCGTAAACTCCCGTGATTTCAGGGATGCGCCTCCGACCAGACCGCCGTCTACGTCGGCGCATGAAAAGAGTTCTTTTGCATTTGCGGCGTTGACGCTTCCGCCGTATAAAATGGAGATGTTATCAGCAACCGACTGCTCATATTTGGAAGCAAGATGCCTGCGGATCACCGCATGCATGTCCTGCGCCTGTTGCGCGGTGGCAGTCTTGCCTGTGCCAATAGCCCATACGGGCTCATAGGCAATAATCGTTTTTTCCAATGAAGCGGCATCAAGATGGAACAGGGCTTCTTCAAGTTGTTGCTTCACCAGTTTCTCATGTTCATTTTTCTCGCGGACATCGAGCGGTTCACCGCAGCAGAAGATGGGTGTAAGTCCGTATTTAAGCGCGATATCCACTTTCTTTGCCAGCAGTTTGCCATCCTCATTGAAGAACTGGCGACGCTCGCTGTGGCCGAGAATGACGTAGGGGATTCCGATCGAGCGAAGCATCGCTGCTGAAACTTCGCCGGTATATGCTCCGGCCTCGTGCTCGCTGCAATTCTGCGCACCTACTTCGATACGCGTATTTTTTCCCAACTGGTTTTTGATGGAAAGGAGATAAGGAAAGGGAACACATAAAATGACCCTCGCATTTCCTTTTACTTCATCGGCAACCATGCCCATGACCTCAGCGGTAAGGATACCTGCCTCTTCAAAGGTTTTATTCATCTTCCAGTTACCGGCTACAATTTTTTTACGCATATGAGAATTATTAAAGGGCCAAATATAGTGTTTGAGAATGTAGGGGCGAATGCAGGTCAAAGAATTTTCGCCCGGTATTCGAATTCGTTACTTGTTCTGAGGTTTGTAATTCGAGCTTTTAAACAATGCCTGCGCGTCGTTCATGTTCATCAGATCTGGAAGGGATTTGTCAGGATGCGTCTCCATGTACTCCTTTACAATTTGCCAACCCACCCATTGGCCTATCCTCCCCGGACATTTTTCTCCTACCTGCGTGGTGATGGGTCGGTCGCCCAGATAGTTCTTCTTGTCCATCATGCTGGTGGAGAAAATCACTTTGTCCTGGATAAACCTTGCCCAGATGAGGTCTTCGTTCTGCCGTGCGCCCTTGATTTCTTCAGCCGTATACCAGATGAGGAGACTGTCAGGGGTGCAGGGCATCATGTGTTTCGCAAAGTAAAAGGATTTCCCGTAGGCCACCATGTCTGCAAGAACAGTCCTGTCTTTGAGATCCGTTTTGTTGAAGCGGCTGCTGATACCGAAGATCAAAAGACAGGATGGAACGATGTCGGCGGGGTCGTAACGGCGCATGAGATAGTCATAAGCCTTGGGTCGATACGTCGCATCAGGACCAAGAAAGAAATCGAGGCTGACCAGAATGAGCGAGTCGGAAACGTATAGATCCGAATCCAGGCCCGTAATGAGCGTTTTGATCTTGGGAGGATGGAAGTCCGGATAATAATATTGGATGTTGGCAAAGGCGTCCCGGAACTGTTTTTCGAGCTGCGAGCCGTCGCCGAACACCCGCTTTGTCTCCTGGAGAAGCGTGTCGATACCGGGATTTGTAAATCTTTTGAACATTTCATTGACAAAGACTGAATCATCCGGATACTCTGCCCGGCGCAACATTTCGTCACGAATGAGCGGATTGCGCGTAAGGAAGTCAATAAGTTCGGCTTTCGACCGGATACTGGCGAGTGTGTCCTCAAGATGTTCTACGGAAAGGTCAAAGTTGTTATAAGGGACGTCGGGTGTAAAAACGCACGCTTCGTCTTCCGTTCCATTGCAATTCCAAAGAAGCAGGCCAACGAAAATAAAGGTTAGATATCTCATCGGGGGTCAAAAATAATCAATAAACGCAATTGAGACGTATGGCGAGTATGGCCGATCGCGTTACAGATTGTCAAACGTCAGTTTATCCGCGGGCGTATTTCGTGTCAGCCTTAAACTTTTCACGTTGTCATTCACATATACATGCACGAGGTTGGATTGATCGTCATGTGTGGACATGATGATATCGTTGTGGATGGAAATGGTCTTCCATTTTTTTACATTGGTCACTTCGATGTAAAAAATAAATGCTTCTGCTTCGCGTTCGTGGCCCAGATAATTGATTTGGTGCAGTTTGTTATCTAAAGAAATTTTGAAATGATCTTTCAGATATCCCCGCACGAGCTGATCGGTATTCATCCCGTTCTTTGGGTTAAGGATATCAAGTTCCGGTTGGTCGAGGCTGTTCCGCAGACTTAATTCCAGGTCGTCTATGAATACGCGCATGATGATCTCCAGCGCCTGATCCTTTTCATCAAATTCAATTTCCGTTACCGAAACATGGATGGGATGAAGGAAGAGCCAAAATGCAAGTACGGGCATAAAGCCGCTTAATGTTGTTAGCGCCATATTTTAGAGTTACATACCCACCAAACAAAATAAAGTCCAAAAAACGTTTCTCTCAACAAATTAAGGGGGCATGAAGAGACAGCCAGTTAACTCATGTAAATATAAAATCTTCGTTCCGGTTTTAAATAAGCGGTAAAAAAAGAATTTAGCCGTATAATTGGTGCCGAAAACCTGAAGCTACAGTAAATGAGCGAATTTCAACTCTACTTTGGATTAGGAAAGGATCACATCCTCGACGCGAACGGATATGACCATATCCTTTTCGTAATCGCACTTTGTATACTGTATGCGATCAGCGAATGGAAGCAGGTGCTGATACTGGTTACTGCTTTTACGGTTGGCCATTCCATAACACTGGCCCTTGCCACACTTGAAATCATTACTGTTAATGCGGCGTTGGTGGAATTTCTGATCCCGGTCACAATCTTTATAACGGCTGTTTCAAACCTTTTCAGGGGTGACGGACACTCCGGCAATATACAGTTGAACTATGTATATGCCGCTTTTTTTGGCCTCATCCACGGGATGGGTTTTTCAAATTATTTGAAGAGTATTCTCGGGAGGGATGAAAGTATTTTCACCCAGCTTCTGGCCTTCAATCTCGGTTTGGAATTAGGTCAGATCATCATTGTGTCATTCTTCCTGGTGATCGGTTTCGTTCTGGTGGATGTTTTCGGCGTGAACCGTAGGGATTGGAAGTTAGTTATCTCATCAGCCGTTGCCGGGATTGCGCTGATTCTTTTGAAAGATAAGATTTACTGGTAACGCGGACTTTTGCCGGCATTGGCACTTTTTTTGACAAAAAGAACAACCCCATGGCCGGGGTTCTGGTTTTGACTCATTAACCCAATTATACATGACGCGTATTTTTGTATTACTCATTTTGTTTTCCGTAAACCTCGCCTTTGCCCAATCTCCGGCCTGGCAAGGTAAATTTGAACAGCTCGACCAGGTATTGCCCACGCCCAATGAATACCGTTCCGGCTCCGGCGCTCCGGGGCCCAGGTATTGGCAGCAGAAAGCCGACTATACCATCAGTGTTGAGTTGAATGATGATAACCAAAGCGTCTCCGGAACTGAGACAATCACTTATCACAACAATTCGCCTGACGTTCTGCGTTATTTGTGGCTGCAACTCGATCAGAACATCTTATCGGATGATAACACCTTGAAAAGCACCGGGACGGATGAAGTTGTTGATTCCGCAGCGGCAAAAAACTTTGCCGGCAAAGTTTCGGATTTTAAAGCCGGTTTTGATATCAAGACGGTGAAGGAGACCTCCGGTAAACCGCTTCAGCATTTTGTCAATAATACGATGATGCGGGTTGACCTTCCCAAACCCCTGAAGAGCGGTGAAAAGTTTTCATTCAATATAGACTGGTCCTATAATATCGTTGACCGGAATATTTTCAGGCAACGAAGCGGTCTGGAGTATTTTTCGGAGGATAAAAATTATGTGTATACGATCGCGCAATTCTTCCCGCGCATGTGTGTTTATGACGATGTTGACGGATGGCAAAACAAACAATTCCTGGGAACAGGTGAATTCGCCCTCCCTTTCGGCGATTACAAAGTCAGCATAACCGTTCCTTCAGATCACCTGGTGGCTGCGAGTGGCGTTCTGCAAAATCCCCAGGATGTACTTTCAAAGACAGCGCTTGAGCGTTTTGAAAAGGCAAAAACATCCTTTGACAAGCCGGTGATCATCGTAACTGAAAAAGAGGCTATCCAAAAAGAAAAGAGCAGATCAAAGACAAAGAAGACCTGGCAATACCACGCTGAAAACGTCCGCGATTTTGCTTTTGCCAGTTCAAGAAAATTTATCTGGGATGCACAAGCTGTTAAGATCGGAAACAAAACTCCGCTGGCGATGTCGTTTTATCCCAAAGAAGGCAATCCGCTTTGGGAGCAGGAATCTACAAAAGCGGTGAAGAACACGATTGAAGTGTATTCCCGCATGACGATCGACTATCCTTATCCCGTTGCCATTTCGGTGCATACAGCGAGCATAGGGATGGAGTACCCCATGATCTGTTTTAACTTTGGACGTCCAAATAAAGACGGAAGTTATACGCCACTGCTGAAACAGGGAATGATCGGAGTGATTGTGCACGAAGTAGGACATAACTTCTTCCCCATGATCATCAACAGCGATGAACGCCAGACCCCCTGGATGGATGAAGGGATCAATTCTTTTGTGCAGCTGATAACAGAGCTTGAAAGATATCCGGATATCGATTGGTCCCGCGGCAAGCCTTCCAGTGTGGTGAATTATATGAAAGGTGACGAATCACTCATGCGCCCGTTGATGACAAACTCGGAGCAGGTAGTGCAACTTGGCGCAGAGCAATACACCAAGGCGGCCACAGCACTTTATATTTTGCGTGAAACAGTAATGGGTAAAGAGCTTTTCGACATGGCTTTTAAGGAATATTCCGAGCGGTGGGCTTTTAAACATCCTATGCCATCCGATTTCTTCCGCACCATGGAGGATGCATCTGCTGTAGACCTCGATTGGTTTTGGAAAGGATGGTTCTACACCACGGATGTAAATGATCAAACACTCGAAGAAGTCAAGTGGTTTAAGCTGGAAACAGATGAATCACGTCTTGAAAACAAAGGCGTGACGGCACGGCAGGGCGATCTGTCCTCCGGTTCCTCCGCGGCGGAAGGCAATGACTTCAACAGCGGCCCGCAGCCACTTCGCCTTGTCGATACCGACAGACGTCTTTATGGTGAGTTTTTGAGCCGTGTGGATGACAGGGAGATACGGGCCAAGCTTCAGAATAAAAACATATATGAAGTGACGATCTCGAACAAAGGCGGTCTGGTAATGCCAGTCATTATTGAATGGACCTATAAGGACGGAACAAAAGAACTTGAAAAGATCCCTGCTGAGATCTGGCGTTTTAACGAGAAGGAGTTAACGAAAGTCTTTGTAAAGGATAAGGAAGTAGCGAGCATCATGATTGATCCCGACATGGAGACAGCAGATGTCAATATTGAAGACAATATTTTCCCTAAAGTACAGCAGCCTTCCCGCTTCGACGAGTTCAGGAAAAAATCCCGTTAAGGATTGTTTGTTACACATGCCGTTACAATAACCGGTAGCGGCTTTTTTCATTTTGTATTTATAAAAAACACGTATGCGAATTCTGATAAAATTTTTGGCCTTGGTCTTCTTATCCTTTCTGACCGCGTGTGCTTTTGCCCAGCAACGCAGTGGGTGGAACGGCAAGTTCGAGCAAATCGACGCGTTGCTGCCCACACCCAACGCGTACAGATCGGGTTCGGGAGCGCCCGGTGCCGAATATTGGCAACAACAGGCTGATTATGTGATCGAAGCAGAGGTGAACGACAAAACCCAGGAACTGACGGGTCACGAAACAATCACATACCACAACAATTCACCCGAGCCACTACGTTTTCTGTGGATGCAACTCGACCAGAACATCTTTGCTCCTGATAATTTAACTTCAAAAACACAGACAGGTGTTATCGTCGACTCGCTTCCCGCCGGACTGTTAAATGATATTTCCGGAATTAATCCATCGGACTATAAAGGCGGCTATCAGATCCAATCAGTAAAAGACGGTTCCGGAAAGGATCTGCGCTATACCATCAACAACACGATGATGCGCATTGATCTTCCCAAGCCCCTGAAAACCGGAGAGAAGTTTGTGTTCTCCGTTGACTGGCGGTACAACGAGTATAACAGGCAGGTATTTGATGGGAGAGGTGGCTATGAGTATTTTCCTGAAGACGGAAACTATGTTTACACTTTCGCGCAATGGTTTCCCCGCATGTGTGTTTTCGATGACTACGAGGGATGGCAGAACAAGCAATTCCTCGGACGGGGTGAGTTTGCGCTGACGTTCGGTGACTACAAGGTGCGCATTACCGTCCCTTCGGATCATATCGTAGGGGCTACGGGCTGGCTGCAGAATCCGGAAGAAGTATTGACAGGCGAACAGGTCCAGCGTTTTCAGAAGGCTCAGAAGACCTTTGACAAGCCTGTGTTCATCGTAACGGAAAGGGAAGCGCGTCAGAAAGAGAAAAGCAGATCCGGGAAGAAAAGTACCTGGGAGTTTCATGCAGAGGACGTTCGCGACTTTGCATTCGCCAGCTCGCGTAAGTTCATATGGGATGCCATGGCGGTAAAGATCGGAGACAAAACGCCGTTAGCGCAGTCGCTGTATCCGAAGGAGGGAAATCCGCTTTGGGAAAAAGAGTCGACCAAAGCCATCAAGAATACACTTGAAATTTATTCCGAACGCACCTTTGATTACCCTTATCCGACGGCGTATTCCGTTCATGCTGCAAACCAGGGAATGGAATATCCGATGATCTGCTTTAACTATGGTCGGCCCGGCAAAGACGGAAGGTATTCACAGCAAACGCTTTCCGGCATGATCAATGTGATCATCCATGAAGTGGGCCACAATTTTTTCCCAATGATCGTCAACTCGGATGAGCGTCAGTGGTCCTGGATGGACGAAGGTTTAAATACTTTTCTCGACAAGGAGACCATGCGGGTGCGGTATCCGGTGTTGTCCGGTACACGGGGCACACCGCTCGGCATCGTGCCATTCATGAAAGGGGACAAGCGCCATATGAGGCCGATCATGTCGATGTCAGATAACATCCGTCAGGAGGAGTTCGGTCCGAACGCTTACTACAAGCCGTCGGCAGCGCTCACCGTGTTGCGCGAGACTGTGATGGGTCCGGAATTGTTCGATGCAGCTTTCAAGGAATACGCACAGCGGTGGGCTTTCAAGCATCCGAAGCCCGGCGATTTTTTCCGCACGATGGAGGACGCCTCCGCCGTTGACCTGGACTGGTTCTGGCGTGGATGGTTCTTTACGAACGACCACGTGGATGTGGAGCTGAGTGAGGTGAAATGGTTCCGTCTGAAGAATGAAACTACTGATCCGGAAAGTAAAAATGTGCGTGTCCAATCAGGAGACCTTGCTTCGGGAGGTGGACAGGCCGGAGCGAATAGTGATTTCAGTAATGGACCGGAAGATCTGACGCTGGTGAATACGCCCAGTCAATTGTATGGCGAATTCCGCAGCAATGTTGATGACAACGCGATCCGTCAGAAACTGGATGGCAAAAACATCTACGAGCTCACCTTTAAGAACAGAGGAGGTTTGGTTACGCCGCTCGTGATAGAGTGGACCTATAAGGATGGCTCCAAAGAGATCGAGAAAATTCCCGCGGAGGTGTGGAGAATGGATGAGCAGGAAGTGACGAAAGTGTTCATCAAGAACAAGGAAGTGACCAATATATTGCTGGATCCGAATTTTGAACTGGCTGATGTGGAGTTGATGAACAATGCGTTCCCGAAAAAGACTGAGACAAGATTCGACCAGTTTAAGCGGAAGAATTAGTGCTGATAACGAAACGATCAATAGAAAGGCCACCTGCAAGGTGGCTTTTTTAATTTGCAGCGTGGTGTTTGTTTCGGTAGATTAATTAAAAAAGTCACGGATGGAACTACTTCCTATAGAAGCGGATGAAAGTAAAAACAGTGTTTTCCTGCAAAATGAGGATTGCAGGGAGGTTCTTCAAGTCTATCCCGGTTTTTATAGGCGTGTTGGTTTTTACCCTCCATGGATCGGATATTTTGCAAGGGCAGGAAATGACCTGGTGGGGTGTGGCGGCTTCAAGGGAAAACCCAGGGAAGGCAAAGTTGAAATTGCCTATGGTACTTTTAAAAACTACCAGGGTAAGGGAATCGGAACGGAGATATGCCGGCAACTCATATCATTGTCACTGAAAGCAGATCCTCATGTCCGAATTACGGCCAGGACGTTACCGGAGGAAAATGCATCCACACGTATATTGAGAAGAAATGCCTTTGCGTTCCGGGGAATGGTTTGGGATGACGAGGATGGCGACGTTTGGGAATGGGAATTTACAGGGTGGCCGGTTTAATCAAATGTCATTCTTCACCTGCTCGATGGCCCGTGTTTGAAACCTGATCTCAGACTGTGCCAAACAATTTGGCTGCCCTCACGAGATCAACGTTCCCTCCGGAAAGGATAATGCCAACATTTTTGTTTCTGAACTGATCTTTCGTCTTCAACACCGCGGCAAAGGTCACGGCGGCGGAGGGTTCAACAATGATCTTTAAGCGCTCCCATATCAGGCGCATGGCCGATATGATCTCTACGTCAGAGGCGGTAATGATCTTCTTAACAGTTTCCTGTATGATGGGAAAGGTTTTGGTTCCCAGGTTGGTCAGCAACCCGTCGGCAACAGTATCTGCTTGTGAAGATTCTATCATCCCGCTTTCCAATGAGCGGTATGCATCATCCGCACCTTCTGGCTCCGCGCCGATAACCATTGTCTGAGGCGAGAAATATTTGGCGGATAAACCGGTTCCACTTAGCAAGCCGCCACCACCCACCGGTGCCACGACATAGTCCAGATAATTGATCTCCTCGAAAAATTCCTTCGCCGCAGTTGCCTGCCCTGCGATCACTTCGTAATTGTTAAAGGGATGAATGATGTAGGCGCCTTTTTCTTCGACAACCCTGGCCAGTGTCTCTTCGCGGGATTTCAGCGTAGGCTCACACTCGAAGATCACGCCTCCGTAGCCGAGAACACCCTGCTTTTTTATTTCGGGGGCTGTCCGGGGCATGACGATATATGCTTTTGTTCCCATGATCTTTGCAGCCCGCGCCAGGGCCTGTGCGTGGTTTCCGCTGGAGTGGGTCGCCACGCCCCGCGCGCGCTGCTCACGTGACAGAGAAAGGACCGCATTCATCGCGCCGCGTGCCTTGAAGGCGCCGACCTTCTGGAAATTTTCGCATTTAAAGAACAGCATACATCCGGCGATCTCATCAAGGCTCCCGGAAGTCAACACCGGTGTCTGATGGATGAAGGGCCTGATCCGGTTGTGCGCTTCGATAATAGTCTGTTGCGTGATCATTTTTTTTGCCGCGAAGGCGCTGATTTATTTCAATGCGCGTCAAGCCAGTTCTCGCCGACGCCCACTTCCACTTCCATGGGGACTTCGAGCTGAACCGCACTGCACATCAGCCGCGCGATATTTTCTTTTACAAGGTCCACTTCTTTTTTGTGAACATCAAACACCAGTTCGTCATGTACCTGCATGGTCATCCTGGTCTTCAGCTTTTCTTTCACCAGCCAGTGGTGGATGTTCACCATGGCTATTTTGATAATATCGGCTGCGGTTCCCTGAATGGGGGCGTTGATCGCGTTGCGTTCGGCAAAGCCACGGGTGCTGACATTGCGGGAGTTGATGTCACGCAAATACCGGCGGCGGCCCATCAGTGTTTCTACGAATTCTTTTTCGCGCGCTGTATTGATGGCGGTGTCCATGTACCGTTTAATGGCAGAGAATTCATGGAAGTATGCTTTTATGATGTCTACGGCCTCGCCTCGGGGAATGCGAAGATTTTGCGAAAGCCCGAATGCGGTGCTGCCATATAAAATTCCAAAATTGACTTCCTTAGCCTTGCGGCGCATGTCGGGCGTCACTTCCTCAAGAGCAACTTTGAATACCTTCGCCGCCGTGGTGGTGTGGATATCACGCTTTGAACGGAAGGCCTCGATCATGGTCTCGTCCTTGGCGAAAGAGGCTGCGATCCGCAGTTCGATCTGAGAGTAGTCGGCCGACATGAAAAGGTAATCGTCGCTTCGCGCGACGAAGGCCTTGCGGATAAGCCTTCCCTTCTCGGTGCGGATAGGAATGTTCTGCAGGTTCGGATTGTTCGAGCTTAGCCTTCCCGTTACAGCCCATGCCTGGCGGTAGTCTGTATGGATCCGCCCATCGTACTGGCTGATCATTTTCGGAAGCGCCTCCACGTAAGTAGAGCGCAGCTTATCGTATTCCCGGTAATCGAGGATCTTGCGCGCAATCTCATGTTCAGCTGCCAATCCCTGCAACACATCCTCGCCCGTAGCAAACTGGCCCGTCTTTGTTTTCTTCGGCTTTTCGATCAGCTTCATCTGGTCGAACAATATCTCTCCTAGCTGCTTGGGCGAACCGATATTGAACTCAACACCGCAAATGGCATAAATGTCTTTCTGGACACGTTCAATTTCAGCCCTGAGCTCATCCGACATTTTATTCAACGCCTTCACATCTACCTTAACGCCTTCATACTCCATGGCAGCAAGGACTTTTGCCAAAGGCATCTCGATGTCCTGCATGAGTTTGGTGTGGGTGCGTGCCTCGAGATCTTTCTCAACAGGGTCCTTTAACTGCAGTATTTTATCCGCGCGTTCGCAAACCTGGTTCTTTTGTTTCGAGTCGGGATCTGCCAGCATTTCATAATCGAGGTACTGGGAACACAGCACCTGGAGGCTATGCGACGCTTCCGGCTCGATGAGATAGTGTGCAAGCATGAGGTCGAACAAGGGCCCGGATACCTCGACCTCATATTTTTTCAGAACAAGCATGGCGCTCTTCAGGTTGTGGCCCACCTTTGCAATTGCATCGTTCTCAAAAACAGGCTTGAACTCTTTTGCTATTTGTTCTGCACTTTCTGCGTTCGTAGCCGGGACGAAGTGCGCTTCATCCGCTTTAAATGAAAAAGCAAGTCCTTTCAACTGGTAGTTGAAATTCGCGGCATCATCGGTGATCGTTTCAACAGAGATGATCTTTTGTTGCAGTAATTTTTCCACCAGCGCACGGCGTAGCTCGGGCAGGTCCGCGAGAAAATATTTCACTTTTTCGGAATCAAAATTCTGCTTTTCAGCAGTTGCCGCAGCTGCAGGCGTTTTTCCGAACATCGATAACTGTGCATCCGGTTTGATCGGGGGCGCCATCACTGTAGTACCGGTTTCTCCGAAAGCCCTTGACGCTATCCCTTTGAATTCAAGGTCATCAAAGATCGGTTTGAGCACGTCGACGTTGGGCCCTGTATAGCGCAGGTCTTCTTCATCAAACGCAACCGGTACATCAGTGATGATCGTAGCAAGTTTTTTCGACAGGATGGCCTGGTCACCGTATTTTTCAAAGAGTTCCTTTTGCTTTCCCTTCAATTCGTCTGCATGGGCCACAATATTTTCAACGGAGCCGTATTGCTTCAGCAATGTGGCAGCTGTTTTGGGGCCAACGCCCGGGACACCAGGAATGTTATCAGAGGTGTCGCCCTGCATGCCCAACATATCGGTGACCTGCTGCACATTTTCAATGTCCCATTTCTCGCATACTTCCTTCACGCCAAGAACATCCACGGCATTTCCCATGTAGGCAGGTTTGTACAGGAAAACGCATTCATTAACGAGTTGTCCGAAATCTTTGTCCGGCGTCATCATGAAGACTTCGAATCCCTGCTTGCAGGCCTGACCAGCCAGGGTGCCGATGATATCGTCAGCTTCATAACCATCCATTTCAATAATCGGGATGTTAAAACCTCGGATGATCTCCTTACATTTGGGGATACCATAGCGAATGTCCTCCGGTGTTTCCTGGCGGGTTGCTTTATACTCAGTATAAATTTCATCCCTGAATGTCTTAGCCGTTGTGTCGAAAGCAACACCGATATGCGTGGGTTTTTGTTTCTGGATCACTTCCAGAAGTGTATTTGTAAATCCGAACGGAACTGAAGTATTGAGACCTTTTGAATTGATTCTGGGAGTTTTTGTGAACGCAAAATGCGCCCGGTAAATAAGCGCGTATGCATCCAGCAGAAAGAGTTTTTTCGATGGTTTGTCCATGTGCGAAAGTAGGATGTTCTCATTAAAGAATTCAGAAATCCAGGCAAATAAAAAATTTATTAGATTAAGGTATGAACCAGTCGCAGGAAACACCGCTAACCGCATTTTATGAGTGGGAAGAACAGACTCCGCAACGGGAATTTCTACGACAACCGCTGTCGGGTGTCTGGAAAGCCTGGACGTATCGGGAGGCCGGCCGTGAGATCCGGCAGATCGCGACAGCCCTGCGGTCGTTGAATCTTCCGTCGGAATCCAAGATCGCCATCCTGTCTAAAAATTGCGCCCACTGGATCATGGCTGACCTGGCCATCATGATGGCGGGATATGTAAGCGTACCCATCTACCCCACGCTTTCCGCTTCCGGCGTAGAAGAGATCCTGAAGCACAGCGAAGCAAAGTTGATTTTCTTAGGAAAGCTCGACGATTATGAGAAACAGCGGAGTGCCATTGATCCGCATCTGCACAAAATCAGTTTTCCATTCTATGGTCCGGCTGACGGTCTCAGCTGGAGTGATCTTCTGCAGATACATGCACCGTTGGAAGGAAATCACGCGCCTGATCCCGATGGGATTGCGAGTATCATGTATTCCTCTGGTACAACCGGAACGCCCAAAGGTGTTATGCTGTCCTACGCTGCATTTGGTTATGTGGGAATGCAGGTGAAGAAATACCTTCGACTCAATGAACCCCAACGATTTTTTTCTTATCTGCCGCTCAGCCACATCGCAGAGAGGGCTTTGATGGAAATGGTAGCCTTGTCTTCGGGGAGCACGATCTCCTTTACTGAATCGATCGGGAAATTTCAGGAGGACCTGCTGCATGAACAGCCCTCAATTTTCGGGGGAGTGCCTAGGATATTCTCAAAGTTTCAGGAGGGGATCCTGAAAAAGATGCCGCAGAAAAAACTGGACACACTGCTTTCCCTGCCTGTGGTGAATATTTTCCTGAAGCGCATGATCATCAGGAAGCTTGGACTGGCGAAGGCCTCTGTCATTGTTTGCGGAGCAGCCCCCACGCCGGTGAGCTTGCTGGAGTGGTTCAACCGTCTCGGAATTGAAATTCGGGAGACTTACGGGATGACGGAGAACACGGCTTACTCACATTCCAATTTCCGGCTGATCAAGAATGGTACAGTAGGCCAGGCGTGGCCTGAAGTCGATGTCAAATGCGATCACAATGGTGAAATTCTCATCCGCCATGAGGCCCTGATGAAAGGCTATTTTAAGGATCCTGTTACAACGGCCGCCGTGATGACTGACGACGGGTTTCTTCGCACCGGAGATCAGGGACACATTGACGCACAGGGTTTTCTGACCATTACCGGCCGTGTGAAAGACCAGTTCAAAACCGACAAAGCGAAGTTCGTCGCGCCGGCGCCCATTGAACTGAAATTGTCAGCCAATACGAACATCGATCAGGTTTGCGTGGTAGGCACCGGCCTGCCTCAGCCCATAGCCCTCGTTACTTTATCGGCGGAGGGGCGTGGAAAATCGCAGCAGCTGCTCGCTGCGGAACTAGAGCACACGATTCAGCATGCCAACAGGTCCCTGGAGAAATACGAACACATCCAGGTGGCCATCATCCTGCAGGAGTCATGGAGTATAGAGAACGGTTTGATGACACCGTCCCTTAAAATAAAAAGGAACGCTGTTGAAAAACGCTATCAGGCCAGATACATTGAGTGGGTAAAACGTGAGGGAACGGTTATTTGGGAATAGTGCATTGACTAGTCGACTACGCTTTCAATTGGCCCGTAATAACTCTGTCGTACGTGATGAAATCTGTGTTAACGGGTTCCAGGCCTTTCTGGCGAAGGAGCATGGCGATCTGCGCACGATGGTAGGAGGAATGGTTGACGAGGTGGATCATCACCATCTCGACATTGTTGGTGTACGGATCGCCGGTGTAGTTTTTATACGTCATTTCACGATTGAAATCATCGGTACTTTCCACAAATTCGAGCCACTGTCTGGCGGCTTTGTCCGCCATGGCCACCAATTCATCCAGCTGATAATCGCCCCACAATTTCACCTCCGGCGCCGGCCAACCTTTGATACGGTGTAGCCATAAAAACTGCGCAGCGACAATATGGCCCATGAGCGTAAGGATCTTTTCATCTTTAACCTGCTGCCCGATAAGCGCATCCGTCACGCGTTTATTAGCCCAGGCGTTATATTGATATAGTTTCAGAAAGTATTTCTTCATATACGCGGCAAGGTAGCATTGAAAATGGTTTTTGGAAAACCACGCAGAATTTTTCGAAACCGCCCGAAGGTATAAAGCGCTGCCAGGGTCAAGGTCAGTGAGACGGTGTCCAACGTTTCTTGTCACGGCCATCACCATTGCTCGGTGACCACGCCTGGCTGCCAGAAGAATTTTGCGCTTATCCACGTTTAGAGGTTCCCGGAAACAAAAAATAGCCGCCTTCAAGAATTCGGTTGCAATCGATTGGTTGTTTCACCTTACCAACCTGTCGGCATTTTGCACAGCCATTGCGTTGTGCAAGGAAAAGATTGTGACTTCTCCGTTCCTGTAAAACCCCTAGGAACAACTGAAGTTCTTTATGAGTTTGCCAAGGGCGCCGACAAAGCGGTGCGGATTAAGCGGAAGGGAACGGATCGCATTCTTGCATGGTGTAAAATATAAAGTGCTTTCAGCACTTTCGGAGGAACGGTGTGCAGCATAATTCCTTGATGACTTTGCCCGACTTTACGACTGCCTGAACGGAGTGCTGTGCTACCGCAGACACTGTTCGCTGGAAAAGTAATTCCTGGCCTTGCAGGATCTTAATATTCAATTAACGCCACTGCCTATGATGTGAATTTACAAACTCGATCGACCTGCATACATGCAGTAATTTTTCCGCCATCACAAAAGAGACAAAAATTCTTTTCGAAAGACCTACAAAATCCAACTAACCTTCAATCATGAAAAAACTACTACGGCAACAATGCTGTCGGGGAGCATTTACTTTTTTAAAAATCTTAGGCATGCAGACCGCCCTCGCAATCCTCATCACGTCGTTGAGTTATGCGCATGGACTCAACGATCCGAAACCAGCCCGAAATTCGGAAGTGTCTGAAAGCAAGAAGTCGATCTTATCGGTTACAGGAACCGTAACGGATGAAAATTCACTGCCCGTTCCAGGTGTTAACGTAATCGAAAAAGGGACGACCAATGGCACGACAACGGACGTCGATGGGAAATTCTCCATCAATGTGCAGGACGAAAGCAGTGTGCTCGTCTTTTCCTTTATCGGATACCTTCCCCAGGAGGAGGCGGTGAATGGAAGAACGGTGGTCGATGTTTCGTTGAAAGAAGAGATGAAGCAGCTCGATGAAGTAGTGGTCATCGGTTACGGCACCGCCAGGAAAGGGGATCTCACCGGATCGGTAGCCAGCGTGAGTGTCGACAACTTCAAAACCCAGCCCATGATTCAGGTAACGGACATGCTGGCCGGCACAGTTGCGGGCTTTAATGCGAATCAGGGAACGTCAGCCGCCGGAGGAGCTTCGATGGAAATAAGAGGACCAAAATCACTCTCCGCCGGAACAGAACCACTCATCGTATTGGATGGCGCCATATTTACCGGTAGTCTCAGGGAAATCAACCCGAATGATATTCAGTCGATCGATATTCTTAAAGATGCCAGTTCCGCTGCGGTTTTTGGCTCCAAGGCAGCGTCGGGTGTTATCCTTATCACGACCAAGAAAGGAAAGACGGGTAAACCCACTATCAATTTTTCATCGAAACTCGGGGTAACGGAAAACAGCAACGAGAGAAGAGGATTGAATCCCAGTGAATATATCCGCTTCAGACAGGATTACTTCAGGCAGATGTTTCCGACTATCGACTATAATTTTTATACCCACCCGGATGAAATTCCAGGTGATATGACCATTGACCAGTGGCGCGCATTAAGCAATTCCCCCGTGGCGGACAACACGCTGGAGTGGATGGGCCGACTGCGCCTCTTTCCTGAAGAACAGGCAAATTACCTGGCGGGGAAGACGATGGACATGTACGATGAGGTGTTCAGAAAAGGTGTCCTGCAGGAATACGGTGTGAGTATTGCGGGAGGAACAGACGACGTTAGTTATTACTGGTCTCTCGGATACAATGACAATGAAGGTATCAGGGTCGGCGATCAGTTCGCCAGCATACGGTCAAGGCTGAATGTGGATTTTCAGATCACGGAATGGCTCAATGTTGGCTTGAATACGCAATTCTCTGACCGCGATGAGAGCACGGTGCCTGCCAGTATGAACTTTTATGTCAATAGTCCCTACGGTGAAATGTGGGATGCGAACGGCAACCTGAAGCGATACCCCCATGGACACTCAGACAATCCGCTGCTGGATTACCACCGGAGGTCGGTGATGGACAAAACAAACAGTCTTTTCACCAATATGTTTGCGAATGTAAAGCTTCCATACGGTTTTGATTTCAGAGTGTCGTTCCAGCCACGCTATCAGACACGAAAGTACCTCGCATTTACGACCATCAGTGAAAAGCTCGGCGCAATACCCAATGAGGTACCTTCAGGAGAAAGACGTGAATCATCTTCGATGCGTTACATGGTTGATAATCTCCTGACATGGAAAAAAGAGTTTGGTGACCACCGTTTCGATGTGACACTTCTGGCCAACATCGAAAAGAATCAATTCTGGGCTACCTCCATGACGAACAAAAACTTCTTACCCAACCAGAACCTTGGATATCACGGTTTGCAGTTCGGCGATTCTCCAGGTATTCTGAATGCCGATTCTGTAAGCACGGGTGACGCTTTGATGGCCCGGGTAAATTACACGCTGATGGACAAATACCTGTTAACAGCTTCTGTCAGAAGAGATGGCTACTCTGCATTTGGAACACAAAATCCCCGGGCAACATTTCCGGCCTTTGCGCTGGCCTGGGTAGTCTCCGATGAGAGTTTCTTCAAAGTCAACGCGATCAACAGGATGAAACTCAGATTCTCCTGGGGTGTGAATGGCAACAGGGATATCGGAATGTATGATGCACTTGCGAACACCGGATCAAGCTTATGGTTCGACGGCACCAATACACGCGTCGGTGTTTACAACACGACCCTTGCAAATCCTGCCCTGAGATGGGAGAAGACAGCGTCGTTTAATTTTGGTTTGGATCTCGTCCTGCTGCAAAACCGCATCGACATCACGGCGGATGTGTATGATATGACAACGACAGACCTGTTGATGAATCGCATTCTTCCCCGGGTGACTGGTTTTTCAAATATCACCACAAACCTGGGTGAACTTGGCAACCGCGGATTTGAGATGACACTGAACACAAAAAATGTCATGACTCCCAAGATCAGCTGGAGCTCGAACGTCGTATTCTCCCTTAACAGGAATAAGATTAAACGATTGTTCGGAGATATGGGGACCTATACGTTGTTGGGTAAACAATATTATGGCGAAGTCCCAGATTATTCCAACCTATGGTTCCCGGGCCAACCCATTGATGTTGTATGGGATTATGATGTCACAGGAATATGGCAGACCGGCGAGTCGGAATCCGCCACTTATGGTCTGCAACCCGGAGATTTTAAAGCAGTGGATGTTAACGGCGACGGTAAGTATGTCAATCTTGACGACAAACAGTTTATCGGTTACGATGCCCCCCGGTATCGCATTGGCCTGAGGAACGATGTCACGTTCCTGAAGAACTTTACGGCTTCAGTTTTTGTCCGTGCTGACCTGGGTCATATCGGTTCTTATAGAGATGCATTGAATTCGGGCTACGAATCAAACGACCGATGGAACAGGAATGTGGGCCCGGTACCTTACTGGACAGCCGACAGACCTGGTAACGAATATGCGAGACTCAACCCGATCGTGTCAGCTTTCGGAGGAGGTTTGATGATCTACAAGCCGCGATCATTTGTCAGAATCCAGGATGTGTCGCTGACCTATAGTCTGCCCGCTGAAATTGCAGAGCGCATCAAGTTGAACAACTTCCAGGTTTTTGGCGCCGTGCGGAACCTTGCAACGTTCACCAAGTGGCCGGGCTGGGATCCTGAATCCGGAATGACCCCAATGCCAAGGACCTATACTTTTGGGCTTAGCTTCTCATTATAATTTTCTTGATATGAAACGAATGAAAATATTAACATCCATATTAACCGCCTTTCTCCTGATCCAGACATCATGTTCGGAAGAATGGCTGAAACCCGATCCGCTCTCCTTCTATTCTCCGGAGAATGTCTTTACCGATCCGGCAGGTTTTGAATCAGCGTTGGTGCGTTGCAAGAAAGAAATGAACGCGGAAAACCATGGCTACCAGAATCACATCGCCGTGGAGTTTATGTATACGGACATCGCCGTGTCGCTGCGACAAAGTGATTTCACTCAGAATACACCCAGCGCGGTGGCGCAGGTACCACTGATGCTGAACTTCTTTAATAATGCGTATGGATATATCAAGAATGCCAACACCATTATTTCAAGAATTGATGATATAACGTGGGCCGATGAAATGGTCAGAAACAGGATATTGTCAGAAGCGTTGTGGTTCCGCGCTTATTGGTATTATCGCCTGGTGCACACGTATGGTGATATTCCATGGTCTGGAGAGGAATTAAACGGCGCCAAGCTCGATTACTTTTCCACTTCGCGAGCGGCGATCCTGGGCCAACTCCAGAAGGACCTGGAATTTGCTGCGGAAAACCTTCCGCCTGTGGGTGCAAAACTGGGAGATGTCACGAAAGGCGCCGCAAATCATTTGCTGACAAAAGTATATCTCGCCAACAGCGAATTTGATAAAGCGATAGCATCAGCGACTGCTGTCATTGACGGTCCCTATGCGTTAATGACCAAAAGGTTCGGAATCGATGCAGCCAAAAAATCCAAGAATGTCTTGTGGGATCTTCACCGTTCTGAAAATAAGAATCTTACGGAGAACACGGAAACCATTTATGCAACCGTAGACAGGCCTACCGCAGCCCCTGAAACGTGGTGGAGCAATCCTGGTACTTATTCGATGAGACTTTATAGTCCGTCGTACTGGAAGGTTCTTGACGCGACCGGCAACCGGGCCACCAACTGGCAGACTGTTCCGGGAGACACACTCGGTATTGGTAACGGTGACGTCAGAACAAATGATTTCTTCCATTACTGGATGTGGAATGAGGCGACTTACACATGGGACAATACGCCTGACATGCGCAGGGCTCCGAACAACTGGATTGAGATGGGCGATACGCAGGCGGAGATCATTACCGTCAGGCCGGGTTCTCCGAATTTGGGCCAGCCCCTTACCAAGCAGTATTATAAAAGCCTTGCCGACACGACCGACACCTGGTATCCATGGCCGCATTACAAGACTTACACGCCGACGCCTAACTTTAACCAGCCTCATGGCGGGCAAGGTGACTGGTATATATTCCGTCTTGCTGAAACGTATCTTCTCCGGGCTGAGGCGTATTACTGGAAGAATGAGTCAGGGCTTGCAGCCGATGATATCAATAAGATCCGGGCGCGCGCGAATGCCCCGCTGATCACGGCGGCTGAGGCTACGATTGATTTTATTTTCACAGAACGCGCCAAGGAATTGTATACCGAAGAACCGCGCCACTCCGAGATGGTCAGGGTATCCTTTATTTTTGCCCAGCTTAACAGAGATGGATATAGCCTCGCATCCATCAGCGACAAAAACTGGTATTATGACCGGGTGATGAAATTCAATCCTTTTTATAAGGCTCCTGTTTACAGATTCTGGGATGCTACGGCAACGCTGTACCCCAACCACATGCTGTGGCCTATACCACAAAGTGTGATAACGGCCAATACCCTTGGGGTTATTAACCAGAACAAAGGTTACAACGGTGATGAACGCAACGTGCCGCCACTGGAAACAATCGAATAAACTAAATAGAAATGTGCAGTCTGATATCAACGGGCTGCACATTTCGTTTAATGGATCAGTGACTCCAATATCAAATGAATGCTTATGTCAAAAAATAACAGAATAGCCAATGAGAAACTCGGCCTTCGTTAATCTGAAAAAGGACACATACAGTCTTTTCAGATATGGTTTGATCGCGGCCGTCTGCTGCGGTATCTTGTCTTCGTGCAATCCGAAGTCAGCAAATCTCCCGACGGAGACAAGCACCCCGGCGGTACCCGATACCGTCAGGCAAAAAGCTGTGCTTCAAAAGATCGTCAGCTTATTACCTCCTGACCGTACTTCAAATGGACGTGTCTCCTTCCTCGATGAGACTTTCCAGGATTGGCTCACCAGGACGGGCGAGCTGCCACCTGACTTTGAAAGTATGCCCTCCATCCCGTTTCTTCCTGATCCCCTGGTGCTGGACGAAGGACGAAAGAATATCCCGGTCAAGAATCCGGACCAATGGAAGGAGAAACGCCAGTGGATGAAAGAACAACTCGAATACTATATCACGGGTACCTATCCTCCCAAACCCGAGAACCTGCAGGTGAAAACTCTCAGTGAAAGAAAAGATGGAGAGACGACGGTGCGACTGGTGGAATTGACATTCGGTCCTGAACAAAAGGCAAAGCTGACCGTTGAGATGATGATCCCTCCCGGGGAAGGTCCTTTTCCTGTCTTCCTCACACAATGGAATCATCGGGAATGGGCGATGGTAGCGGTCCGCCGCGGCTACATTGGTTGCGTATACGCAGGCGCTGATGCGAAGGATGATACGGAAGCATACTCGGAAATATGGGCTGGCCAGTATGATTTTACCCGGCTGATGAGAAGGGCCTTCGGCGCGTACCGGGCCATCGATTACCTCTATACACTTCCTTATGTGGATAAAGATAAAATAGGAATAACGGGTCACTCCAGGAATGGAAAATTATCCCTGATGGCGGCGGCCTTCGATGAGCGCATCACGGCTTGTATTCCAAGCAGTGGCGGCACAGGCGCGGAAATACCCTGGAGATATAACGCTCAGAATTACGATATCGAAGACATCGCCATGTTGTCTACTGCTGTCCCGGCGTGGCTGCATCCGAGACTGAGGTTCTTCATCGGACGCGAGGACAAGTTGCCGGTGGATC
Organism: Chryseosolibacter sp.; assembly: GCA_049791675.1. Taxonomy (GTDB): domain Bacteria; phylum Bacteroidota; class Bacteroidia; order Cytophagales; family Cyclobacteriaceae; genus Chryseosolibacter. The sequence goes on from JBARAD010000076.1 coordinate 53,393, forward strand.
AAAATTCCTTTATGGCGCTCATCGCCCCACGGGGACTCATGCTGAGTACGGCCATCAACGAAGGGGCAAGCAACCCCTGGGGTATTGAACAAGCCTACCACGCGACGAAGAAGGTGTACAAATTTCTGGGTGAAGAAAATAATCTCGCCATCCGCTCACGGTATGGAAAGCACAGCGTATCCGCCCGCGATATGGAAGAGTACGTTGATTTTTTTGACTATGTCTTTAAGCGCAGTGAGGATAAACCTGAAAACAGGCTGTTCTATAAATACTCGTTTGAAGAATGGGCTGGCCTGAGCGGGGAGAAGATCGATCCGCTGGATTATCCGGCCAAAAACCTTGATGGCCTTGAGACGGACGCAACGCAAAACAAAATTGTTTCTGTAGAAAGCTGGGAGAAAAAGAGATCCGCCATCAGGAAGAATATTCAATGGGGATTGGGAGATGAGCCTCCCGGCGTGACCAACCCTGGCCCCGGCGTGTTTACTAAAAACGGAAGGGTAGACGAACATAACGTCGGATCTTTTCTCGACCGTCCCCGTGCCACGGAAACGATGGGAAGAATGCCTGTCAGCCCCTACAATGGATTTGGCGATCAGTTATTCGGGTACCTGTATTATCCGAGCGATCAAAACGGTGATCTGAAAAGCAAAAACCTGCCAGTGGTAATTTATCTTCATGAATATGATTATTCAAAAGGGTTCAATTCTTACCACCAGGTGGAGTCTTTGTTCCAGTCTCTGGTTGATAAGGGCTTTGCCGTTTTCTCCTATGACATGTTAGGCTTAGGCCACCGCATAGAGGAGGGAACCCGATTTTACAACCGGTACCCTCACTGGTCAAAGATGGGTAAGATGGTCGTTGATGCGAGAGGTGCGGTCGATGCACTCTCCAACTTTGATTTCGTAGACAGCACCAAAATTTTCGTGGCCGGATATTCGCTGGGAGCCACGGTAGGGTTGTATGCTGCGGCGCTGGATGATCGGATCGCCGGCGTTGTTTCCGTTGCGGGCTTTACGCCCATGCGGTTAAATGCTCCCGAAAAGGGCACCGAGGGGATAAAAGCATTTTCCCACCTCCATGGTTTGTTGCCGCGGCTGGGATTTTTCGTTGGGAACGAGTCCCGCATCCCATACGACTATCATGAGATATTGGCGTCAGTGGCGCCGAGACCCGTGCTGGTCATTGCTCCGGTAATGGACAAGGATGCAACGCTTGATGATGTCAGAACGTGTGTTGAGAAAGCCCGGAATATTTACAGTCTGTATGATACACCGGATAACATCCAGATCTTTTCGCCTGATGATTATAACCGGTTTTCTCCGGAAATGCGCGAACAGACTTACGCGTGGCTGCTGGATAAAATAAAAATACACCAGCCTTGACACCCGCTTCCGAAAGTGGTTGAAAAGCTGGACTCCGGTTAAAAGTCGGTTGTGAAAATTAATGGCGTGCCGTCAAGCGGCAGGCCATTTTTTTTCATTTTTACTGTTTGCGGAGCGGCATTTATCACATTCCGCTTAAGGGCCGTTGTACCTTTTGTAGAAAGCTATCGGAAGATTGATTTATCACTGAATAAATTCCTAACTTAAACGACTTTTCAGGTTTTTTTATGAGATTTTTCGCTAGATACTGGTATTTATTCGCGTTTGGATTGCTATGCATCACAGCGGCCATTTATTTTATTAATAATAATTCGCCGGCTGCTACCGCCCACAGAATTCCCGATGTGGTGGACTTTAATTTCCACGTCCGACCGATCTTGTCGGACCGCTGCTTCAAATGTCATGGGCCGGATGCCAATCACAGAAAAGCAGATCTTCGGCTGGATACGGAAGCTGGTCTTTACCAGGCGCTGAAAGACAATCCTGAGGCGCATGTTATCGTCAACGGCAGTTCAAAAAAATCGGAGCTGTACAGGCGTCTCATCACGGAAGACACCGCCCAGGTAATGCCCCCACCTTATTCAAACCTCACCCTTACGGAATACGAAATTAAGGTCATCAGGAAATGGATCGACCAGGGCGCGAAATATGAGAAGCACTGGGCCTTTCTCACGCCCGAAAGCGAAGCGCCACCGGCCCTTGAAAGTGACTGGATATCAAATGATATCGACAGGTTCATTCTCGAAAAAATGGATGAGCGAAATCTGGAACCAAATGAAAAGGCAGACAAAGAAAGACTGTTAAAACGTCTTAGCTTCGACATCACGGGCCTCCCGCCTTCCATCGAAATGCAAGAGGGCTTCCTGAATGACAATGCACCCGATGCATACGAAAAGATCGTTGATGAATTACTGGCCAATCCACATTACGGAGAAAAAATGGCCGTGTACTGGCTGGATGTAGCCCGATACGCAGATTCGCACGGCTACCAGGATGATGGTCTCCGCACCATGTGGCCCTGGAGAGACTGGGTTATCCACGCCTTTAACGAAAATTACCCGTACGATAAATTCCTGACCTGGCAGCTTGCAGGCGATCTTTTGCCGAACCCAAGCAAGGAAATGTTACTCGCTACCGGTTTCAACCGCAACCATAAGATCACGCAGGAAGGCGGGGTAATTGATGAAGAATACAGGATCGAATATGTTACCGACCGAACCAATACTTTTGGAAAGACTTTCCTCGCGCTAACGCTCGAATGTGCTAAATGTCACGATCATAAGTACGATCCGATATCGCAAAAGGATTACTTCAGCACGTTTGCTTTTTTTAATCAGGTTCCTGAAAAAGGTCTGCTGGGAGATATTCAGCTGGCGTCACTGGCCGACCCGCCGCGCATCGTGATCACCGATGACGATGTGAAGGGCATCCTTAAGTTCGTGAACAAGAAAGAAAAAGAACCGGTGCAGGTAATGGTCATGAAAGACAGCTCCGTCGTGCGCCCGACACATGTTCTGGTAAGAGGTGTTTATGATGTACTCGGCGACAAAGTGGATTTTCAGGTACCGACAGACATTTATCCTTTCGATACCACGCGTTTTCCGAAAAATCGTCTGGGACTTGCGCAGTGGCTTACGGACAAGAATCATCCGCTTACCGCGCGTGTTTTCGTGAACCGCGTATGGCAGGAGTTTTTCGGACAGGGGATTGTAAAGACTTCCGGAGATTTCGGCATGCAGGGTGAATTGCCCTCCCATCCCGAGTTGCTGGATTGGCTGGCAGTCGACTTTATGGATCATGGCTGGGATATCAAGAGGCTGGTAAAACAGATCGTGATGTCTTCGACGTACCAGCAATCGGGAGCAGTTTCAGAAAACAAACTGGCTGCTGACCCTGAGAACAAATATCTGTCGCGGGCGCCGCGCCTCAGGTTGCCGTCAGAACTCGTGAAAGATCATGTGCTGTCAACCAGTGGATTGCTTGTGCAAGAAATAGGAGGACCGAGTGTAAAGCCCTATCAACCGGATGGTATATGGGAATTATCGACGTCCGGTCGCGGCGTGCTGGCGAACTATGTTCAGGACCACGGTGAAAAATTATACCGCAGGGGGATGTACAATTTCATCAAACGCACAGTTCCGCCTCCGGTGATGCTGATGTTTGATGCCAGCAACCGCGATCAGTGTGAAGTGAAAAGGATCAGTACCAACACCCCGTTACAGGCCCTGATCATGATGAACGACCCGATGGTGCTTGAAGCTTCACGCGTTCTGGCCGAGCGTCTGATGGTGGAAGATCTTACGGCCGAAGAGCGGATAAAAAAGGCTTTCCGGCTGATCATGTGCCGCAAGGCGGGCGAGGAAGAATTGAAGATCCTCAACGTATTTTTTGCAGATGAAAGGACATACTATGGCGGGGACGCTGAGAAGGCAAAGCAAAAACTGGAAGTAGGAGAGTACAAACACGAAACAACAGGTGATGTGGCGGAGACGGCGGCGCTGATGCAAGTAGTCAGCACGTTGTACAATACCGACGAGGCCATCACGAGATAATTTGACAAATTTCAAACCATGAGCGAGTTTTTTGAAAGCAGGCTGAACGTTAACCGCCGTCATTTCCTTGGCAAGTTGAGTTTAGGCCTCGGAAGTGTAGCACTGGGATCCCTTTTGGTGCCCGGTTTATTAAACGGTAAGGAAGAGGAGGTCCCTTCCATCACCGGCATGCCGCATTTTGCACCCAAGGCAAAACGCGTCATCTACCTTTTTCAGAATGGCGCCCCTTCGCAGCTGGAAAGTTTTGATTACAAGCCGTTGTTGAATAAGATGCACGGCGAGGAACTTCCTGCGTCGGTGCGTATGGGCCAACGGTTGACTGGCATGACGTCCGGGCAATCGAGTTTTCCCCTTGTAGGCTCACACTTTAAATTTCAACAATACGGTCAGTCGGGCGCCTGGGTAAGCGAGATCTTTCCCAACATGGCCAAAATTGTAGATGAACTATGTTTTGTCAAAACGCTTCACACGGAGGCGATCAACCACGACCCCGCGCTCACTTTCATGCAAACCGGCGCGCAGCAGGGCAATCGCCCCAGCATGGGGGCATGGCTGAGCTATGGACTTGGCAGTGAAAATAAGAACCTTCCGGCCTTTTGCGTGCTGCTTTCACGCGGAAAAGGGAATGGGCAGGGCGTATACTCCAAGCTCTGGACCAATGGATTTCTCGACAGCGTTCACCAGGGCGTGCAATTCAGCAGCGGGGAAGAACCTGTACTATACCTGAACGACCCTACTGGAATGGACCGTGAACGAACCCGCAAAATGCTCGACCACCTGGCGCAGTTGAACAGCCTGGGTTATCAGGAGTTCGGCGACCCGGAGATCCAAACCCGCATTCAGCAATATGAAATGGCGTACAGGATGCAAACCGCAGTTCCTGAATTAACGGATGTCTCTAAGGAGCCGGATGATATTGTTAAAATGTACGGAGCCGATTGCCTCGTGCCCGGAACCTATGCGGCCAATTGCCTTTTGGCCAGAAAATTATCAGAAGCAGGCGTGCGCTTTGTGCAACTCTATCATCAGGGTTGGGATCAGCACGGTAACCTCACAGGTGAAATGCCGCAACAGGCCAAAGATGTTGACCGCGCCTCAGCAGCCCTGATCATGGACCTGAAACAAAGAGGACTGCTGGACGAAACCCTCGTCATCTGGGGAGGCGAGTTTGGCAGAACGAATTATTGCCAGGGTAATCTCAGCGTAAATAATTACGGACGCGATCACCATCCGAAGTGCTACACCATCTGGATGGCAGGCGGCGGAATCAAACCCGGTATCACCTATGGTGAAACGGATGAGTTCGGATATAATATTGCGAAGAACCCGGTGCACGTGAATGATTTTCACGCTACAGTAATGCACCTTCTCGGCCTTAATCACGAAAAGTTGATTTTTAAACACCTTGGAAGGAGATACCGTCTTACCGATGTAGGCGGCAGAGTCGTCACTCCAATTCTGGCTTAACCAATGGAACGCTTCAAGAAAATTATTGCTGATACTGTATTTGTAGTTCAGATACTGATCCTTTTCATCCTGCTTTTTGAAAGCAGGATCGAAGTACCCATCGCGCTTCAGGCTTTCGGAAGGATGCATCCTGTGTTGCTGCATCTTCCAATAGGTTTATTGCTCGTAACGGTTCTGCTGCTATTTACACGCCGCTACTTCGAGGGTAAATCCGTGGATGAACTTGTGTCGTTTTTACTGCACTTCACGGCATTGACTGCTTCGCTGACCACCCTGATGGGATTACTGCTGTCACTGGAAGGAACCTTCGGGCAGGATCAGCTGTGGCTTCACAAGTGGCTGGGCGTGGTGCTGAGTTTCCTCTGCTGGTCTTTACTCATGGTGAAGAACAACATGAAGGTGTTAAAACCAGTCGGGATGGCTGGCGTGGTGATTCTGATCTTCACGGGACACTACGGCGCCAACCTTACCCATGGCGAAGACTTTGTGTGGGCACCATTGCAGACCGAAGAACCGCGGGTGGCACGGGTGATCACGGACTCCACGGCGATGTTCACTGCAACGGTTGAACCGATCCTGGAAAGCAAATGCTATGGTTGTCATAACAAGAAGAAAGCGAAGGGCAACCTGATCCTTACGTCCCTGGAAAATATCCGGAAGGGTGGAAAGGACGGCCCGCTGTGGGAATCGGGGGATGCATCGCATAGCCTTATCGTTGAAAGATTGCTGCTCCCGGCCGACCATGACGACCACATGCCGCCAAAGGACAAGGCGCAGCTGACGGAGGATGAAATACAGTTCATCTCAATGTGGATCGATGCCGGAGCAGATACGGAAAAGAGGTTGAACGAATTCGCGGAAACGGATACGCTGATGAAGCTGGCGGCCACGATCATTCCGATGTACCAGGAAGTCGGCGGGAGTGAGCCACAGTATACCTTCCGCTTTGCATCACCTGAAAAGATCCAGCAGCTCAGTACACCGAACAGGTCAGTTTTCCAGATCGCGAAAAACGAGCCAGCGATCCGTGCCGATTTCTATCTGCGTGAGAGCTTCGACAAAAAATACGTGGAGGAGCTCGCAGCGGTGAAGGAGCAACTGATATCGCTGAACCTTTCCAAAATGCCTGTACAGGATGCCGATCTGAGAACGCTTGATAAGTTCAAGAATCTTGAAGTGCTGAACCTCAACAATACGGACGTTACAGGCGCCGGATTCAAATCGCTTGCGTCCCTTCCGAAATTGCGCTCTGTGTCTGTCTCAGGGACCAAAATATCTGCCACGGCCTTGCGCGATATTGCAGGCTGTAAAACCCTGGAGGAGGTATTCGTGTGGAATACGGATGTGACTGCGCGCGATCTGGAAGCGCTAAAAAAGGATTTCCCCGGCATCCGTTGGGATAGCGGTTACAAGACTGACGATACCGAGATCCTGAAGTTAAACGCGCCGCTGCTGAAGAATAAGGCTCCCGTGTTGAATCCGGGTGAGAAGGTGGTGTTCAAGCACAACCTGCCGGGAACATTGATACGGTATTCGCTTGACGGCACAGACCCCGATAGCATCAATAGCGCTGTTTATAAGGACCCATTGGAGGTGAAAAAATTTGCCGTTATCAAAACCAAGGCTTTTAAAGACGGGTGGTTGAGCAGTGATGTGGCAGAGTTCTTCTTCTTCCGGAAGGGCTATCGCCCTGACAGTATTTCACTTGCCACCAGGCCCGATGAAAAATTTCAGGGCGATGGCGTGAAGACGTTGCTGGATGGAGAGAAAGGGCTGCCCGATTTCTATCGTCATCCCGCATGGATGGCGTTCAGCGAAAATGACCTGGTTTTGGATTTTTCTTTTGAAAAGGATGTTCCCACCATTCAGAACATCACCCTGAGTTTTGCCCACAATAACTGGTACATCTGTCTCCCGCCGGATGAGATGCAGCTGTGGGGAGGAAACGATCCACGGAAACTCAGTCTGATCAGTAAGTTGAATCCCGGAGAAATGCCAAGACCAGGCAAAGCCCGTATCGAAGGTCTGAGTATGGATGTGCCTGCTTCCGATTATAAATACTACAAGCTCGTGGCAAAGCCGACACGGAACCTGCGCGATGGCAACGAAAAAAAACGTACACTTCTCTTGATGGTGGATGAGGTTTTCATCAACTGATAGAGGCAGGCATTTTTTGTGGCCTTTGGCTTACAGGTGCTTCAGTTCCACAAATTGGTCCAATATCCACCCCGTTAGGCTCAGCCTTTCCCGGGTGGCGGGAAGCACTTCGTGTTCCAGGAGATCGCTCCGGAAGCATACCATCCTTCCTGCAACAGGCAGGATATCCAGTGGTCCCTCCGGAAGATGAATGCGAAGTTGCCCTCCATGTTCCTCTTTCCAGTCGTCATTGAGATAACAGATAATGGAAAGTTTCCGGTGATCATCTTTTTTGAATTGATCGAGATGGCGTTTATAATGTGAACCGACGGGATAAACAGTCATGTGGATTTCATAGTCCTTTAGACTGAGGAAAAGCGTCTGGTTCAGGTATTGCATCAATTCCGCCACTTTCCCGAGATAGACCGCGAGCTCAGCAGGCGCTGATGTTTTGTCCACCCACCGTATATAATCACCCCGGATTGCTTCGTTGATCTGGTGCTGCTTTTGCTGGCCAATGCCTGCTTTCTTAAATTGTTCTATCCCATTCTGGAATACATCAAGGTTTGCGATAGCCCTCGCTTCTGTCTGGCTTAGAAATTGATCTGCAATGGCATAACTCCGCTCGGCCAGTTCATCGGCTATAGTGTCGAAAACAGAAATCATATAACAAATGTACAGGGTAAATGGCTATACTTACGAATTGCAATCATTTTATGAATCAGGCATCCCAGCATTCAATACAGCATTCACGGACCGCGTTGACCTTTTTACTGGCATTGCTGCTGCTGGCAGGATGCAAAAAGCCGGATGAGGATATTGTTTTGAGGCACATTAAAGATGTGGTCGTTGACGCCTCGACCGAGCCGATGCTAAAGGCAAACGCCATATTTTATAACCCCAACGCCGTACGCGGAAGGTTGAAAAAAATTGATGTTGAGATTTTTGTCGACGGAAAGAAAGCTGCCAGTGTCGACCAGTTATTGAAGACCTCCATCCCGGCCGCAGCGGAGTTTACCGTGCCGCTGGAGGTGAAACTTGCCATCCGGGAATTGGGGCTGATGGATACGCTCTTTGGAATGATCGGCGGAAAGACTTTTAAGATACATTATAAGGGATCACTGAAGCTGTCCTATCACGGATTTCCGATTAACGTACCGGTCGATTACAAAGATGAGGTGAAACTGCGATTCTGATGTACTTATCAGGGAACCGGATAACCCCGGAAGGGTACGGTATCACGCCACGGTTGAAATGCCGAACACGCCCGTGTAGACGGTGATCAGAATTGCGACGATGATTCCAATGACTACCAAAATTTTTCTTCTTGTCAACATAAATGGCTGCGGTACGCCTTAATAGACACCAAATGTATGGCAACCGTTGCAAGGCTAAAAACATCGCTCTCCGAGCCGGCTTATAAAACACTTCAAATGCCTTATCGGAAGATGGAAATGTTTTCTTACAGAAGGCTACGACTTCATAAATATTTGGGAAGGGGAGGTCAAATGGTTCCTAAAATTTTTTCATCAATAACGTTACGAGGTACGTTACCGCAGATTTTGGATTACTTGCCGATCAGTTTATCAAAGGTATTCGTCGCCACGAAGTGATAGTTTGGCCTCGCTTTCCTGTAAATGTCACGGGCGCGATGCTTTCCCACATCTGTTTTCATGAATTCGTTATACAGGGGGCTCAGGAATTTTCTCCTGCCCGTATGGATCAAAAAGTCTTCTATCCGGGGCAGCATCTTGTCGTAGTTGTTGCGGATAGCGATCACACCCCACTCCGCGATGATCTCTGAATTTCCGGAGGCCGTAAAGTTTCCGAAGTTATCAAAGGCAGCCATTTGCTCCTGTGATAGTTCGGCAGGCAGGTTCCTGAGAAGGTGAAGCCACTCGTGTGAACTCCATTCGCGGGTGAGACTTTTATCCAATTTCTTCTCTGTCTCCCACGATGCCAACAACTGATCTACTTTCTGAAAACGCTGTGACACTGGCTGCGGCACATGCTCGGGCAATCCTTCTGTTTCAATCCATTCGTTAAAGGAGGCGCGGTCAAGGTCTATGTTGTATTTAGACTTATAGTAATTGGTGATATAGGTGATAAATGTTTCCGTATCGAGGGAGCTGAACGCATTTTCCGAGAAATAGTCCTTGAGGAACGCGTCAAATTTGTCGCGGCCATGTTTTTCTTCGATGGAACGGAGAAAGAAGTAACCTTTATTATACGCGATGCTCGTAACGCCCTCATCCGGGTTTCTTCCTTCCAGGTCAAGCCTGAGACGCGTATCCGCAAACTGGTTCTTATTGCGCAGGGATTCCACTTCATCGTGCAGCTCCTGTAAATTCAGCGCGGCAAGCATCTCCGCATAATCCTCGCCGTAGAGTTTTTCCATGATGCGTGTTTCGAAATAGACGGTGAAGCCTTCATTCAGCCAGAAGTCATTCCAGGTGGCGTTGGTCACCAGGTTACCGGACCAGCTATGCGCAAGTTCATGGGCAATCAGCGAGGTGAGGGAACGGTCCCCGGCAAGGATCGTTGGCGTGGCGAACGTCAAACGCGGATTTTCCATTCCCCCGAACGGAAAGCTTGGAGGAAGCACAAGCACATCATAGCGATCCCACTGATAGGGGCCGTATAATGACTCCGCGCCCGCGATCATTTTTTCCAGGTCTGCAAATTCCCATGCTGCCTTGTCCATCAGTGCATTTTCGGCATACACCCCGCTGCGGTCACTGATGGGTTTAAAAGTGATGTCTCCGACGGCGAGCGCCAGCAAATATGACGGGATGGGTTGATTCATTTCGAAGTGATATTGCCCTGTTCCATTTTTTTGCTGAGGATTGGTTGCACTCATTAACGCCAGCAGTTCTTTCGGAACACTGACGTCTGCTTCGTAGGTAAAGCGGACCCCGGGCGTATCCTGGCATGGCACCCATGTTCTCGCAAGGATGGCCTGCGACTGGGTGAAGAGAAAAGGGAAGTTCTTCCCGGCAGTCTGCTGAGGAGTCAACCACTGCAAAGCCTCTGCCTCCGGACTCGTCTCATAGGCGATGTGTATCATCTTGGTCTCAGGCGTAATGGCTACGGACAACGACTGCCCAAGAACGGGATCGACCTGACCCAAGCGGAATTTTGCGGTACCGTTGTTGTTGAGCGTAATATCGCGGATGTGAAGGCCTTTGGTATCCAGGACAATACTGTCGGCCTTGGCGGAGTTATCAATGCTCCACGATGCGATGCCTTCAAGGGTCTTCTTCTCAAAGTTTATGGTGCTATTCCATTTCAGGTGGGTTACTTTTGCTTCAGCGGGTGTGGAGAAAGAGTGCGGGTCCTGTTTCATAACTGCAGTTTCGTTTTTGGTCGGGCTTCCGCAGCGGCAAATGGAAAACGCCAGCATTAGAAAACCGGTTTTGGTAAGACGCATCATGTTTTTTTGTAAACCGGATACAAGAAAGGAAAGTTTTTGAATATCCTGGCGGAGGCGGTAAAAAATGATGTGTTCTGAACCCGCGACGGTTTACCAACATGTTTCAAAAGAAAAAGGGACGCGAATGCTCACGTCCCTTAACAATCAAATCAACCTTCGGAATTAAGAACCTGTATAAATCCTTCTGTAAGCAGGCCGGCTTCTCTCCAGATATCGCGGAAAGTCATCCTGGTCGTAATCTACCTCCATCCTCACGGCCCGGTGAACGTCTACGCGATGCAGGACTACCGGGAGGCTGGCACTTACTGACCAGTTTCTTCCGGAGTAGCTGATGTAAACGTTGCGGTCCAGATCATGATACACATCGTAGTCGCGATAGTAGATGTAGCGTGGACGCGGATGATAATGTCTCACAACCACAGGCGCATGACGATGTTCATGTCGATGGTGCACAGCGGGATGATGTTCGTGTCGCCGGTCATGATTGTGACTATAGCCCCTGTCATGGCGATGATCGTAATCGCGATGATGGCTACCTTCTTTGCGATCATGCTTCCAATCCTTGTGATGATCTTTTTCGTGATTACCTGCGCGGCTTCGTTCATTTCCATTGTGATGACCCCTTCCCTGCGCATTTACATTACCTGCTATGCTGACGACGAACAGTGCGATCATCAGCGGCAAAAATTGAGTTGCTGTTTTCATTTCACCTGGGGTTAAAAATCGAAGGATCTTCCTTCTTACCGGCAGTAAGGCAAATGGAATGCCAAAAGAAATGATCAGGTGTGGGCGCTAAATCTGATTTCGATAACGCGTTGAATAACAGGCAGGGGAGATACTATTAATGTAGGATTTCCGGGGGAGGATTCAAAAAAGTTAACCGTAAATAAATTCGCCAAATCCGGTTTTCAGTGTAACCTTTTTTGCATCCGCGTTTTCAACCCTGCCGACGATCTTCGCATCGACGCCAAATTCTTTCGAGATGGAAATAATTTCTGCTGCATGTTTTTCAGGTACGTAGAGCTCCATGCGGTGGCCCATGTTAAAGACCTTATACATCTCTTTCCAGTCTGTTCCGCTTTGTTCCTGGATAAGCCTGAAGAGTGGTGGAGGGTCAAAAAGATTGTCTTTGATCACATGGAGGTTTTCGATGAAGTGCAGCACTTTCGTCTGGGCGCCACCGCTGCAATGCACCGCGCCGTGTATTTCTTTCCGAAGTGTTTGCAGGATCCTGACGATGATGGGCGCGTAGGTACGTGTCGGAGATAAGACCAGTTTGCCCACATTCACGTCTACGCCATGCAGGCTATCCGTTACATTGTAACTTCCGGAGTACACGAGGTCTTGCGGAACTTTTTCATCGAACGACTCCGGGTATTTAGCGGCATAGCGATTGGAGAATACATCGTGCCTTGCGGACGTCAATCCGTTGCTGCCCATGCCCCCATTGTAATGATCTTCATAGGTTGCCTTGCCGAAGGATGCGAGTCCAACGATCACGTCGCCGCTTTGGATGCGAGCGTTGTCAATCACGTCGCGCTTTTTCATCCTGCAGACGACGGTGCTGTCCACTGCGATCGTGCGCACGAGATCGCCGAGGTCGGCGGTTTCTCCTCCGGTGCTGAAAATATTCAATCCGTAATGCCGCAGCAATTCCAGTAATTCTTCTGTTCCATTGATAATGGCGGAGATCACCTCGCCCGGAATATGGTTTTTGTTTCTGCCGATGGTTGAGGAGAGCAGAATATTTTCTGTGGCGCCCACACAGAGGAGATCATCGATATTCATGATGAGGGCATCCTGTGCGATCCCTTTCCAGACTGACAAATCTCCTGTTTCCTTCCAGTAGATGTAGGCCAGGGAAGATTTCGTTCCTGCGCCGTCGGCGTGCATCACCGTGCAATAATCAGGGTCATTGCCGAGGTGGTCGGGCACGATCTTGCAAAAGGCTTTGGGGAACAGTCCTTTGTCCAGTTTGCTGATGGCCTGGTGAACATCTTCCTTTGAAGCGGATACCCCGCGCTGGTTGTAACGGTCAGACACTGTCTATTGAGTCAATTGGTAGAGCTGCAAAGGTGCGAATTTTTGGAGAAATGTGGCTAAGTTATCAGGCCAAACAAAAAAGGCCGGGGTTACCGGCCTTTTGGTTGAACAATGGATGGATCTATTTCAGCTGGAACGACTCAAATTTCGGTGCGAGGAAATGATGGATGACAAATGTCAGCACGTAGGCGAACGCGCAGATGGTGAACAGCACGGTATAGCCGGCGGTTACATTTCCGGCCGCCGTGAAGTTATCCAGCAGCCTTCCGGAGAAAACAGGGAACAGCATCCCACCCGTTGCACCTGCCATGCCGCCGATACCGATGACGGAGGCAACTGCTTTTTTCGGGAACATGTCTGAAACGGTGGTATAGAGGTTCGCCGACCACGCCTGGTGGGCAGCCCCCGCCAGGCCAATGAGGAGGACGGCACCCCACTCACCCAACTGAGCCACGAGGAATATGGGGATCACACACAGGGCGAAAACAAACATCCCGGTCTTGCGCGCACGGGTAATGGTCCACCCCGTCTTGTTGAGGTAACCGATGACCCAGCCTCCGAAAATACTCAGGATGGTAACGATCACATAGATGGTCACAAGGTGGATCCAGCTTTCCTTGATGTCCAGGCCCCTTGTCTTTTTGAAATAATCGGGCAGCCAGATGAGGAAGAACCACCATACAGGATCGGTCATAAATTTGGCGACGATGAACGACCACGTCTGGCGATAACGCAGCAACCGGAGCCAGGAAACCTGCTGTGTTTCATTGGCCTCTTCGCGGTCGCTTTCAATGTATTCCCTTTCCGCGGCGCCGAGTCTTTTTGATTTTTCGGGCCTGTCATAGAGCGGGATCCACAGGAACAACCAAAGCAATCCGGCGATGCCGGCGAAGACGAAGGCCATTTCCCAGCCATAGGAATACGCAATCCAGGGAACGATGGCCGGCGCCAGTATAGCCCCCACGTTGGTGCCTGCGTTGAAGATACTGGTTGCGTAGGCGCGTTCACGTTTCGGAAACCACTGCGCGGTGGCCTTGATTGCGGAAGGGAAGTTCCCGCCTTCACTCACGCCGAGGGCGGCACGTGCAACCATGAATCCGGTGACGGTAGAAACAACGGAATGGCCCATGGCCGCAAGACTCCACGCAACAATCGAGACCGCATACCCGACCTTGGAGCCGTAACGGTCAACAAACCATCCAAAGAACAACAGACCGAAACCATACGTCCCCTGAAATACAGCGTTCACAATTCCGAATTGTTCGTTCGTCCATCCCAGTTCCACATCGAGGATCGGCTTCACCAGGGAGAGGATCTGCCGGTCAACATAGTTGATGGTTGTTGCGAGAAATAAAAGTGTACAGACGGTCCACCGGTAGTTGCCGGTTTTGGTCAGTAAGGTTTGTTCCTGGATTTGCATGCTTGGAGCTTATGTGAGTAAATCGGTTTTCAAATTATCGCGGTGTTCGAAGTACGCTGACTGTCGAAAACCCGGTCGCTATTCAGCGCTGTCGGACATTAAAAATACAGCTTGCCTGAATTCAGGCTAGCGATATCGTTCATCAGGGAAGGGGCATATCACGCGATGTCGCGTAGGATCTGGAGAAATCGATTTTTCCCACCTTGCCGGCAACGTAGGTCATCCCCTGAAAGATGTGATTGAGGTATACAGGGTCTTCGTAATCCTGATCCTGGTGGCCGAGTGTCGTGACCCAGATTGTACCGCCGTCGAAATCCTGCGTCCAAACAGCGGGATAGTAATGGGGAAATTGAACGCTCAGTGTTTTGATCTTCTCAGTGTCTGCTTCATTTCCCTTTACGGAGCTGATGTCGTGGGCCATCAGTACGTTTATGCCGGGATACATTTCCTGCGTAAAGTAACATTCATCTTCTTTGGTCCATACTGCAGGCACTCCTTCCATCGATGGATGGTCTTTGTCGATGACCTTGATACTGAAAGGCTGAAACTTCGCATGCCAGGCAAAACTTCCACCGACCATCATCTTGAACCACGTCCAGTTGCGTTCTGTTCCGGTCACGGAATGCAGTCCTACAAACCCACCACCCGCTTCGATGTAACGGCGGAAGATCACCCGTTGCGCATCCGTATCGAATACATCGTTGTTCGTGCTGGGAAAAACGAGAAATCTGTATTGTTTCAGATTTTCTTCTGTAAAAACTGCGGGATCCTCGGAGACATCGACATGAAATCCCTTCTCGCTTCCCAGTTTCTGAATGGCTTTTACGGCACTCGGTATGTTCTTGTGCACATAGCCTTTTCCG
The DNA here is from genome assembly GCA_049791675.1 of Chryseosolibacter sp. Classification (GTDB taxonomy): domain Bacteria; phylum Bacteroidota; class Bacteroidia; order Cytophagales; family Cyclobacteriaceae; genus Chryseosolibacter. The sequence goes on from JBARAD010000076.1 coordinate 68,692, forward strand.
TTTTTGGTGTAAACCAGAACCTTCACTTTTTTCCAGGATACTTTCTTTGCAGGTTGGGCGGAGGCAGCCTGGACGACCAGCGCCATCAGCAAGACTGCCAGCATTGTGGAGCATAACTTCTTCATAGAGAACTTTCTTTCAGATTCTTTCAAAAACGTCATAAGCTATTGATAAAAGTTTAAAGTGTAAATACCGGTTATATAAGCGGAAACCGGTCTGATGTGGC